>JAAYUF010000072.1 GCA_012517815.1 Clostridiales bacterium
CGAGCCTCGGCGGGCGGGCCATGCCGCGGGAGGGGCGTCGGGTCGGCTGTTCCCCCGCGGATTGCTAAAAAAGCGCGATGTGGGCTGGCTGCCCACCAAATGGATGCCCGCCAATTGTATAATACAGGATAAAGAAAAATGAGGTGCGGACAATTTCGCGGCGAAAGGAGAAAACCGCCATGTTTGGGCTAGGCTTGCCGGAAATCCTGCTGATCCTGGCTGTGATCCTGTTGTTCGTCGGCCCCAAGAAGCTGCCCGCCATCGGCGCCAGCATCGGCAAGGCCCTGTCGGAGTTCAAAAAGGCGTTCTCGGGGGAAGGGGCTTCCGCGGCGCAGGAAACGGACACGGCGCAGACCCCCGACGCAGCGCAGGCGCCGGACACGGCGCAGACCCCAGGCGCAGCGCAGGCGCCGGACACGGCGCAGACCCCCGACGCAGCGCAGGACACGGCCCCGAAGCCCGCTCCCCCGGCCGGGGATGAACCGGGCGCATGATCGCAGCCCTGCTTCGCCTGTGGAAGCGTTACCGGCAGGCGGCGGTGTGGGCGGCGCTCGGGTTTGCGGCCTTCTTCGGGCTGTTTTACGCGCTCGCCCCGTTCCTGATGGAGGATCTGGCCACCATGGCGCGGGACGTCGGGGGGCTTTACCAAAAGACGGTCGGCGAGGCGTTCCTGGCCCGGCTGCTGCTGGCGGCGCTTTGCAGCCTGACGGTCTGCCTGTTTCTGCTGCTCGGGTTTGCGCTGCGCCGCCGTGCGCGCGGCCTCCTGTGGTCGGCGGGGGCTTTGGGGCTGTTCCTGGCGGGCGGCGCGCTGGCGCGCTGCGTGCTGCTGCCCAAGGCGCTGGCCATGCTCCTGTCCATCCTGCGCGACCGGTTTGAGCCGCGCATTTCGCTTCTGGACTATCTGCTGTTTTGCGAAACCCTGATCCTGATCGTCGCGGCCCTGTTTGAGTTGCCGCTGGCGCTCACCCTGCTGCACCGCATGGGGCTGGTAAGGGCCCAAAGCCTGCGCGCCAACCGCAAGCGCGTGGTGTTGGGCGCGCTGATCCTCCTGGCGATCGTCACGCCTTCCCAGGACATGGTCACGCTGCTGATGGCCACCCTGCCGTTCTGGCTTTTGTTCGAGGGCTCGGTCTTCTGGCTGGGCCTGATGGAGAAACGGCATGCCTAGCCCGGACATCCCCGGCGGGCGGGATATGCCCCTGTCGGGCCATCTGGCGGAGCTTCGCGGGCGGCTGCTGCGCGTCGCCGTGCCGATGCTGGCTGCGCTGCCGGTGGCGCTGCTGTTGGCACCCTGCCTGCTGGACGCCCTGTTTGCGCCGCTTTCGCGGCTCGGGTGCGCCGTGTACCGCTACGGGGTGTGGGACGGGCTTTCGCTGCTCATCCGCGCGGCGCTGCTGTTGGAGGTCGTCGCCTTTTCGCCGCTGATCGCGTGGCAGGCCGCGCGCTTCCTCCGGCCGGGGCTGTACCGGGGCGAGCGGCGAACGGCGCTGCTCCTCTCGCTTGCGGTTGGGGCGCTGTTTGCGGCGGGGGTGTTTGCCTATCTGCGCTGTGCGGTCGGGCCGCTGACCGCGCTTTGGTACCGCGACGCCACGGTTTTTCTGCCGCAGCTTTCCGCCACGGAGTGCTACGGCCTGCACCTGTTTTGTATGTCGGCCTGCGGCCTGGCCGCCGCCAGCCCGGCGCTGCTCATCCCCGCCGTAAGGCTGTACCGGAAGAAGCGGAAGGAGAATCGCCCATGAACCGAAGAGATTTCCTCAAAGGGACGGCCGGGCTGGTGATCGCCTGCGGGCTGGGGTTCGGCAAAACCGCCCTGAGCGACGCGCTGGAGGATTTCTGCTGCGTGGGGCCCAAACTGAAAGCCGGGCTGACCCTGTCGGCGACGGCCACGGGCGCGGACGTCCGGCAGGCGGGGCAGCTCGTCTTCCAGGTCAACCGGCTCGGCGCGCAGCTGCTGCGCATGGCCGACGGAACCCACACCCTTGCGGAGATGGCCGCCGCGCTTGGCAACGAGTACGATACGGCGATGTTCTTTGTCACGCTGGGGAAGGCCGGCTATCTGCACAACCGCGTCGAGGTGTCCGTCTATGAAAATATCGGGTGAGCTGTTTGAACTGCAAGACGAGCAGGGCTTTATCCTGTACGCGCCGCTCCAGGACGCCATCGCGCGCCTGAACGAGGCGGGCATGGAAGCCGTCCGGCGGCACCTGTCGGGGTTTACGCTCACGCGGGAGGAAAACGACGTCATCGATCTGCTTCGCCCGCACCGTTTTTTTGACGAGGCCGAAACGCCCGCCCCCTATAACCGGACGTTCCGGCCCACCCACGTGACGCTGTTCCCGTCGGACGGCTGCAACCTGCGCTGCCGCTACTGCTACGCGGCCGCGGCGGGCCAGCGCCACCGCATGGACCCGGCGGTGGGCCGGGCCGCCATCGATCTGGTGCGGGAAAACGCGCAGGCTCGCGGGGAAACGTGCTTCGCCGTCAGTTTCCACGGCAACGGCGAGCCTTTCACCGCCTTTGCGGAGCTTACGGCGCTGTGCGAGTACGCGCAGGACGAGGCCGAAAAGCACGGCCTGGAGTGCCGTTTTTCCGTCGCCACCAACGGCGTGCTGGGCGAGGAGCAGCTGGATTACCTCATCGCCCGTTTTCAGGCGGTCAACATCAGCTTTGACGGGCTGCCGGATCTGCAGGATCACCAGCGCCCCATGGCGGACGGCGGCGGGAGTTTCGCGCTGGTGGACCGCACGCTGCGGCGGTTGCAGGAAGCCGGCGTCTCCTTTGGCATCCGCACGACGCTCACGGTGGACAGCATCCGCCGGCTGGAGGAGATCGTCGGGTACGTGGCCGCGCATTACCCCAAGTGCGACCAGCTCCACATCGAGCCCGCCTGGGAGTGCGGCCGCTGCCTGATCACCGGGGAGCAGACGCCGGACATGGACGAGTTTGCTAGGCGTTTCCTGCGCGCCGAGGACGCCCTGCCGCCGGGCGCGCCGGCGCTCGTGTTCAGCGCCGCCAGGCAAAGGCTGCTGGCCGGCAGCTTCTGCGCCGTGAGCGACGGGGCCTTTACCGTAACGGCCGAAGGGTATGCCACCGCCTGCTACGAGGTGTGCACGCCCGAGGACCCGCGGGCGGACCCCTTCCTGTTCGGCCGGTTCGACCCGCAGACGGGCCGCTTCGCCTTCGACGGGGAGAGGCTCGCCCGCCTTTCCCGGCTGACGGTGGAAAACATGCCCTACTGCCGGGACTGTTTCTGCAAATGGCACTGTGCGGGGGATTGCGCCGCCAAGCTCATCGCGGGCGGCGACCCCGGCGCGCACCGGGGCAGCGACCGCTGCCGGATTACGCGCGCCCTGACCCTGCGCCAGCTGACCCGGCGGCTGGAGTACCGGGAAGTATCGGTTTTCGAGGACGGAAAGGAGGCCCCGCATGAGCAATGACCGTATCCAGTCCGGAGAGGGCAGCGCGAAACTGCCCAAGCCCGAGGTCAAGATCATCGTCGACGGCCAGGAGATCGTCAAGCCCGGGATGCGCACCTTCTTCGCCAAGGATAACGAGGGCGAAGGCGCGATCTACTCCGGCGACAAGACCGTCGCCGACGTGGTCACCTACACCGTGTGCACCTGCAACACCGTGCCCGTTTGCAGCTGCGACAGCTACGTGAAGCCCCGCTGCAGCTGCAACAGCCAGGGCGGCAGCGTGTGCAGCTGCGTGCCGGTGCACTGACGGTTTCGCCCGCCGCTTGCCCAAGCGCCCCGCCCCTGACCGACAGCACCGGTAATGAGGTTTGGAAAGGAACGGCACGATGCAACTCAAGACGGTTCTCAGGATCATGGCCTGGCTCTGTCTGCTGGCCTTGGCGGCCTTGGGCGTCATGGCCCTGGTGAACCGCCCGCAGCCCAACGCCACGGGTACCGCGGAGCCTTCGGCCACCATCGCGACGGCCGCGGCGCCCGTCGACGCGGCTGCGCCCGCGCTGGCGCCAACGCCGACGGATTCCGCCCCCAGGGATGAAAAAACCCTTGCCAAGGCATACGAAACCCTTTCCGGCGTTGTCGGGGCGGATACCGCCATCCGGATCGCCTCGGCCCGGAAAGCAGGCGTTGCCGTTCCCACTGCGACGGCCACCCCGACGGCCACGCCCACGGCCACGCCCACGGCCACCCCGACGGCCACGCCCACGGCCACGCCCACGGCCACGCCGACAGCCAAGCCCACGGCCACACCCACAGCCAAGCCCACGGCCAAGCCCACGGCGACCGAAGCGGCCACAGCGGCGGCAGCCGCGAAGAGCACGCTGGCGGAGTACCGGCAAAAAGCCCTGGAGATGTCGGCGAAATTGGATACCCAGGCACCGGACGCCGAGATGATGAACCAGCTCAGCCAATACTATCTGCGGCAGGATTACGGAACCGCTTACGGGTACTACCTTGTCAACGAGTCCCTCATGAACCGGTCCTGCCGGATGCTCAACAACGTGGGGCTGGTCATGCTGCATCAGCAGAAAAACGAGCAGGCGCTGGTGCTGTATATGGCCATTCAGTTTGCCGCCGGGGAAAGCCTGCCCGAGAGCCTGCTCAACCTCCTGGTGGCGGGGCACGCGATGGGCTTCAGCCCCAAGGCGCTATTGCAGAGTGTGGATGTCACGCCCACCCTGTTTCGCGAAAGGCTGGCGAAGAAATACGAAAACACGGCCTATGTGGATTCGATGGTCCGGTCGCTGGGCTACAACATCCTCTACATGCGCATGGAAGAGCCCGCCGTGGGCGCGGGCGTGAAGCCCAACCCGTCCTCGCCGGACGCGGACGCGCTGCTGGCCCCGGACGATCCCGCCGACCTGCTGCTGGCCCAGCTGAAAGCCTTAGGCGATACGGAGCTGGACGTGCGGGAACTGTCTGCCTATTTTCAGGGGCTGCTCAAGCTGCGCGCGAAGTAGGGCTCCCGCCGCATGGCGACGGGACGCTTCCGCGCGCCGCAAGGATGACTGCCGACGGCTGCCCCGTGTTCCCCCTCCCGGACGTGTGAAAGAGGTGCGCCATGAAACGCAACGGGTGTGCATACCTGATCGTACTGCTGATCGCGGTGGGCGTCATATCGGGCATCGTCAACGCCGTCAACAGCAACAAGCCCGCTCAGCCGACGACCACGCCCAAGCCGGCCGTGCTTACCGAAAAGCTGAGCCCCTACCTGCAAAAGGCGGAGGCGCTCGCCAAGGATCTGGGCACCGAGAAGCTTTCCAGCACGCGGTTCAACACGCTCAGCGAGACTTATGGGCAGGCGGATTATGAGGGCGTGTACGACTACTATCGAAAATACAAAAGCGACATGCTCAAGTCCTGCTGGGCCATGAACAACGTCGGCCTGGCGATGATGCAGCTGGGGCAATACGAGGAAGCCCTGACGCTCTATTTCGCCATCAACCTGAAAACCAAGGGCAACCAGGCGGAAAGCCTGATCAACCTGCTGGTGGCGGGCCACGCGCTGTCCCTGAGCCCCGGCGAGCTCATGGACGCGGCGGGCATGGACGCGCAGATTTTCGAAAGCATCCTGAAAGAAAAAAAGTATACCACGGAACAGATCGATTCCATGATCGAAACCCTGTGCTACAACATCCTTTACATGCGCATGGAGGAAAGCGCGGTGGGCATGGCGCCGGACACGGCGAACGCCGGGCTGGATCTGGACGCCCTCCTTTCCGAGCCCGACCCCTCCGAAAGGCTGATGGCGCAGCTTCGCACCCTGTCCGACGATGATCGGGACGTGCGGGAGCTGCTTGCCTATTTTGAGGCGCTGCTGGCGCAGCGCAAGGAAAGCAGCGCGGCCTGACCGGCCGCGCGCGACGGGGGGGAAGAGGATGCGACCGTTACGGACCGTCCCGAATGCCGCGGCGCAATCCCGGCCGGGCCGCATAACCAACCCGGAAACCGAAGCATGCCCGCAGCCGGGCCGGGCAAAGGGACGGGCAGGCGCGGCGCAATCCCGCTTGCGCCGTGAAACCCACCCGGTTCCAGCGCCCGGATACCGACGGGCGACACTCACCGGCCGCCGGGCGAAGGCGGTTTCATGAGCGCCCGCGTCGCGCTGCTGCGCCCGCGCGCCCGCGATGCCCTCGAGTTTCAGGAGCCGCTGGGGCTGGAATCGCTGGCAGGTCAGCTTGCGCGGGAGGGCATCGCCTGCGAGATTTTCGACCGCGAGCTGGATCGCCGCCTCGGGCGGGATACGCTTGACGCGGTGCGCGCGTACGGCCCGACCCATGTCGGCATCACCCTGATGTGCCTTTCGGAGGTCGCGGACGCTCAACGCCTGCTGGTGAAGCTTTCGGATACGGGCGCGGAACTGATCATGGGCGGCCTGCTGGTAACCACGGCGACGGCGCGGTGCGAGGCGCTTTTCCCCCGGCGCGTCACGCTGGTCCGCGGCGAGGGCGAAACCGTCCTGCCCCGCGTGGTGCGCGGCGAAACGCGGGCGCGCGTCCTGCTGGACGAGGCTCCCCTGGCCCCCGGCGACTGGCCGCAGCCCCTCCGGCCGCGCCTGGAAAGCTACCTGTCGCTGGGCGGGGTCATCTGCCTGCGCGCGTCGCGCGGGTGCGCCGGCGCCTGTCTGTTCTGCGCCACGCCGGGCCTGCCTCCGCCTTACGGGATTCGGGCGGAGCGGCCCATCCCGGCGGTGGCCGACGAGATGGCGCTCCTCGCGCGGCGCGCGCGGGCGGGCGGCTTTCTGCCGGTTTTCCAGTTTGTGGACGATGATTTTGGAACGGTGGAACGCGCGGAGGCCCTCTGCGCGAACCTGAACCGGCTGGGTGTGCGGGCGGCCTTCTCGCTGGAACTCCGGGGCGCGACGCTTGCCGCGGCGACGGACCAGGCGACGCGCTTCGCGGGGCTGAAGGCGGGCGGGCTGTGCCGGGTGTTTCTGGGGCTGGAAAACCTGGACCCGGCCACGCTGCGCCGCTGGGGCAAGCCGCTGGACCCGCCGGCCGTGCTGCGTGCCGTTGCCCGGCTTGGGGAGGCCGGCATTCTGGCGCACGTGGGGTACATCCTCTGGCACCCGGAGATCACCCTGCCCGCCCTGCGGGAGCAGGTGCGCGTCCTGCACGCCAACGGGCTGTTTTCCCCCAAGGCGGCGCTGTCCCGCCTGATGCTCTACCCCGGCAGCCGCCTGTGCCCCGCGGGGGTGACCGGGCCCCTGCCCGCGCCTCTGCCGCGCGCCTGTGAAGCCGCGTGGGAAAGGGTATCCGCCGCCATTACGCCGCTGATGGAAGCGTGGACGCCTCTGGCGGCGCGCCTGCCCGACGCCGCCTGCCGCGCCCACCTGACCGGCGAGGGCGCGGACCTGGCCGCGCTGAGCGGGCAACTGCAAGCCCTGAACAACCAAGCCTGCGAGGTGACCCTGCGGTGCCTGTGAACATGCGCTTGGCCGCGCCCGCGCAAAATGCCGGGGAGTTATCCGCCCTGCGGGACGCCGGCGCGGGCGAGGTCTACTGCGGGCTATTGGAACCCTCCTGGCGGGAACGATACGGCAGCCACGACAGCATGAACCGCCGGCAGGGGCTGGCCAACCTGCAAAGCCGGGACGCGCTGGCCGCGCTGGTCCGGCGGGCGGGGCAGCTTTCCCTGCCGGTTTTCCTGACCCTCAACGCGCGCTATACCCCGCCGCAGTATCCCCTTGTGCTGGATACGGCCCGGTATTTTGAGGCGGCGGGCGGCACGGGCCTGCATGTGAGCGATCCGGGGCTGGCGACGGCGCTGCGGGAAGCGGGCGTGGGTCTCAGGCTGTCGGTATCGCTGCTGGCCGTGTGCACTAACCGGCACACGGCGCGGCTGTGGGCTGGCCTGGGCGCGGGGCGCATCGTGTTCCCCCGCAGCCTGAGCCCGCGGGAGATGGGTTTGATCCTGGCCGCCGTGCCCGGCATGGAGGGCGAGGCGATGGTGATGGGCGATCTCTGCCCGCTGATTGACGGGCTGTGCCGCTGTTACCACGGCGTGGGCTACCGGGCCGATCCGTCCGGCGGCGGGGCGCGCCGCACCGTCCCTACGTTTGATACGACGTTTACCGCCCTCGCCTGCGACGCCTGGGGCCTGCGCCCCGGCGGCATGCCCTGCGCGGCCTGCCGTATGCCCGAGCTGGCCGGCGGCGGCGTGGGCGTGGGCAAGCTGGGCGGGCGCGGCACGCCGCTTGCCCACCGGCTCTCCATGCTCCGTTTTTTACAGGAATGCAGGCGGCAGCCCGATACGGACGGGTATCCCGCGCTGTACCGCTCCTGTTTTGGTACGGAGTGCCACTGCTATTACCGGGAGGCGGAACCGTGACCGAAGCGCGCTGGGTTCAAACCCCGGACGAACTGGCCGGCCTGCCGCGCGGGACGCGGGGGTACGTCGGCCATCCCACCTGCCGCAGGGCGGCCTGGGACTGGGCGGAGCGCCTGCCGCTCCACGCGCCCGTCACGCTGGCGCTGCCCCCGCTCCGCCCCCGCGACGAGGCGCTGCTCGGCGCCCTGCTGCGCAGGCTGCGGCGGATCCCGTGCGAGGGGCTGGAGCTGTCCCTCAACGACTGGGGCACGCTGGCCTGCTGCGCCCGGGCGCTGGCCGGCACGCCGGTTACGCTGTGCGCGGGCGTGTTGCTGGCCGGGCAGGATACCGACCCCCGCATCGCCGGGTTCCTGACCGGCGCGGATCAGCCCGCGCGCAACGTGACCGCGCCGGACGGCCGGCCTGCGCGCCTTGTGTACGCCCCGCCGCCCGCCCAGCTGAAAACGCACTGGCAGACGCCTTCGATCCTTGGCGCGTATCCGCTGCTTGCGCGCTGGGGGGTGCGGCGCGTTGAGTGCTGCATCCCGCCCGCCGGCCTTGCGGAGGGTTTTCCGGCCGATCTGGCCGTGAGCCTCTACGCGCCCCGCGTGGTGCTGAGCGTAAGCCCCTGCGCGGACTGTGAAACCTGCCGGGCGGAAAGCCGTCCGCTGGGGGTTTTAGGCGGCCGGGCGGTTGAGCGCAGCCTGAATCTGGTTACCTATCCTGCGGAGTTGCCTGCCTGCCTGCCGCCGCCAGTCGACCGTCTGGTACGCTTCTAGCGGGTTTTCGCGGGCGCGGCAGGTTTTCGTGACAGCCATTGCCCTGCCGCGTGGGAACGGCCGCGCCTTCCTGTGCGGGAAACCGGCTTGCAGCGGAAAGCCGTTTCAGCCGTCGCCGTTCGCGGCGGCGCTGTCCGCCGGTTTCCGGCCCGTATGCCCCGCGCGACCCCGGCCGGAGGGAACCTCTGCCGCGACGCTTGAAAAGCGGCCCGGCCATGGTATACTGGGCGTACGGTTTGGCGATGAACGGGAAGTGATTGGGCTTGCTGGACGTCCTGCGCAAATTCCGACGGATCTTCACGCGCGGTCAGAAGAAAGGGTTGCTGGCGCTGCTGGCCGGCCTTGCCTGCTGTTCCATTCTGGATTCGCTGGTGGTCGCGCTCATGGCGCCGTTCATGCTTCTGCTGCTGAATCCCGACGCGGTTTACGGGCACCCGAACATCCTGATGATCTTCCGGCTCCTCAGCTGTCCGACGCCCCGGCAGTTTCTGGCGGTGTTCGCGGTCGGCATCGCGGCGATCTTTCTGCTCCGCGGCTTGCTGCGCTTCGGGCTGCAGCGCCGTCAGGCGAAGCTCATCGGCCGATATAACGCCGAGCTGTCCCGCGCGCTGTTTGAAAAAGTGATCCTCCAGCCGTACCGCTATCACACGACGCATTCCAGCGCGCAGCTCCAGCACCTGCTGGTGGTGCAGGTCGCCAAGCTGTTCGCGCTGCTGGACAGCCTCATGTCCGCGTTTTCGGCGCTCACGGTGGGCGTATGCATCGTCGCGGTTCTGCTGAGCACCAACTGGGCCGTCACGCTGGCGCTGGTCGCGCTGCTGAGCGCCATGCTGCTCGTCATCCACCGGTACATCCGCCAAAACGTGAAACACAGCGCGGGCGAGTATAACGCCGCCTATACCGGGGCCATCAAATGGGTGTATCAGGCGCTTGGCGCGGTGAAGGAGACGATCGTAAAAAACCGCCGCGGCTTTTTTGTGCAGCGGTATGCGGAGTTTTCGGGGCATACCGCGGACGCGCATTCCCGCTACATGACCTGGCAGGCGATCCCGAAGCTGGTGATCGAAACGTTCAGCATGGCGGTTTTCTTCTCCCTCGCGGCGCTGCTGATCGGCTTGGGCGGCGACACGCAAAGCTACCTGCCGCTGTTTGCCACCTTCGCGCTGGCGGCCACGCGGCTGATCCCCCTGTTCCAGCAGACCGCCTCGGCGCTTAACGCCGTCACGTTTTACCAGCCGGCGGTCGCCGCGGTGCATGATATCTGCGCCGGAAACGGCCTCTGCGGGCCGGGCAAGCCAACGCCCGAAAAGCCGGAGCAGGAGCACCCCCGCCTGCTGACTTCCGTCGAGCTTCTGAACGTCGGATTCTCGTTTGACGACGCCCCCGCGCCCCTGCTGGAGAAGGCCAGCCTCACCGTGCGCCGGGGGGAATCGGTCGCGCTGGTCGGTCCCTCCGGGTCTGGCAAAACGACGCTGATCGACATCATCCTCGGACTGTACGCCCCCGGGGAGGGGCAGGTTCTCGCGGACGGGATCGACATTCACCAAAACCCCGCGTGGTGGGCCACCATGGTCGGCTACATCTCCCAGACCATATCCCTTTGCGACGGCAGCATCCGCCTAAACGTCGCCTTGGGCATCCCCGAGGAGCTGATCGACGACGGGCGGGTCCGCCAGTGCCTGGAACGCGCGCAGCTCAGGGCGTTCGTGGAATCGCTCCCCGAAGGGCTGGATACGCGCGTCGGCGAAAACGGCGTGCGGCTGTCCCAGGGGCAGCGCCAGCGCGTCGCCATCGCACGCGCCCTGTACGACGATCCGGACGTGCTGGTGATGGACGAGGCTACCTCCGCCCTGGATACCCCCACGGAGGAGGCGGTCATCGACGCCCTGAACGCGCTGGCGGGCGAGAAAACGCTGATCATCGTTGCCCACCGCCTGACGACCATCCGCCGCTGCGACCGGGTCTACCGCGTGGAGGACGGGCATGTCCGCCGCGAACGCTAGGGTGGGCGCCAAGCCTTGCCAGGCCGGGCTTCGGGCCCGTATCCGCCTTTGCGCCAGGGTGCGGCTGCCCGCGGGGTCTTGTTTCCGGTCCGCGGCCGTGCGCGGTACCGTAGCCGGGTGACGTGCTCGCGGCGGCAAGGCGCTTCGGAGCGAGCCCCGGGCGAATCCCGCGCGATGTCCGGGGCGCGTCGCGCCGCCGGTTTCGCCTCGCCCGCGCGTTGCCCGTCCGCGCCGCCGTCCGGGCGCGCCGAAGCGGGCCTTGAAACCGTCGAAAGCGTTGCCCGAAAACGGTTTGAGCAATATGCATTATTTACATCCTGTCACAGGTTTTTCCTTGACACCCATAGGCCGAGAGATTATAATACCTCTAGCTCTATGCTCCGCTTCTCGCAGGGCGGCGGTTGAGTATCCCGCCTGTCATGAAAACCCGACGTTTCCCACCCCAGCCGGTTTCTTGGGCGCCCGGTTGAAAACGTTTGAGAAGCAAACCGGAACAGCGGTGAGGAGGTGAAGTATGCGACAAGCTGAGATCGAATTCGTGGAGTTTCAGTCGGAAGATGTGATCACGTCCTCACCGGCTCCTCCCGGCGGAGAGCCCTGGTAATCATGCGAAAAACAGGCCATCGGAGGGCCGTGCGGCCGGAGAGGCAGCGCTTCGGGCGTCGCGCAAGTGGTAGCGCGCGCAGGAGCGTTGCCGCCCCGCTGCGCGGCTCTCCGATACAAGCATAGCAGGCGCTCAGGTTTCCTTTGCCGCGCGGCATCCCGCGCCCGTCCGTGGGGTGCCCTGAGGGCTTTTTTCTTGCGGCGGCACGCCGGTCCGTCCGGTTTTCCGAGCGGGACAGCCCGCCGCTCGCAGAAGCGCCGCAACCCGGCGGACGGAGCCCGCGAATCGCCCCGTCCTTTTGGCGCTTTTCCCGGTTCCCGCGCGCGCCCAAACCGCGCCGTCCGGCGCACCCGCCCGTTTCCGGCGCGTTTGTTCGACCGACATGAAATGGCCCGCGTCCGTCGGGCCGGAGGACGGTATGAAGGTAAACCCGGGGTACATGCTGCAGGTGATCGCGGGAAACCCCGTGATCGTGCCGCTGGGCAACCAGTTCCAGAAGCGTCCGGGGCTCTACAGGATCAACGACGAGGCGGCGTTCCTCTTTGAACAGCTGCAGGCCGGCGCTCCGGACGGCGAGGTGATCGAAGCCTTCGCGGCGCGTTTCGGCTCCACGCCTGCCGAGAGCGGCGCCGTTTTCACCGATTTTGTGGACAAGCTGCAACGCCTGGGGATCATCGGGGAGCCGGACGCATGTTCACGCTGAGCGTCTGCGGCATCCCCCTGGAAATCCACGGAGCCAGCGAGCGCTGCCGGCAGCTTTGCGCGGCGTTTATCGTGCCGGACAAGCCCGACGCCCAGCGCATCGTGATCACGGACGCGGACATAGGCGAGGAAGTCCGGCGTTGGCCGCAGCCCGCGGGCGACCGCGCCTCCGGCGAGTTTACGCTGCTGTGCCGCAAGGTTCAAAAGGCGCTGCTCCCGCGCGATTGCCTGCTGATCCACAGCGTCGCGCTGGACATCGCGGGCGAAGGCTACCTGCTGCTGGGCAAGAGCGGCATCGGCAAAACGACGCTGGGCAGACACTGCCAGCGCATGCTCCCGGGAGCCCGAATCATCAACGGGGACAAGCCGATGGTGCTCATCGACGGCGGGCGGATCCTGGCCTACGGCACGCCGTGGTGCGGCAAGGAAAACCTGTGCGTGAACGATCATGTCGCCGTGCGGCATCTGGTGTTTCTCCGGCAGGCGGCCGCCAACAGCCGCCGGCCGCTCAACCGGAAGGAAAGCTTCTACCGGCTGATCCACCAGATCCCCTATCCCGAAACGGAACCGGAAGTAAAGGCGTATGCCGCGCTGGTCGAGGCTGTGCTCACGCACTGCGTGGCCTCGGAATACGGCTGCGTGAACGCGCCCTGCGCGGCCGTTGATCTGGTAAAGGCATGGCCCGAGGCGAACCCCGCATGAGCGTGGAAGTGATTTCCCTGAAGCGGGAGATTGGCCGGGTGGAGGCCATCCTGCGAAGCGGGGCGCGGATCAGGCTTCGCATCCGGGGGACCAGCATGCTGCCGCTGCTGGACGAAAAAACGGACGCGGTGCTGCTGACCGCGCCCACGCGCATCCGCCGGGGCGACGTTGTTTTGTACCGCAGGGCCGGGGGAGACGTGGCGCTGCACAGGATCCACGCGATCACCGCGAGCGGCTGCGCCCTGCTTGGGGATCATCAGTGGATTGTGGAAACCGGCATCGCGGCGGAACAGATCATCGGGGTCGTCGAAAGGGTCGAGAAAAAGCGCTTCGGTTTCTCGGTGCGGCATCCGCTGTACCGGGCCTATGTGCGGCTGATCCGGCGGAAGTTTTTCCGAAAGGCGCTGCTGAAGCTGGTTTCCATCGCCGCTAGCAGGAAGGGTTCGCATGAACGGACATGAAGCGGAGACGCAGACCCCCCAAGCCTGGGAAGCGCGGAAGCGCCCGCAAGCTCTGATGCTTGCCTGCGTCAACAGCGTACTCCGCCACGGCCCGAAACAGCCGGCCGCCGGAGAGGATATGGCGGCGCTGTACCGGCTGTCCAAAGCGCACGGCTTGCAGGTGCTGGTGTTTGACGCGCTGCGGTGGGAGGGGGCGGACCCCGCGACCCTCGCCGCCTGGACGCGCGACATTCAGCAGAACTATCTGTACGATCTGCTCCTGCGGCAGGAGCACCTGCGCGTGCAGGCGGCGCTCCGCGAGGCCGCGATCGGGTTTATGCCCCTCAAAGGCATCGCGCTTAAGGACCTGTACCCTCAATCCAGCTACCGGGTTACGGCGGACCTGGACTACTATGTGCCCCACATGGACCTGCCCGCCGTCACGCGGGTGATGGAAGGCCTCGGCTATTCGGCCGACGATTACGGGCTTTCCTATCACGCGGGGTTTTCCAACCAAAGCGGCCTGCACGTGGAGATGCACCGGGCGCTTGTGTCGCGCGGGCATGAGTTTGAGGGGCTGGCCCGCTATCTGGAAGGCCGGGTTCGCACCGAAGAAGGCGCTCCGCGCTGGTCGCGCGAGGACGAATACCTGTATCTGCTGATGCACCTGGCCAAGCATCTGATCCGCGCGGGCGTGGGCGTGCGGCAGGTGCTGGACGTCTGCCTGTTTCAGGAAGGCGCCGGGCCGGACCGGTCTTACCTCCGCGATGTGCTCAAACGCTTCGATCTCCTGACCTTTGAGGAGAACGTGCAGGCGCTGATCGCCCTGTGGTTCCATGGAACGCCGACGGCGAACCCCCGGGTGCGCGACCTGGCCGACGCCATCCTGTGCGCGGGCTCTTTCGGCTCGGTGGAAGGGATCATGGCCTACAACGTTCAAAAGGGTCTGCGCCGGTACGGCGGTCGGCTGGGCTATCTGTTCCGGCGCATGTTTCCGGGGCGGGATTTCATGTGCGACCGCTACCCGGCGGCCGGCTGGCGGCTGGTGTTCATGCCCGCCTTCTGGGCGCACCGCCTGGTCGCCATGGGCATCGCGCACCGGCGCAGGATGCTTCGGGAAATTTGGGCCGTGTTTGGCAAAGGCGAGCGAACACGACCCTCCAACGACCGTTTTTTCCACTGAAGCACAGGGTAAAGCTGCGCCGGCCCAAGCGATTTGGGCCGGCGCCAGACTGTCGAAAACCCCCCGCCGCAGCGGAAGGGGGTCAAGGGCAAAACCCTCATATTGAAGCGTTTTTCCATAGCGAGCGAACAGCCTGAAAGGCGATGCGGCGAACGGCACTACGGATTGCATGGGTTCTTGAACAGCCCGGCGCCGGCCCAAACGGTTTGGGCCGGCGTTTGCCATGTTCCGGCGGCACGACGGGGACGGGCAAGGCCACGCCCTTGCTGAGGCCCGGCCGCTGCGGGGTTCGCGGGCACGGGCGCGGCCGCACCCTTACCGGGGACATGGCCGCTGCGGGGTTCGCGGGCACGGGCGCGGCCGCACCCTTACAGGGGACATGGCCGCTGCGGGGTTCGCGGGCACGGGCGCGGCCGCGCTCCCAGCCAGTCCGGCGTTCGGCGGCACGATTTCCGTCCGGCGGCTTTCCGAGAAAGGCCGGCCCGGGACATCCGTCCCGAACCGGCTTGTGAGTCGTTCCAACCGCGCCTCCAGCCCGTCCCCCGTCAGCCTCACGCGTCGCCCAGCGCTTCTTCCATCAGCGCCCTGGCAATGCGCACGGCCTGCAGGCGGTTGCGCAGCAGCGTATGGCGGGCGTTTCCCTCCGGGAATTTCTCCTGCGCCTTTTCGCATTTGCGAATGACTGCGTCCACCGCGCGCAGCGCGGCGGTCCGTTCCTCGGCGGTAAAAACAGCCGTGGGTATCGCTCCCTGTCTGTCCGGGCCGCGCCGCCGGGCGGCGTTCGTCCGCGCGCCAGCCGGCACGCCGCCCGGCGCGCGCGTCGCGGGAAACGCATATCCGTGTTTCCCGAGGCAAGCCTGCCGGGGGCGCCGGTTGCCGATCTCCGTCAGGCGCTCCCCGTCGCCCACCGCGTCGCCCTTCGGGCTGTTCGGACGCCCGGGCTTGTGCGCGGCGGCGGGGAGGCCGCCGTCGGTTACTTTCGCAACCCCTGAAAATAGAAAACCGTATCGTCCGCGGGACGGATATCCGTCAGCGTCCCCGTATAATGCCGCAGGTTCCGGGGCACGTAGGGGCGCGCGGTCACGGCTTCCTCGTTGACCTCAATCCCCAGCCCCGGCTTTTCCGGGATCAGGATATCGCCGTTTTCGTACACTACGTTCTCGTCCGACACGTCAAAGCGGAAGGAGCCGTCCGTCAGCATGATCTCGTGGATCAGGAAATTGGGCACGCAGGCCGCCAGTTGCAGGATGGCCGCGTTGGATACCGGCCCGGAAGGGTTGTGGAACGACACCGGGATGTGATCCGCCTCGCACATCGCGGCAATCTTCTTGCTTTCCAGAATGCCGCCCGTATGGAAGATATCCGGTTGTCCGATGTCCAGCGCGCCCCTGTGCAGCGCGTCGCGGAACATGTACTTGCCGTAGAGCCGTTCTCCGGCGGCGACGGGCACCTGCGCGCGCTCGCGCACCCGGGCCAGCGAGTCCAGATTGTCCGGCGGCACCGGCTCCTCCATGAACATCGGGTGAAACGGCGCCAGCTGGCGGCTCGCCTCAATGGCCGTGTAGGGGTTGAAGCGCCCGTGGCACTCGATCAGCAGTTCCACACGGGGGCCCACGGCGTCGCGCACCGCGCCCACGCAGGCCACCGCCTGCTCCATCTCCGCAAGGCTCAGGGTCATGTGCGCCTTGCCGAAGGGATCCCACTTGAGCGCCCGGATGCCCAGCGCGGCCGTTTCCTTCGCCTTGCGTGCGAAATCCTCCGGGGTGCGCGCGCCGGTAAACCAGGCGTTGGCGTACATCGTCACCCGATCCCGCACGCGGCCGCCCAGAAGGTTGCACACCGGGGTGTTGAAAAACTTGCCCGCGATATCCCAAAGCGCGATCTCAATCCCGCTGAGCGCGGAGAGGAACACCGGGCCGCCCTTCCAGTAGGAGTCGCGGTAGACCTCAAACAGCATCTTCTCGATATCGATGGGGTTGCGCCCCACCACGTGCCGCCTGAGGTCCTCCACGCAGCCTTCCAGCGCCTTTTCCCGCGTGCCCAGGCTCGCCTCGCCCCAGCCGTGCAGGCCCTCGTCCGTTTCCACCTTGATAAACGTCCAGTTGGTGCGGAAGGCGTCCATTGTCAGGGCCTTCACGTCGGTAATCTTCATCGTGCCGCCTCCCTTACGCCTGCGCCAGGCGAACCGCGTCCACGTGCATTTTCGCCAGCGTCGCGATGCCCGCGAAGTCCCCCCGCTCCAGCAGGTCGCGCCGGAGCACGGTTACGCCCGTGCCCACGCACGCCACCCCCGCCGAGAGGAACGGCGGGATGGTCGCGGGGTTGATGCCGCCCGTGACCATCAGCGGAATGTGGGGCAGCGGCGCGCGGATGTTTTGCAGGTAGTGCAGCCCCGCGTCGTCCGCGGGGAACAGCTTCACAAAATCCGCGCCCAGCTCCCACGCGGCGCAGATTTCCGTGGGCGTGTACGCGCCGGGGATGGCGAGCATCCCCAGTTTTTTGGCGCGCGCCACCACGCGGGGGTTGGTGTTGGGGGCGATCACATACGTCGCGCCCGCGTCGAAGGCGGCCTGCGCCTCGTCCTCGCACAGCACGGTGCCCGCGCCCACCAGCAGCCGGTCGCCAAAGGCGCGCCGCAGCGCGGCGATCTTTTCCGCGTTGTCGGCAATGGGGTTTTTCAGCGTGTGGTCAAACGTGGATTCCAGCAGGCGCACGCCCGCGCCGATCAGGGCGGCGGCCGCGTCGGTCAGGGTGCGCGCGGGCACCCCGCGCGCGATGATGATCAGCTTTTCCTTGAAGATTTCGGCTTTCACGTCAGGCATGTCGGTTCCACTCCTTTTCATAGGGCAATAGGCAGATGCTGATGCCGGAATCCACGGTCAGCTCCGTGCCGGTGATCGTGCCGTTGTCCAGAGAGGCCAGGAAGGCCGCGGCGGAGGCGATTTCCTCCGGCGTGGATTCGCGCCCCGCGGGGTATTTCAGGCGTCGCTGGGCCGTCTGCTCCGGGGTCTGTGCCGCCCAGCGGTCCGTCCAGATGGCGCCCGCGACGATGGCGTTGACCCGGATATCGCGGTTGGCCAGCTCCAGCGCCAGCGAGCGCATCATGCCGCCCAGCGCCGCCTTGGAGGCGGAGTAAGCCACCCGCCCCACGATGGACTGGTTGGCGTGCACGCTGCTGATCAGCAGGATGCTGCCGCCCTCCGACATCAGCGGGTAGGCCGCCTGACAGCAGAAAAACGTGCCGCGCACATTGGTATTCATCACCCGGTCCCACACCTCGGGTGTGGTATTATAGATGCTGAAGCCCACCGCCAGTTCCGCCGCGTTGGCGATGAACACGTTCAGCCGGCCAAACGCGTCCCGCACCCGCCGGAAGGCCGCCTCCACCTGCGCCAGGTCGCTTTGCTCCATCGCAAGGCCCAGCGTGCGCACGCCCGGGTATTCCCGCGCCACCGCCTCGGCCGCGGCCGCGGCGCTTTCCTCGCTGCGGCTGGTCAGGCACACGTCGTACCCGTCCCGTGCGAACCGCCGGGCTATGGCCAGGCCTGTGTTCCTGGCCGCGCCGGTAATCATTGCCACTGGATTCATGCCGATCCGTCCCTTTCTGCCAAGAAAGATGTCTTCCAGCTGCATGATATCGGTTTGCGGGAGATTTGCAAGCGGTTTGGGCAAAGTTGAAAGTCTTGTATAGGTAATGACAAATCCGCTATATACCCTCGGCCGGTGCATGTTCCTATAATGAAAACAACAGGCGGATGATCACCGCGCGTTTCACCAACATCATAAGGAGGATTCCCATGAAGAAGCTGATCTCTCTGGTACTGGCGCTGTGCGTGCTGCTGGGGGCCGCGTCCCTGGCGATGGCTCAGGAGGAGCCCGTAACCCTGACGATTCTCCATTACATGGGCAACGAGGTCAAGCTTAACGCCTTCAACGCCATTGTGGAAGGCTACCGGGCGCTGCACCCCAATGTGACGTTTGACAGCCAGGCGTTAAGCCAGAACGAGTACATCACCCAGCTGCGCACCCGCGTGGGCGCGGGCGACGCCCCGGATATCATGATAGGCCAGCCCGCCCAGTATACCGACATCATCCAGGCCGGCTACGTGATGGACCTGACCGGCAACCCGCTGGTGGACAAGCTGAACCTGACCGCCGCGGACATCGGCGACTGCTCGTGGGAGGGCAAAGTCTACGCCCTGCCGCTGGATTTTAAGACCTACGGCGTCATCTACAACAAGGCCATCTTTGAAAAGTACGGCCTGAGCGAGCCCGGGACGCAGGACGAGCTGGACGCGCTGTGCAAGACCCTTGCGGACAACGGCGTGGACCCGTGGATTCGCAACTATTCCAACGTAACCTACCCCGATATCGAGGTGCGCGCGATCCTCTGGCCGCTTCTGATGGAAAACGGCAAGCTGGATGCGTTTGAAAAGCTCATGAGCGGCGAGGCGAAGTTTACGGACTATCCGGAGTTTGCCAAGGCGCTGGAGCTGTGGGGCCGCCGCATGGCCTACGGCCGCATGGACGATATGAGCAACGACACCACCATGGCCCGTCAGGCGATGGCCGCCGGTCAGGCCGCGATGATCTACGACGGCACGTGGGCCTTCGCACAGATTCAGGGCTTCAACCCCGATCAGCGCTACGGCATGTTCGCCGTGCCCCGCGACGACGGCAAGCCCAACCAGTACTGCGTGCAGCTGGATCAGATCTTCATGGTCAACGGCCAGAGCGCCCACGTGGATCAGGCGATGGATTTCATGGCGTACCTGCTCTCCCCGGACGTCGCCGGCCAGTGGAGCGCCGCCACCAACGGCCCCTCGGTGGTGCCCGGCGTTACCGTGGACATGCCCGAGGTGATTCACGTGGCCATGCAGGCCAAGGAAAACAACAACATTGCCCACGCCGGCAACTTTACCGCGCAGCTGAGCGGCGAGTACCTCAACAACTGGCGCGCGGTGCTGCAGGGCTTCGCGGCGGACCGCACGCTCACGGTGGAAGCGCTCACGGCGGAAATGCAGGCCGCCTTTGACGAGATCAACGCCAGTAAATAACGCCCCCAAACCAGTCGCCGGCGGCCGGGAAAGGATTCCGCCGCCCGCAGGCGGGCCCGTTTCACCTGGTGATCGGGCCCGCTTTTCCCAGGGGCGCGGCCGCGCGGGCCGGGAGGATCGCTTCCCGACCCGCGCGGGCCGCCCGCATCAACATCGAAAGGGGCGACACCCATGCAAGCCCGCCGCGCCTCGCTGCCCCGGTTCAGCTACGCGCGCCGCCGCGGTTTCACCTACGCGTGTTTCGTCACGCCCGCGCTGGCGCTGTACCTGCTCACGGTGGTCGTACCGTTTCTTCAGGGCATCCCCTACTCGCTGACCAGCTGGAACCTCGTATCCTCCCAGTCCGCCTTCGTGGGGCTGAAAAACTACCAAAGTCTGCTGGGCTCCGCGGTTTTCTGGAAATCCATCGGCAACACGTTCCAGTTCGCGGTGTACTACATCCTGTTTTCAAACCTGCTGGGGCTTGGCATCGCGCTGTTGATCTGCCGCTCCTCCCGGCTGAACAACCTCAGCCGCACGCTGATCTTCATGCCCTACGTGGTCAGCATGCTCACGGCGGCCTTCGTGTGGAAGTACCTGTTTAACACCGTCTATTCCCCGCTGTTTGGCGTGCCCAGCCCGCTGGGCGTGCAAAGCCAGGCGATGCTTGGCATCGCGGCCATTTCGGTCTGGCGCACCAGCGGGTATTGCATGCTCATCTACATCGCGGCGCTGCAGGGCGTGCCCCAGGAGTATTACGAGGCCGCGAGCGTGGAAGGCGCCAACGCCCGGCAGAAGTTTTTCCGCATTACCGTGCCCATGATCGTGCCGGCGTTTTCGGTGAACGTTTCGCTGCTTCTGGCCTGGGGGCTTAAGGTGTTTGACGTGGTCATGGCCACCACCAACGGCGGGCCGGGCCGCAACACGACGCTGACGATGTCGATGTTCATCTACAACAACATCTTCGGCAACAGCAAGGCGGGGTACGGGCAGGCCGCCGCCGTGCTCATGACGCTGATCCTGCTGGCGCTTTCCTACGTGGTGTCCAAATTCTTCCGTTCCAAGGGGGTGGACGCATGAAGGGGAGCCTCCCAAAGCGCCCCGGCATGGCCGCGCGCCGCAGGCTGTTTGGCGCGCTCCGGATTTTCGCTGTGGTCGCGGTAACCCTGCTGTTTATTTCGCCGCTGTACATCAGCCTGATCTATTCCCTCAAGACCCCCGCGGAAATGGGCACCGGCACGCCGCTGGCCTTGCCCCGGAGCTTCTATCTGGGCAATTTCCGCGATGTGATCGTGAACAACGGCGATTTTCGCACGGGCTTTGTCAACAGCCTCATCACCACCGCGGCCATCGTGCTCGCGCTTACGGTGATCACGCCCATGGCCTCCTACGTGCTTGCGCGCAGCCGCCGCAGGGTATACAATATCATCTACTATGTGTTTCTCATGGGCATCCTGATCCCGTTTCAGTGCATCATGTTCCCCACCTACGTAAACCTCCGGGCCGTGGGGCTGATGAACTCGCTTTCCGGGTTTGTGATCGTGCGCACGGGCTTCCAGATCGGCATCTGCGCGCTGATCATCACGGACTTCGTGCGCACCGTGCCCACGGAGCTTGAGGAAGCGGCCGGCATCGACGGCGCCAGCCTCTTTACCACGTTCTGGCGGGTGGTGTATCCGCTGATGAAGCCCATCAACGTGACCATGCTGGTGCTCAACACCCTGTTTTCCTGGAATGATTTTTACGTGTCCGTCACCATCCTGCAATCGCCGCAGAACCGCACGCTGCCGCTGGCGCAGTTTGTGTACCGCAGCGAGTCGGGCGTGGATGTGAACCTCGCGTTCGCGTTTTTCACGCTGAGCATGCTGCCGGTGCTGATCCTCTACCTGTTTTCCCAGCGCTATATCGTCGGCGGCATCATGTCCGGTGCCGTAAAGGGGTAGGGAGGGTAAGCCTTGTACTCGGTCGCGATCATCGACGACAACCGCGCGACGGCGGACATGCTGGCCACCGCCGTGGACTGGCGCGCCGTGCGCTGCGCCGTGGCGGGCGTGGCGTACGACGGCGTGCGCGGCCGCGCGCTGATCCTGCAAAAAAAGCCCGACATCATCATCGCGGATATCCGCATGCCCGGGCTGGACGGCCTGCAGATGGTCGACCTGACCCGCAAAATCTGCCCGCAGAGCAAGGTGATCTACATCAGCGCCTACGACGATTTCGCCTACGTGCAAAAGGCGCTGGAGCTCAAGGCGTTCGACTACCTGCTCAAGCCCTTTGACAACGACCGGCTGATGCGCATCGTGCGCCGCCTCATCGAGGAAACCGAAACCCCGGACGAGCCCTCGGGCGAGGAAATCGAAAAGGGGTCGCTGATCACCAGCCGAATCCTCGCCTACATCCGCGACCATCCCAGCGAGCCGCTCTCCCTGCAGGCGCTGGCGCAGCAGTTTGAGCTTTCGCCCTCCTACATTTCCACGCTGGTTAAGAAAAACTCCGGCCGCAACTATCTGGACTGGGTCATCGAGGCGCGCATGAAGCTCGCGCGCCGCCTGCTGCGGGACCCGGCCTACCGCATCGAGGAGATCGCCTCGGTGGTGGGGTATAAAAACTACATCTCGTTTTACAACGTGTTCGTCAAATCCGTGGGCCTTTCCCCCAGCGAGTACCGCAACGGGATCGGGGCGCCGCCATGAAGCTGCGCGCAAAGATGCTGGCGACCTACCTGCTGGCCTCCAGCCTGGTGCTGATGATGATCGCCGCGTACGGCAGCACCCTGCTGCGCCAGACGGTGCTCGCCGACAAAACCGAGGGCTACGACACCTACGCCCGGCAGCTTTGCGTGAGCACCCGCCTGGTGGCGGCGGATATCGAGCAAAGCCTGTTCAACGTGTACCAGAACGCCGGGCTGGCCGAGCTCCTGCTTGGGAGCCTGCCCCTTACCGGCAAGCGGCTGGAAGCGGAGCAGGCGCTGCGCACCATGTGCCTCAACAGCGCCTACTTTCACAGTATGGTGGCGGTGGACCTGGCCGGCAACGCGTACTTCGGCACCACCAGCATCACCGAAAGCGCGGGGCCGCTCACCGGCATGGTGCTTGCGCGCCGGGAAGCGCTGGACCAGACGTTCACGCTGTGGTTTGTGGGGGAGGACGGGGCCGTCTACCTCAAAAAGACCCTCTGCGACCTGACGCCCCTTACCTTCGCGGGGATGCTGGTTACGCGCGTGAACGCCGTGCAGATGAAATCCACCCTGGGGCTGGACGGCGACACCGACGGCGCGACCGGCGTGATCACCCGCGAGGGCGCGCTGCTGCTTTCCGCAGGCGGCCTGACGGAAAGCCAGCTCGCCGCCGTGCGGCAGGCCGTGGGGGACACCGGCCTGCCCGTAAGCCGGGAGCTGACGGTGGAGGGTGTGCCCAGCTGGCTTACCGTTCGCACCGACAGCCGCTACGGCTGGCGGATCGTTCACCTGTCGCCGCTCTCGGTTACGCTGCGCGTATCCCGCGCGGTGTCCGAGGCGTGCCTGATCAGCGGGCTGATCGCCGCGACGGTTGCGGTGATCCTGGGCGCGCTGATGACCCATTCCCTGACGGGCAACGTGCGGCGGCTGCTGACCGCGATGACGGAGGTCAGCGAGGGGCATTTCGACGCGCGGGTGGACGTGCGCACCAAGGACGAAATCGGCCAGCTGGCGGAGCGCTTCCGCTGGATGCAGGGCCGCCTGCGCGAAAGCACCGCGCAGATGGTGGAGCGCGCCACCGAAAAGCAGCAGGCCGAGTACGAGCTGCTGGAGCTGCGCTACCGTTCCCTGCAGGCGCAAATCAGCCCGCACTTCATCTGCAACATCCTCTCCTCGGTCAATTCGCTGGCGCTGATGGGCAAAGGGCAGGAGGTGAGCCGGCTGTCCGTAAGCGCCAGCCAGTACCTGCGGGACAACATGAACGGCGCGGAGCAGAAGTTTACCAGCCTGCGCGCGGAGATACTGCACGTGCAGGAATACATCACCATCTACCGCGCGGTGTACGGGGAGGAAAACGCCCTGACCGTGGACGTGCCGGAAGCGCTTTTGGACGGCCGCGTGCCCAACCTGCTGTTGCAGCCTTTGGTGGAAAACGCGCTGGTGCACGGCGGGGACGCCGAGGCCCGGCTCATCCGCGTGGCCGCGCGGCGGGACGGCAACCGGCTGTTGCTGCTGGTTTCGGATAACGGCGGCGCCATCGACCCGGATGTGATCCGGACCATCCGCAGGGCCAGCGCCGACCCGGTGCTCACCCGTCGCATGAAGGGCTTCGGCCTGCGGTGCGTGCTGCAACGGCTGCGCCTGCTCTATGGGGCGGATCAGTCGCTGGACATCCAGTGCGAGCCGGGGCGGGAAAGCCGCATCCGCATCGATATCCCCTGGCAGAGCTACGCCGTAAAGGAAACGGAGGAATAGCATGGATTTCCTGATCGGGTCGCTCACCCGGGAGGGCGGGCCGGGCGTCGCGCGGGTGCGCCTGGCGCGGGGGAGGCTAACCGAGGTGTGGCGGGACGGGCGGCTGACCGACCCCAACTGGCTGGCTACAGGCCCGGGCGGCCGCCTGTTTGCCGTGAGCAGCGACGCGCCGGGGGACGCCCCCGGCTGTGTGAACGAGCTGGCCTTAACGCGGGAGGGGCTGACCCTTCTGGCGCGGCAGCCGACCGGCGGCAGCGCGCCCTGCCACATCGGCTTTTCTCCGGACGGGCGGTATCTGCTGGCCGCCAACTACGGCGACGGCTCGGTGGCTGTGTTCCCGCTGGCGGGCGGCGCGCTGGGCGCGTGCGCGCAGCGGGTTTCCCACGTGGGGCGCGGGCCGCACCCCACGCGGCAGGCCGGCCCCCACATCCACCAGATCACGCCGGTGCCGGCGCTGCCCGGTCATGTTTGCGCGACCGACCTGGGCACGGACGAGCTGGTCGTCTACCGGCAGGACGCCGATACCGGACGGCTGACCGAGCGTTACCGCGTCCCCGTGCCCGCGGGCGAAGGCCCCCGTCACCTGGCCTATGCCCCGAACGGGCGCGGCTGGCTGGTGACGGAGCTGGGCAACCGGCTGTTCCCCGTCGATTTTTCGCCGGAGAGCGGCCGCGTGGGCGACGGGCTTTCCACCGTGGAACAGCCCGGCTCCGGCACGGCCGCGGCGATCCGCCTGTCCCCGGACGGTGGGACGGCCTTCGTTTCCAACCGCGGGGAGGACAGCGTCGCCGTGTTCTCGCTCGCGCCGTTTCGAAAAACCGCGGTGTGGCGCGGCGTGGGCGCAAAGCCGCGCGACTTTGCGCTGCTGCCGGGCGGCTATGCGCTGGCGGCCTGCCAGGGCGAAGGCGTCGCCCTGCTTGCGGACGGCCGACGCACGCAGTTGCTGCCCATGCCGGGCGCGGTGTGCGTGCTGCCGCTGCCCTGACGGGGGCCGGGGCTGCCGCCGCTGCCTCCCTCAACACGGCGCGCGCGCCGCGGATTCCCTGCCGGGCGTCGCGCGCGCGCTCCCAAACGGCGCCGGGGGCCGTCGCAGATTCCCCGTCTCGGCGCGGCGCAGGGTCAAACCGGAGGCGCGCCGTCGGCAAAGGCCATGTTTTCGCCTGAAAACATGGCCCAGACTGATCCCAAGCAAGCGAGGAAGGAATCGAGACACTTTGGCGGCGCGCCTCCCGCTTTGCGCGGCGGCGGTCAGGAAGCCCTGCCCGTACGGGCGGCGGCTTCACAAGCCTGCGTGCAAGGCGCAGGCCATGCGGTTCCCTGCCTCCGGAAAGGAGCGCTGCGCCTGCACGGGGCATGCCTTGCTACCCCAGGTAAGCCTCCCGCACCGTATCGTTGCGCAACAGCTCCCGGCCCGTGCCTGTCAGCGTGATGGCCCCCGTCTGCAATACATAGCCGCGGTGGGAAACCTTCAGCGCCTTCTTGGCGTTCTGCTCCACCAGCAAAATCGTGATGCCGTCGCGGTTGAGCTGCACGATGGATTGGAAGATCAGCTCCACCAGCATCGGCGCCAGGCCCATGGAGGGCTCGTCCATCAGCAGGAGTTTGGGCATGCTCATCAGCGCGCGGCCGATGGCCAGCATCTGCTGCTCGCCGCCGGACAGCGTGCCGCCCCGCTGGCGGTAGCGCTCCTTGAGCCGCGGGAACAGCGCGTATACCCGCTCGAAATTCTCCGCGTTCCTGCGCGCGTCCCTGATGCGGAAAGCCCCCATCTGCAGGTTTTCCTCCACGGTTAACGCGGGAAAAATCTTGCGCCCTTCCGGCACGTGCGCAATGCCCAGGCCTACCACCTCGTGCGCGGGCGTTTTGCTGATGACCCCGCCCTGATACACCACCCGGCCGCCGGCCGGCGTCAGCTGGGAGGAGATGGTGCGCAGCGTGGTGGATTTGCCCGCGCCGTTGCTGCCGATCAGGGTGACGATCTCCCCGCGCTTGACTTCAAAGGTAATATCGCGCAGGGCGTGAATTTTCCCGTAAAAAGTGTTTACGTTTTCCAAGGCCAGCATCACGTCGCTCATGCGAGCACCTCCCCGGCCGCGGCGTCGCCGCCGTCTTCCTCGTCGTCCGCTTCCTCCACGCCCAGGTAGGCGCGCACCACCTGCTCGTTGCCGCGAATTTCTTCCGGCGTGCCCTCGGCGATCTTCTCGCCGTAGTTGAGCACGGTGATCCGGTCGGACAGGCCCATCACCAGCTTCATATCGTGCTCGATCAGCAGGATGGTGGTGTTCATGTCGTCGCGCAGCCTGAGGATGAACTGCTTCATCTCCTCGGTTTCGCGCGGGTTGAGGCCGGCGGCCGGCTCGTCCAGCATCAGGAGCTTGGGGGCGATGGCCAGCGCGCGGGCGATCTCCAGCCTTCGCTGCTGCCCGTAGGAGAGGTTCTTGGCCAGTTCCCCCTCCTTGCCGGCCAGCCCCACGTAGCTTAACAGCTCCATCACCTTGTCGTAGGCGGCGCGCTCCTCCGCGCGCATGCGCGGCAGCCTCAGGATGATGTCCCCGATGCCGGCTTTCAGGTTCATGTAAAAGCCCACGAGGATGTTTTCCGCCACCAGCATGTTCTGAAACAGCCGGATGTTTTGGAACGTCCGGGCGATGCGGTAGGCCGCCACCTTTTCCGGGGTAAGCTTGGTCAGGCTGTGGCCGTCGAAGGTGATGGTGCCGCTGTCCACGGGGTAGTAGCCGCTGATCATGTTGAAAAACGTGGTTTTCCCGGCGCCGTTGGGGCCGATCACGCTCACGATCTGGTGCTCCTCCATGGAAAAGTCCACGCTGTTAATGGCCGTCAGGCCGCCGAAGGTTTTGGTCAGCCCCTTCACTTCCAGCAAAGCCATAGCCTCAGCCCTCCTTTGACGCCGCGTTGCCGCCCGCGTCCGCCTTGGGCTTGAGGCCCAGCTTCTCCTTGATCTGGAGCACCCGCTTTTCCGGGATCAGCCCGTTGGGGCGGAAGATGCACATCAGCACCAGGATCAGGCCGAAGATCAGGCGCTCGTACTTGGCGGGGTTAAGCCACGAGGGCAGGTTCAGGATGCCCGCCGTGGTCAGCGACGTCAGGTAGCTGGAGGCGTCCTTCAAAATCTGCAACTGCAGCACGATCACCGCCAGCGCGCCGATGATCACGCCCGTCATGCTGCCCGTGCCGCCCAGGATGACCATGCACAGGATCACGATGGACTCCATGAACGTAAAGCTGGTGGGGTCGACATAGCTTTGCATGGCGGCGAACACCACGCCCATCATGCCGGCAAGCCCCGCGGCGATGGAAAACGCCAGAAGCTTCATGCGCACCACCGGCACGCCCATGGTGCGGGCGACCAGCTCATCCTCGCGGATGGCCACCCATGCCCGCCCGATGCGGGAGTTTTGCAGGTTGCGCACCACTACAAACGTGAGCAGCAGGAGCGCCAGCACAATCACATAGTAGTGCACGGGCTTGTCCAGCCGGAGGCTGAAGATCATCGGCGGCTGGATGGGCGTGATGCCCATGGGTCCGTTGGTAATGTTGACCGGTTTGGACAGGTTGTTAAACAGCAGGCGGATGATCTCCGCAAAGCCCAGCGTGACCACCGCCAGATAGTCGCCCTTCAGGCGCAGCACCGGCAGGCCCAGCAGGAAGCCCACAAAGCCCGAAACCAGCATCGCCAGCAGCAGGAACAGCCAAAACCAGTTGCCCGAGAGGGGGTACACCCCGAAGGGCATGAAGTTTCGGGCCTGCGTGGAGGCAAAGATGGCGTAGGTGTAGGCGCCCACCGCGTAAAACGCCGCGTAGCCCAAGTTTAGCAGCCCCGTGAAGCCCACCACGATGTTGAGGCCCAGCGCCAGCACCCCGTACATGCAGATGACCGTCGCCACGTGCGCAAACGTCCCCGAGGAGGCGCCCACCAGCGGCATGACCACCGCGAGGTCCACAACCGCCAGCAAAAGGCGGAGCCAGGCCGGCACGCGGAGCCTGTACACGCACAGAAGCGAGGCCAGAAACGCGATAAACGCGACGCTGTTGCCCTTGTCGGCCATCAGCCACAGCGGCGCGGCCAGAATCACCACCGCCATCAGTCCCAAAACGATCCAGTCTTTCACGGCAAAGGTCTTGCCATCAAAAGCGGCCGGACCCGGCCGCAACGGATGTTGCGCCACGCTCACACCTTCTCTCCCACAGGCTTGCCCAGCAGGCCGCTGGGTTTGAAGATCAGGATCAGGATCAGGATGGCGAACGCCAGCACATCCTTATACTCCGAGCCGAACACGCCGCCGGTCAGCGCGCCCAGGAAGCTCGCGCCGAACACCTCGATCAGCCCCAGCAGGATGCCGCCCAGCATCGCCCCCGGAATTTTGCCGATGCCGCCGAACACCGCGGCGGTGAAGGCCTTCATGCCCAGCACGAAGCCCGAGTAGGGCGAAATGGAGCCGTACTGCACGGAAAACAGCGTGCCCGCGGCCCCGCCCAGAGCCGCGCCGATCAGGAACGTCAGCGCGATCACCTTATCCACGTTGATGCCCATCAGCCGCGCGGTTTCCCGGTCCTGCGCCACGGCGCGCATGGCTTTGCCCCACTTGTTCTTGCTCACAAACAGGGTCAGCGCCACCATCATCAAAAGGCACAGGCCCACGATATACAGCGTTTTTTCCGGCACCACCATGTTGGGGGCCAGGGTAATGCGGTTGGTAAACAGGGTGGGCGCGTTTAGGTAGAACTTGCCGTTCTTGGCCTCTTCCACCATGCGCACCAGATCCTGCAAAATAAACGACACGCCGATGGCGGAAATAAACGGCACCAGCTTGGGCGCGCTTCGCACGGGCCGGTAGGCCACGCGGTCCACCGTGACGCCCAGCGCGCCGCTGAAGATCATGGCCACCAGCATCGACAGCAGCAGCGCGACCGTGGGGGACATATCCGCCAGGATCCCCGCGGACTTGAGCAGCAGCAGAACCTCCGTGCCCACGAACGCGCCGAACATGAACAGCTCGCTGTGGGCGAAGTTGATGAACTCCAGAATGCCGTACACCATGGTGTACCCCAAGGCCACGATAGCATACACAAAGCCCAGCGCGAGCCCGTCGGACAGCAGCTGGGGGATGATCTTGACCAGCACCTGCAATTGGTTCATGATGCACCGACCTTCCTGGCAAGGCCGGCGGGGACGGGCGGCCCCGTTCCCGCCGGCGCGTGATGTGGGGTGGCCCTAGCCGCTTATTTCTTGAGGTATTCCGCCACGGGGATGGCCTTGATGACCGCCGGGGGATACGCGGCTTCGGAGAAGCCCAGCACGTACACGGTCGCTTCGGTGTTGTCGCCGATTTCGTTGAAGGTCACGTTGGTGGCGAGGCCCTCGTAGCCGCTGGTGGCGCGCACCGCGGTAACGACCTGCTCGCGGGTGGGCAGCGCCCCGCCGTTTGCGTCAATGGCGCGCTTGATGGCGTCCAGCGTCACGTTCAGGGCGTCGTAGCCGTAGGCGGCATAGCCCTCGGGGTTGTGGCCGAAGCGGGCTTTGAACGCAGCGGCGAACGCGGCGCCCTTTTCGGTGCCGGACACGTCCGCGGCGGTGGAGGTGTAATAGGTGCCCACGACCGCCTCGCCCGCGATGTTCACAAGCTCGGCGCTATCCATGCCGTCGGGGCCAAGGAAGGTGACTTCGATGCCCTTTTCCTTGAGCTGCTTGATCAGGAGCGCGCCTTCGGGGTAGATGCCGCCGAAGTACACGGCCTGCGCGCCGCTGGCGCGGATCATTTCTTCCACGGCGCTGTAATCGGCTTCGCCGGCGGTGATGCCCTCGTAGCCCAGCACCTGGCCGCCCAGGGCGATGTAGCGCTTCTGGAACTCGTCGGCCACGCCCTGGCCGTAGGCGGTTTTATCCTGCAGGATGAACACGGAGGTAAGCCCGAGGCTGAACAGGTAGTCCGCACCCGCGGGGCCCTGCGCGTCGTCGCGGGCACAGATGCGGTTGACCACCGGCAGGGCGCGGTCGGTCACGGCGACGGCCGTGTTGGCCGGGGACACCATGGCGAGGTTGCCCTGGTTGTACACTTCGGAGGAGGGGATGGCCACGCCGGAATTCCAGTGGCCCACAATCGCCAGAATGTCCTTGTCCTCGATCAGGCGCTGCGCGATGCTCACGCCCACCTTGGGGTCGGCCTGATCGTCCTGCGGGGCGAACTGCAGATCAAAGCCCAGGGCTTTGAACTCTTCCACGCGCTCGTTGAGCGCCAGCTCGATGCCGTCTTTGATGGTCTCGCCCATCGCGGCCTGGCTGCCCGAGAGCGGCGTGACGCTGGCGATCTTGATGACCGGCAGGGCTGTTTGGGCCACGGCGGAAACCCCGCCCGCCAGAAGGGTGATGGCCACCAGAAGGGATACCAGCGGAGAGAGGGCTCGTTTCATGGATGGACGCCTCCTTTTTGTTCCTCGCGCGCCGGGTCGGTGCCTGCGGCGCGTAAATTCCAAAAAGACCCCTCAGGGCCGCGCTGCGGCCTTGAGAAGCCTCTTTGCTTCTATGAAAAACGGTTATCCGCGGGTGGACGGGTTGCGCCCGGCCGGCGCGGGGTGCGTTGGCGGGAGAAGGGCGGGTGTTTTGCAGGCGGAAGGTCGCCGGAATGCAAACCTGTGCGTAATGGTAAGACTGATCCATTATAGGCCGGCGCCGAACCCCTTGTCAATAATGGCTTTGTGTTTTATCTGTTTTTAGCGGCGCATCGGGTTTTGCGGTTTTCATGCGCCCATCCTGCAAGGCCGGGCGTCGCGCCGGGGGCGCGCGGTATTTTTGCGGCTTGCAGGAAAAGGAAACCCAAGGCAAGAAAATACTCATACAAGGCCCGCGCGCCTTGCGGCGGGTACAATGGCGGCCTGTGCCGGCAAAAGGAGAGCAGCGCGTTATGGATCATTTTGTGATTACCATCGCCCGGGGCTTTGGCAGCGGCGGCAAGCAAATCGGCCTGAAAATCGCCGGAGATCTGGGCATCAAGCTGATGGACAAGGAATTGCTGCAACTCGCCTCCATCGACAGCGGCATCAACGAGGAACTCTTCGCGCTGGCGGATGAAAAGCTCAACCGCAAGCTCCTGATGCAGATCCCCGACCGGGAGCATTACGGCAACGTCCTCACGCCGGAAAACCGCAAGTTCGTCTCGGACATGAACCTGTTCAACTATCAGGTGAAAATCCTCAGGATGCTGGCGCAGACCGAGTCCTTCATCGTGATGGGCAAGGCCGCCAACTACGTGCTGCGCGATCTGCCCAACGTCGTCACCGTAAGCGTGCAGGCCCCGATGGCGGACTGCGTGAAGGCCATCGTCGCCCGCAGCGGCATGACCGACGCCGAGGCCGCGCGGGTGATCCGCCGCACCGACAAGTACCGCTCCGATTACCACAAGTATTACACCGGCGAAAACTGGCGCGACGCCGTCCATTACGATCTCTGCCTCAACAGCGCGCGCCTCGGCCGGGACGTCTGCGCCGAGATCATTAAAAGCGCCGTGACCAGCAAGCTGGGCATCAAGCTGCCGCCGCAGAAGTAACGGGCCGCTTGGGGCACGCCCCGCGGGCGGCCCGTGCGCCCGGCTCACGCCGGAGCCTGGCGGCCGGGACAGCACCCGCAGGCGCGCGACATTGCCCGCCGGCAAGGCCGACGGCGGAATCCGGCCTGGCGCGCAAAGCGGGCGCCGGGACGCAGGCCGGGCGCCCGCCCGGCGGTTGGCAGCCTCTGAACCATCCGCAGGCGATCTGCGGGTTTGGTTTTATACCCGCCCGGAGCCGCCCTTCCCGCAGGCTTCTCGCAGGCTTCTTGCGGTTCGCCGGATTCCGCCGCGCGGGCTGCTTGCGGCATCCGGTCCGCCTTGGGCGGGCTTGAGGGCGCGCTGCGGTTGGCATGTCCAGCCGATATTGAACCCCGCGCCGGGTTGCAGTCGGCGGGATCGCGCTGCGCTTGCCTTTCCAGCCAATTTGAACCCCGCGCCGGATTGCAGTCGGCGGGACCGCGCTGCGCTTGACCTTTCCAGCCGATTTGAACCCCGCGCCGGGTTGCAGTCGGCGGGACCGCGCTGCGCTTGGCCTTTCCAGTCAGTTTGAACCCCGCGCCGGGTTGCAGTTGGCGAGGTTGTTCGCCATTTGACATGCCCAGCCGATTTGAACCTCCCGATAAAATGCAATCGGCGGGACTGTTCGCCATTTGCCATGCTCAGCCGATATAGAACCCCGCGCCGGATTATAGTCGGCGGGGCTGTTCGCCATTTGGCATGTCCAGCCGATATGGAACACCGCGCCGGGTTGCAGTCGGCGGGACCGCGCTGCGCTTGGCCTTTCCAGCCAATTTGAACCTCCCGCCAGAATGCAGTCGGCAGGGCTGTTCGCCATCTGGCATGTTCAACCGATATGGAATCCCGCGCCGGATTGCAATCGGCAGGGCCGTTTGCCGTTTGGCCTGTTCAACCGATATGGAATCCCGAGCCGGATTGCAGTCAGCGGGACCGTTTGCCGTTTGGCCTGTTCAGCCGATATGGAACCCCGCGCCGGATAGCAGCCGACGGGGCTGGGCGGCGCGCTCCGGCCGGGGCCCGCGAAAGCCGCCGACGGCGGGCCGTTTCCTCAAAACCGAAGACCGCTGCTTTCCGCCTGCCCGCCCCCACCCATGAAAGGAGGCCGCTAAACCATGACCTTCGAGGAGCTCTACCGCCGAATGCTTCGGCAGGCGGTCTCCGGCGCGGATAAGGTTCCGCTGCCGGAGGACGTGAACCCCCATCAGCTGGACTGCCTCCTGCATCCCGAAACGTGCGCCCCGATCCTGCGGATCGCCGATTGCCGCGACTGCGGGCCGGATCCCGCCTGCGCGGCGGTTTGCCTGTTGCGCGCCGTCAAACGCGGGCCGGACGGCAACGTGCACATCGACCCCACGCTGTGCGCGGGGTGCGCCTCCTGCGTGGAAGCCTGCCAGTCCGGCGCGCTGACCGCCAGCCGCGACGCCCTGCCCGCCCTTTCCGCCATCAAGCACGCCAAGGGCCCGGTATACGCGCTGATCGCCCCGGCGTTTCACGGCCAGTTCGCCGCGGACGTCACGCCGGGCAGGCTGCGCAACGCTTTCAAGTCGCTGGGCTTTCAGGGCATGGTGGAGGTGGCGCTGTTTGCGGATATCCTCACCCTCAAAGAGGCGCTGGAGTTCGACCGCAACATCCTCACCGAGGAGGATTATCAGCTGACCAGCTGTTGCTGCCCGATGTGGATCGCCATGCTGCGCAAGGTCTATCACGAGCTGATGCCCCACGTGCCGGGCGCCGTATCCCCGATGGTCGCGGCCGGCCGCACGATCAAGCGGCTGCACCCCGACGCGGTCACGATTTTTGTGGGCCCGTGCGTCGCCAAGAAAGCCGAGGCGCGCGAGCCCGACCTGGCGGGCGCGGTGGATTTCGTGCTTACGTTTCAGGAGGTGCGCGACATCTTTCAGGCGGCGGGCATCCGCCCGGAAACGATGCCCGAAGCCGAGCAGGATCATTCCTCCCGCGCGGGGCGGGTGTACGCCCGCGCCGGGGGGGTCAGCGAAGCGGTGCGCGCCACGGTGACCCGCCTGCACCCGGACCGCGGGGTAAAAATCCGCACCCGGCAGGCCGACGGCATCCCCGCTTGCCGCGCGATGATCGAGGGCCTGCGCGCGGGCGACCGAAGCGCCAACTTTTTGGAGGGCATGGGCTGCGTGGGCGGCTGCGTGGGCGGACCCAAAGCCATCCTGGACCGGGACAGCGGCCGCGTGAACGTGGAGCTGTACGGCGATCAGGCGGAGTACGCCACGCCGCTGGACAACCCCTATGTGCTGGAACTGCTCCAGAAGCTGGGGTTTGACACCGTGGAAGATTTTCTGGAGCACAGCGAGCTGTTCAACCGGGCGCTGTGACAGGATCGGGAGAACCCAGAGCCGCGGCGGAACTGGGGCAAGGGCGGCGGAGGGAAGCGCGCGGCCTTTGGCCGCTTCAGCGAAGCCGAAAGCGACCCGGAGACGGGAGGTTTCACAGGAGCAGGGCACGGCAGCGCCCTGCTCAGGCTGTTCAAGAACCCATGCAATCCGGAGTGCCGCTCGCCTTATCGCCCTTCGGGGCGTACGCTCGCTTTGGTAAAATGCTTCGACATAAGGCTTTGGGGCTCCGCCCCGAACCCCGCAAGGGTTTCACCCTTGCCCCAATGCCGCTGCGGCGGGGGTTTTTCAACAGCCAGAGCAGGGCACGGCAGCGCCCTGCTCTGGCTGTTCAAGAACCCATGCCATAGGCAGTGCCGCCCGTATGGTTTTTCAGCGGACTGAGCCGCCGGAGATTCCCCGGCGGCTCAGTCCGCTGAAAACGCCCGTTCCGGGGCAAAGCATGCAGTGGGAAGCCTTTGATTCATCAGGGTTTTGAGATGGCGAATGCGCGTGCGGATACGGCGGCGTTCCCCCACAGGCGAAGCCCGAAGCGCCGCAAGGCAGGCGGCGCGACGCGTGGCACGGGCTCCCGGATCAGACGGGCCTCCGGCAAACCGCGGCGGCTGATCGCCCGCGGGAACGGCAACGGTGCGCTTTCTCCGGCCTGATCGCGCCCCGGCGGGTCCTGTGACGCCCGATGGCGACGGTTGGGTTCCGCCTTCAAGGCACGCCGTGCGCCAGCCGGTTCATCCATTTTCTGCCTCCAAAGGGCGCGCTTGACATCCCAACCGCACGCCGCTATACTTGAACCAATTGATCCCAACGCCGCGCGAAGCCTTCTCTTCCGTTACGGACAGCCGGCCACGGCACAACGTCGGGTACGCCCGCCGGTGTGCGCCTGTCGCCAAACGCCGCTCTGTCGGGGGCATTCGGGCGCGCGGCACCATCCAGCCAGGCGAAAAGGAGAGTCAGACCATGTCCATGCGGGCGGGAACGGAAGCGTCCGGGGCGGCCGGTCCCAAACGGACCGCCGGGAAACGGAAAAGAAAAAATTGGCTCTGGGTATTGGCGGCGATCCTCCTGCTTGCCTCGGCGTTCGTTGCGTTTCGCTGGGTCGCCCAAACCAGGGAGACCGCGGCCCGGGCCGAACAGGCGTACGACAGGGCGCACGATACGGACTTTTTCCTGATGCCGTTCATCCTGGATCAGTTCTGGAACGATCCACCCCGGAGGACCTACGAGGGTTACGCAAGGCAAGCCATCGAGCAGGCCAAACTGGCGGTCAAGCCGACGCTGGCGAAATCGACGCTTGCCGGGTGCGTCCTCGCTCAACCGGAACCCCCCGACGGGTGGGATCTGGATTGGCTGTACAGGGTCACGGAGATCAAAACGCCGGTGCTGATTCTGGTGTGCCACAGCACGGATGACCAAACCTCCGACCCCCGGTACGCCGCGTCGGGGTGTTCCTTCGCGGAGTCCCGCGTCCTTGACACCACCCTGGACCCCGCGGAGGCGCAGACCTTCCTGTACCTGAAAAGCACCATCTGCCTGGATCAGGGGGAGCCCTACCGCTCCTACGAGGTGTACGTGATGACCGCCGACGGCAACCACGCGGCGGTGCTTGCCAAAGGCGACGGTTTTCAGGAGCCCATCAAAATGCCCTTCGAAAGCAACGAAGCCGCCAGCGACGAGCTGTTTTTTACCCAACTGGCCGCCGATTTTACCTTTTCGCCCGACGCGTCCGACGACGTGCGCAAGGCGATCGGCGTCGCGGCCCGCACGTACGTTCTGTCCAACGATGACCGGAAGACGCTCTACGAGACGCTGGAAACGGCGACCCTGACGGACGCCCTGAACCTGGCCGACCACCCCGAGCTTGCGCCGACCGATTATCGCTGGAAGATTGAAGGCGACCTGTCCCTCACCCAAAGCGTGATTCAAAACGATTTTACCCGCGGGGCGTTCCTCTACTGGAACAGCCAGCTGGACGTCACTTTCAACAAGGTGCGTACGGTCAACGGCCTGCTGGCGCGGCTCTCAGCGGCGTATGAGCCGGTCGCCGTCGTCCGGGAGGTCGTAGCCGCGCATCTGCTGGGCACGTACACGGATGTGGGCAAAGTCTACGAGGCCTTCTACCGTTTCACCTTTGTAAACCTGGCCACAGGCCGGATGATCTGCTGGCTGGAGGAGGATTTCGATGCCAGGCCCGGCCCGGATTCCATATCCGCGGACAGAGTCCGAATCGACGACCACGGGTTTAGCCGCTTAAGAGGCGCCCAGATTGGGTGGAGTGACATAGACCGGTATGTGAAGCGCTGAGCGAAGCGTGCCTGGAGACAAAGCCCCCGCGCGCCCGGCGCCGCGCCGACCGGCTTTATATGGGCCGTCGCTCGGCCGCGTTGTTCATTTTTTAATCGCAAGCGACTCCCTCTCCCGGCGCTTATCTGCCGTGATTTCGTCGTAAAGCTCAACGTAGCCCCGCCGAGCCTTCGCTTCCGTTCCCCGTCACAGGAGACAATCGCTCGTGCACCTTGCGGCACTGCCGAAGGGAAATCGGACTACGCCCGCGCGCCGGCCGCCTTCCCTTCCCGCGCAAACGCCGCCGCCAGCAGCACCGGCACCGTGTCAAACAGGCCCAGCAGATAGCGCATCGCCGCGATAGGCCCCACCAGACAGCTCACCCAGACCGCCAGCAGGAAAAGCCCCGCGACCACCGTGCCCCGCCGGCGGCGGTAAATCGCAAACCCGGTGATCAGCAGCGTGAGCCACACCATCACGGCGTTGTCGGACAACAGCTCGGTTCCCGGGATGTCAAAGACCCTGAGCGTACGGTCGTAGTCCTCGTAGAAGGGGCGCAGGGCGGGCAGCACCGGGGCCTCCGAAAGCTCGTACAGGTCCATGGGCAGCACGCCCAGCACAATGTTGTAGACCATGCGCGCGCCGGGGTAAAAATAGGGCAGGTTCTGCTCCAGAAACGCTTCCACATACAGCCGCGGGTTTTGCAGGCCCACGCGCGCCCACAGCGCAGCGTAGTCATAAAGCCCGTCGGTCAGGGTGTCCTCGTCGAGGTTCCACTTCACGTTGTCGGCGCACATCGGCTGGTAGAGCGTCCCCGGGTCATCTAAAAAGAGCTGGGCGAGCAGCTCCCGGTCGGCTTCGTCCACCGTGCCGCGGTTCGCCGCGCGCGCCGTCTGCTGCAGGGGGATGGAGAGCTTCTCCACATAGCTGCCGGGGCCGGCGTCCGTAAGCTTCACCAGCAGGGCGTTGCTAAGCAGGTACAGGCACACGCACGCCGCCATCAGCAACGCCGTGCGCACGCGCCGCCCGCGCGCCGCCATCACCGCAAACGGGATCGCCAGCACAAACGCGTACGCGCCATTGTTGCGCAAAAGCATCATCAGCGCCGCCGTCAGCAGGAAAAACAGCACGCGCAGGGGCTTGCGAAGCCAGACAACGCCGTCCGTCCACAGGTCGGCCATCTGCAGGCACAGGAGCAGCACAAAGCCGCCGAACAGCACGTCCTTGGTGGCGCTGAACGCCCACAGCGGGTACAGGGGGAACAGCGCAAAGCCCAGCAGCACCGCCGCGCGCAGCGCCGTGGGCGCGCCGCGCCGCCGGAGCCACGCGCAGGCGTAGCCCACGATCGCGGCCATCAGCGCCATCTGTACGGCGCTGTAGATTGCCACGCCCAGCGTGAGGGATTCCGCCTCGTTGCCGATTTCCAGCAGCCGGCTCATCAGCAGCGTGTGCAAAAGCGGGTGGTGCGTGGTGAGTATCCCGTCCATGTAGGTGAAAAACTGGGTGTCCGCATCGTAGCGGAAGGTGCCGGGGTAAAACGCCAGCCACACCGGCACCCAGCAGATGAGCACCACGGCGAACACGAAAAACCAGTTGCCGATCAGCCGGCCGAACCACGACCCCCCGCCCTGCCGGGCGGGCTTTTCTTCCATGCGCTCAAGCGCCCGCAGCGCGCCCCGGTACAGGGCGAGCACCGCCGCGCCCAGCACAACCGTATATACCGCGACGTCCAGCGCGAGCCACAGCGCCGCTACCCAACCTTGCGGCAGGGCGCGCGCAGTGTTCATGGGATATCCCAGCACAGCGAATATTGCGAACAGGAACCCCAGCGGGTAGGCAACGCGCCGGAGCCGCCGATCCGCCACGGCGAAGGCGTATACGAGAAGCGCCAGCGTGAGCGCGGCCATCAGGGCGGTAACCCCCCAGTACAGTACGGGCTCGGCGGGCATCGCCGCCACGTCGCAAAGCCGCCACGCGGCCAGCAGCGCCAGCTCCACCGCGGCAACCCACCGCAGGGCCGAAGTTCCACGCGTTTTTTTCATTCTGTATCCTCACTTTCACGCGCCGCGAACCGCGGGCACGGTTTGATCGGGCCTGTCTGGTGCTATTGTATGCGATCCGGCGTGGATTGGCAAGCGGAAGCGGTCGCAACGCAAGGCGGGTGATCGGCGGCCTTCGGGACGGCGACAGGCCGGTGCCCGCGCCGGGCACGGGGGACCGGACGCGCCCGCGCCTCGTCGTGGGCCGTGACGCCCGGCGGGCGGCGGTTCCCTCCCGCCACGGCCGGAATGCTATCCGACAGCGCGGCGTCCGGCCCTCCCGCCTGCGTGGCCTGGTTCTCCCCGGCCACGCGGCCCGGTTCTTCGCGACAGCGCGGCGTCCGGCCCTCCCGCCCGCGCGGCCCGGTTCTCCCCGGCCGCGCCATTTTCATTTTCCGCTTTGTATGCTATCATACCTACAATCGCCAGTGCCTTACCCGAAAGGAGATTGCCATGCTGCGCTTCCTCCGCCGCGACGCCCGCCCCTTTGACGATGCCGCCCAAAGCGCGCTGCGCCCCTACGCGGGCGTGCTGGCCGCGCTTCTGTACGCGCGCGGGGTGGAAACGGCGGCGCAGGCGGACGCGTTTTTGCACCCGAGCCTGGCCGATTTGCACGGTCCCCTGCGGCTGTCCGGCATGGCGGAGGCGGTGGCCCTGCTCGGGCAGGCGAAGGCGGAAGGCTGGCCTACCGTGGTCTACGGCGATTACGACGCCGACGGCGTGTGCGCCGCGGCCATCGCCACCGAGGCCCTGCGGACGTACGGCGTAGCGGCGACGCCGCACCTGCCCCTGCGCGCCGAGGGCTACGGCCTGAACCTTGCCGCCGTGGAGGCGCTGGCCCGGGACTACCGGCTGCTGGTCACGGTTGATCTGGGCATCACCAACGCGGCCGAGGTGGAACGCGCGCGGGAACTGGGCATGAAGGTGATCGTGACCGACCACCACCAGCCTGGCCTCGCCCCCTGCCCCGCGGACGCGGTGGTCAACCCCGTGTTGGGGGATTACCCCTTCCCCCGCCTTTGCGGGGCGGGCGTGGCGTTCAAGCTGGCGTGGGCGCTGCTGGGCAGGGACGCCGCCGAAGCGTGGCTGGATCTGGCGGCGCTGGCGACCGTTGCGGATATCGTCCCCCTCATCGGGGAAAACCGCGTGCTGGTCGCTTGCGGCCTGCCGCACATCGGGCAGCGGCCCGGCCTGTCCGCGCTGATGGACGCGGCGGGCTGCCGCCCGCCCCTTACCGCCGAAACCGTTGCCTACCAGCTGGCCCCGCGCATCAACGCGGCGGGCCGCATCGCGGACGCGAACCTGAGCCTGCGCCTGCTCATGACCCGCGACCCCGCCGAGGCCGACGCGCTGGCCCGGAAGCTGGACGCGGCCAACGCCGAGCGCAAGCGGCTGGAGACGGAGGCGACGGCCGAAGCCTCCCTGCAGGCCGAAACGCACGATTTCGTGCGCAACCGCGTGCTGTTTGTGCGCGGCGAGGGCTGGAGCAGCGGCGTGGTCGGGCTGGTGGCGGGGAAGCTCAACCAGCGCTACGGCGTGCCGGTGTGCGCCCTCACCGGGGAGGAAGGGCTGCTGCACGGCAGCCTGCGCGGCGTGCCGGGCGTGAACCTCGCCCGCTGCCTGCAAACCTGCGACGATCTGCTCCTGCGCTACGGCGGGCACGAGATGGCCGCCGGCGTCACGCTGGAAGCGGGACGGGACGCGGACTTCCGCGAGCGGCTGGAGCGCGCCGTGCGGCTGAGCGCCGCGGACGATGTGTTCGTCCCCGCGCAGACGTTCGACCTGCCCCTCCGGCTTTCACAGGCGGACGACGCGCTCCTGGACGCGCTTTCGCAGATGGAGCCCTTCGGCTTTGGCAACCCCGCGCCCGTCTTTTTCACCGAGGGCGCGGGGCTGGCGCGCCGCCGCGCCTGCGGGGCGCAGGGCGCGCACCTGCAGCTGACCCTGCGCGACGGCGACCGCCTGCTGGACGGCGTCGCGTTCGGGCAGGGCGCGCAGGCCGCCCGCCTGCCCGACGCGGTGGACGCGGCCTACACCCTCGCGCGGGAAACGTTCATGGGCAAGGTGTCCGTCAAATGCCATGTGGAAGCCTTGCGGCCCTCGGCGCAGGCGCAGGCGGCGCGGCTTTCCGGCGAGCCGGAAGCGGCGTTTGAAAACGCGCTGCTGCGGCTCCTGCGCGATGTGCAGGCCGCTTATCCCCGGCCCGCGCCCGTCGGCCCCGCCCGCGAGGCGGCGCCGGGTGGGCAGCCCGACCCCGCCGCCCTGCCCCTCGCGCACGCAAACGGCGTGATGACGGCCACCGCGACGAGCGCGTTTCCAACGGTCGCGGCAGGAAACCCTGCCCTCGGCGCAGAAGTGAACAAGGCTGCGCTTGACGGTTCGGGCGCGCCCGCAGCCGCGGAGACGCCGCCCCGCGACGCGCCGGGCAGTACGGCTGCGCAGGGAGATTTCGGCCTGCCGGTGGAAGCCCTCCTGGCCGGGCGGCAGGGGACGCTTTGGGTGGCCTACGCCCGCGATACCGCGGCCCGTTTTCTGGCCGCGTATGGCGAAAAGGTCGATCTGGCGGTGGGCAGGCCCGAGGACCCGCGCTGTTTTCACACGCTGCTGGTGATGCCGGAGCCGCGCGCCGTGCGCGGCCGGTGGCGCACCGTGGCGCTGCTGGACGGGTGCCTGACCCCCGCGGATACGGCCTTCTGGGTTGCCTGCGTGCCGGGCGCGACGGTGCTGGCCGCACCCCCGTCCCTCGCCCTGCGGCATAGCGCCGCCGCCATCGACGCGGGGGACGGCCGCTACCGCGACCTCTACCGCCTGCTGCGCGCCTCGGCTTTCGGCAGCCTGCGGCAGGCCGCCGCCCAAGCCGCGCTTTCCGAGGCGCAGACCCTCGCGGGGCTGGTCGCCTTTGACGCGCTGGGACTGATCCGTCTTAGCGAAGCGCCCTTTCACTACACCCTGTGCGAGCCCAACAGGTGCTCGCTGGCCGAAAGCCCGGTGCTGGGCGCGCTGCGCGCCCTCTCCGCCCCAAAGGAGGCGCGGGAATGCTGACGTACATCACCAACGAGTGCATGCCGCTTGAAAAGATGCTGGCCCGCGTGCAAAAGCAGCATCCCGGCGACAGCTATCTGCTGGTTAAAAAGGCCTATGAGTTTGCCGAAAACGCCCATCAGGGCCAGGTTCGCAAAAGCGGCGAGCCCTATTTCATCCACCCCGCGTCCGTCGCCAGCATCCTGACCGATTTGATGATCGACGCGCCCACCATCGCCGCGGGGCTGTTGCACGACACGGTGGAGGACTGCCGCTGCGTATCGCTGGAAAGCGTCCGTCAGGAGTTTGGCGAGGAGGTCGCCGTGCTGGTGGACGGCGTGACCAAGCTGGACAAGATCGACTTCACCGACCGCGAGGAGCAGAAGGCCGAAAGCCTGCGCAAGATGATTCTGGCGATGAGCAAGGATATCCGCGTGGTCATCATCAAGCTGGCGGACCGCCTGCACAACATGCGCACGCTGCGCTACCAGCCCGAGGAGCGCCAGAAGGCCATCGCCAGCGAAACGATGGACATCTTCGCCCCGCTGGCGCACCGGCTGGGCATGAACGCCGTCAAGCAGGAGCTGGAGGACCTTTCCTTCAAGTACATCAACCCCGACGCGTACCACGAGATCGCCCAGAAGGTGGGCCTGCGCCGCGCCGAGCGGGAAGAAAACATCCGCAACGTCATCGGCACCCTCTCCGAGAAGCTGGACGCGCAGGGCATCCGCTACGAGATGGACGGCCGCCCCAAGCACCTGTACTCCATCTACAAAAAGATGAAGGAACAGAACAAGACCTTCGACCAGATTTATGACCTCATCGCCGTGCGCGTGATCGTGGACACGGTGCAGGACTGCTATGCGGTGCTGGGGATCGTGCACACGCTGTGGAACCAGATTCCCGGCCGGTTTAAGGATTACATCAGCGTGCCCAAGAGCAACATGTACCAGAGCCTCCACACCACGCTCATCGGCGGGCGGCGGATGCCCTTCCCGTTTGAGATCCAGATTCGCACGTGGGACATGCACCGCGTGGCCGAGTTCGGCGTGGCCGCGCACTGGCGCTACAAGGAAGGCGGCCCGGAGGGCGACCTGGACAACAAGCTCTACTGGCTCCGGCAGATTCTCGACTGGCAAAACGAAACCCGCGACAGCAAGGAGTTTATCGACTCGCTCAAGACCGACCTGTTCAGCGACGAGGTGCTGCTGTTTACCCCCAAGGGCGATATCGTGAGCATGCAGCGCGGCTCCACCCCCATCGACTTTGCCTACCGCATCCACAGCGGCGTGGGCAACCACTGCGTGGGCGCGAAGATCAACGGCCGCATCGTGCCGCTGGATACCCAGCTGGAAACCGGCGACCGCGTGGAAATCCTCACCTCGCCCAACTCCAAGGGCCCCAGCCTGGACTGGCTCAAGGTGGTCAAGACCCAGCAGGCCAAGGCGAAGATCCGCCAGTTTTTCAAGCGCGAACTGCACGGCGAAAACGTGGTCAAGGGCCGCGAGATGCTGGAGCACGAGGCCAAGCGGCGCGGCGTAGCCCTGCCGGCGCTCACCAAGCCGGAGTATTACGAGCCCATCCTCAAGCGCTACGCGTTTCAGGAGCTGGAGGATATCTACGGCGCGGTGGGTTACGGCGGCATCGCCAGCGCCTACGTGGTGGGCCGGTTGCTGGACGAGCAGCGCAAGGAAGAAGCCCAGGCCATGCCCAAGGTGGTGGAAACCACCCCCCAGGAGCTGCAAAAGCAGCTGGGCAAGCCCACCCACGGCGTGTACGTCAAGGGCGAAAGCGGCATTCTGGTGCGCTTCGCCAAGTGCTGCAACCCCGTGCCGGGCGACGAAATCGTGGGCTACATCACCCGCGGCCGCGGCGTGACCGTGCACAAGGCGGACTGCCCCAACGTAACCGGCAGCAACGAGGAGCTGGAGCGCATGGTGGAGGTCAGCTGGGCCAACACCGAGGGCGGGTCGTTCAACGCCACCATCAGCATCATCGCGTATGATCACGTCAGCCTGCTGGGGGAACTGGCGCTGTCCATCGGCAACATGGGCGTGCCCATCATGGCGGTTTCCGCCAAGCGGGACGACAAGCGCAAGACCAGCATCATCACCATGGTGGTGTCGGTGACCAGCCGCGAGCAGCTCGACCGGGTGATCAAAAACCTGCACAACCGCAGCGACATTGTGGAAGTGTACCGCAGCATCACCTGACGGGCGGGGCGCGGCATCGGCAAGGAACAAAGGAGCGTGACCCCTATGCGGGCGGTGGTTCAGCGGGTGCTTCGCGCCTCCGTGGCGGTAAACGACCAGATCACGGGGGAGATCGGCCGGGGGCTGTTGGTGCTGGTGGGCGTGGAGACCGGCGACGGCGACCGCGACGCGGCCTACATTGCCGACAAGGTGGCGACCCTCCGGATTTTTGAGGACGAGGCCGGCAAGATGAACCGTTCGCTTAAGGAGACGGGCGGAGCGATCCTCGCGGTCAGCCAGTTTACGCTGCTGGGGGACGCGCGCGGCGGGCGGCGGCCCAGCTTTATCACCGCCGCGCGGCCGGAGGAAGCCGACGCGCTGTACAACCGGGTGCTGGCCGGCTGGCGGGAGCGCGGGGTCGCGGTGGAAACCGGCGTGTTTCGGGCGGAGATGGCCGTGAGCCTGGTCAACGACGGGCCGGTGACCATCCTGCTGGATTCCAGAAAACTGTTTTGAGGTGATGGTATTGTCCGTTCGGGTGGAAACGTTGCGCGTAGGCGAATATGCCATGAATTGCTATATTGTGGAGAACACCGATACCCGCGAGGCGGTGATCGTCGACCCCGGCGCCGACGCGGGGCGCATTTTCGCGTCCGTGGACGGGCGCAAACCCGCGGCGGTGCTTTTGACCCACGGGCATTACGATCACATCGGCGCGGCGGACGAGGTCTGCGCGCGCTACGGCATCCCTTTGTACGTGCACGCGGGCGACGCGGCCAAGCTGACCGACCCCGACCTCAGCGTGGCGCGCACGTTTGGCTACAACACCCACGTGAGCACAAAGCCCCTGCTGCTGGCCGACAATCAGGTGCTCGCGCTGGGCGGCATGCGCATCACCGTGCTGCATACCCCGGGGCACAGCAAGGGCAGCGTGTGCTACCTCCTGCCGGACAACGCCGGCCTCCTGTGCGGGGATACGCTGTTTGACGGCGGCTACGGCCGCTACGATTTTGCGGACGGGGATTTCGGCGAGCTCAAGCAGAGCCTGCGCCGCATCCTCTACATGCACCCGCGCGTGAAGGCCTACCCCGGCCACGGAGGCCCCACCTGGGCGGGCCGGGACGGCGACGCATGAAGATCGCGCTGGTTACGCCGCTGCCCCGCCTGGCCAACGAGCTTTGCGATGTGCTCAGGCTGTTCTGGCCCGTGGAGGCGTTCGCCGTGGAGGCCACCGCGCCCCTTACCGCGGAGGACCTTGCCAAGGCGCAGTTTACCGCCTCCCCCCGGACCGGGGACATGGAGACGCTGCGGCACGAGTTTACCCAGGAGGACGGCCTCTGGCGCTGCGCGTTTGTGTTCCGCGGCCATGTGGCGGAGCGCACCCTGCCCGTGCCGGGCGCCAAACGGGCATGCTGCGCCTTCCCGCCTGCGGGCGGCGAGGCGGCGGACAAGGCCGCCCCGACGGCCGTCGCGTCCCCTCCGGACGGATGGGCCGCCGCGGTGCAGGCGACCGCCCAGGATCAAGCGCCCGCGCCATTTGAACCTTCCGCGTGGGAACAGGCAGCCCCTGCCGGCGGGGCTTCCGCCACGGACGCGCAGGCCGCGATTGATGGCGCACCCGCGGTGGACGCGCAGGCCGCGATTGATGGCGCACCCGCCGTGATCGGCGATGCGCCGGCGGAGGACGATGCCGCCCGGGACGAAGCCCCGCCCGCGGGCGCATCCCAGGGCGGGGACGATTTGCTCTACCGGCGGCTGCGCAAGCGGCTTTGCAAGCTGACGCTCTACGACCTGTGCCGCGCGGTCGCCGGCACGCGCCCGCCGTGGGGGTCGCTCACGGGCATCCGGCCCACGCGGCTTTTGTACGAGGCCATGGCCGGGGGCCTGAGCCCGGAGGCGGGCGCGAAGCAGCTTTGCGAGCAGTTCGACGTTTCGCCCGAGAAGGGGGATTTGCTCCGGCGGATCGTGCTGGCGCAGGCGGCCTTGCCCGCGCCCAGCCCGGACGAGGCGGACGTGTACGTTTCCATCCCGTTTTGCCGCACGCGCTGCGCGTACTGCTCCTTCCCCGGCGAGGCGCTGGGCCGCGGCGAGCGGGCGCGGTCCTATCTGGACGCGCTGTTTTTCGAGATGGACCACGCCGCCCGGCTGATGCGGGAACAGGGGCTCGCGCTGCGGGCGCTCTACATCGGCGGGGGCACGCCCACGGCCCTGGACGAGGCGGATTTTGCCCGCCTGCTGGCCCGCGCGGCGGCGCTGTTCCCCCACCCGTTTGAGTTCACCGTGGAAGCCGGCCGCCCCGACACCCTCACCCCGGCCAAGCTCAACGCCATGCTCGAGCGCGGAGTCACGCGCATCAGCATCAACCCGCAAACCATGAACGACGCGACCCTGCGCGCCATCGGGCGCGACCATACCGCCCGGCAGACGGAGGACGCCTTCCGGCTGGCGCGGGAGATGGGGTTTCCCAACATCAACATGGACGTGATCGCGGGCCTGCCCGCCGAAACGCCCGCGGATTTTGCCCGGACGCTTGCGCGCGTGACGGCCCTGGCGCCCGAAAGCCTGACCGTGCACACGCTGGCCATCAAGCGTTCCAGCCGCCTGCACCTGTTGGGTGCGACCCTGCCCCCCGCCGAGGCCGTAGCCGAGATGATCCGCTTAGGCGAGGAAGCCGCCGCCCTGCTCAGGATGGAGCCCTATTACCTCTACCGCCAGAAGTACATGGCGGGCCAGCAGCAAAACGTGGGCTACGCAAAGCCCGGCTTTGCGTGCCTGTACAATGTGGACATCATGGAGGAAACCAACGCCATCATTGCCTGCGGCGCGGGGGCTATCAGCAAGCGCGTGTTAGGCGACCGCACCCTGCGCATCGAGCGCGCGCCCAACGTAACCGACGTGACCGAGTATATCGCCCGTGCGGCGGAAATGGCCGCCCGAAAGGAAACGCTGTTCCGGTAGACGGCGCGGCGGAAACGGCGGCCCACAGGGCGGCGCCAGGCTGTCGAAAATCCCCCGCCGCAGCGGAACCGGGTCAAGGGTGAAACCCTTGCGAGGTTTGGGGCGGAGCCCCAAAGCCTTGTGCCGAAGCACTTCGCCAAAGCGAGCGAACAGCCCGAAGGGCTATGAGGCGAGCGGGGATAACCGTCCGTATGGGTTTGTCGACGGTCTGGCGCAGCCCGCAGGGCGGCGCTGTGAGGCAACCCCGCACCGCCTCCTGGCAACCGCGCCGGGGCGCGCAAACGCCCGGCGACGGCCGTTTCCCGCAGGAAGGGCGCGCGCCGGGCGCACAGGCGCGGCGGGTAACGGGATGGCCGCGCGAGGGCTATTCCTCCTCTACCACGTAAAAGCCCAATTCCTTCGCCCGCGCATAGGCGAGACTTCCCGCCGGGCAGACCACGGCGTGCCCGGACTTGTTCCAGTCGAACGAATAGACCGAGGAATAATCCTGGGGCATATCCTCCATCATGAACGTTTGCAGGCTGGCGGGCAGGTGAACGCGGAGCACGTCCCGGCAGTTCTGCAGCGCGCCGGCGGGCATCGTCGTAATGCCCTCCTCGGTGTAAGCGCCTTATGGACGAAACCCCAAAGCCTAATAATGGCGTGAGTGCTGTCATTTTCAGCTCTCACGCCATTAGTCATCTTTAAGCTTTGCGTTTATATCATCAAGATAATTGTAGATTACTTTTACAGTTTGCCTTTTCCCTCTTGCCCAGTGGCTGAACCTTGCTGGCGAATACTCCGCTTCGCTGACCTCTACCCGAGTAATGAATTCGTGAACGATTTCGGTGGTAAGCGCAGTTACTTCTGTACGGGATCGCACCAACCGCAGGAAGCTCTCGACGTTTGTAGTCTGCTGTGTCGCCGCTGTAATAAGGCTTTCCAGTTCTGCCACTTTCGATTTCAGATCTTTCTGCTCGACCTCATACCCGGCAAGCATCGTCTGAAAGCGTTCATCACCAATCTTGCCTGATACATTGTCTTCGTAGATCCTGCTGATTATTCTGTCGAGTGTGGCGATCCTGGCCTTTGCCTTGACGAGTTCGGCGTTCGCCTTTTGTGTACTCCGAGCTCCTTCCCGGAGGGAGGCGTCGGTCATTTTCTGAATGAACCGCTTCTCGTCTAGTTTAGCTAGCTTTATAACCGTTTGCAGATTATCAAGAACTGCTTTCTCAACACCTTCTCTGCTGATACAGTGCGGAGTGCAAGAAGCAAACTCTGTGTAGGAGCGCGAGTTCTTGCATACGTAGTGGTAGTACTCCCTGACCGTACCACCCTTGGCTTTCACGGAACCACGCTTTGCATGCTGGCGACTTCCACAGTCAGCGCAGTACATTACATCATCAAGAGCGCCTTTTGCATAATGTCTTGTTACTTGACGACGATTTGAGCGAATTCGCTGAACCGTCTCAAAGGTTTCAGCGTCAATGATGGCGGGATGGGCATTCTCGTGAATGATCCATTCGTCCTCGGGTTTGATGAATTTTCGATGGTCTTTATAAGATCTGCTGGTCTTTCTGTTCAGGATGGCCATGCCCAGGTATTCTCTGTTGGCGAGGATTCCGCTCACGACGCTTGTGTGCCAGACAGTATCAGGATGATTAGGTATGTGCTTCGGCGTTACTCCATCACGTTCCGCTTTGTAAATTTGCGGGATTTTCAAACCACGCCTACAGAGTTCATTTGCGATATATTTCGGTCCCATACCGGCGACACACATATTGAATATGTCCCTGACAACATCTGCAGCGGGTTCATCGACAGCCCACACGAATTTATCTTCTGCGGAGGGCTTGTAGCCATAAGGGGCAACCGAATTGGAGTGTTTCCCGTTTAGCGCTTTCTGCTTAAAAACTGCGCGTATTTTCTTGCTGGTATCGGCAACAAACCATTCGTTGAAAACATCCCGGAAGATTGACATGATGTCAAAGCCGTTAGCAGTGTCCAGATTGTCATTTGCAGCGATAAAGCGCACATTGTACTCGTCAAATGTACGCTTCAAGAGCCCGACTTCCAGCACGTCACGCCCGATTCGGCTTTGGTCCTTGATGATGACTGTAGCCACATTACCAGCCCGAACTTCGGTGAGCAAAGCGTCAAGCCCTGGTCTGGAAAACAGGGTGCCACTCACGCCGTCATCGACAAAGAATTTATAGTTCCCAAACCCGTGGTCTTTCGCGTATTTCGTAAGAATTTCCTTTTGATGCACAATGGAGTTGGACTCTCCGGTTTCGAAGTCCTCTTTGCTCAGTCGACAATACAGGGCGGTCATCTTACCTTGCTCCGCTTCCCTTGCGTCCATAAACCAGACCTCCTACTTATATAGTATCTGGACCATGTTCGCTCTGCTTGGCGCACAAAGCAACGTCGTTACTGTTATCATCCTGATAACTTTTCAAATCCGAAACATGCCGTAAAATCAAGCGTTCCAGCTTCTTTTCAATGGTTTCAGTAGCAGTTGGGCTACACTCTCCCGTAACGATAATGAGCGTGTTCCCGAAACGCATTTCCGTGACCGTTTTCTTCCCCATACCCACCCTCCGTTCCGAGGGATAGAAAAACACCCCTCACTTCCTACTGGACAGCGAGGGGAGAAAATCCGTAATAGATTATTTTAATTGTCTGAGCATATGTCTATCTGCTGATTGCTTCACGAGCAATGACGGTTTCAAAAACATCTTCAATACAAGGGCACTCAACATTCTCATGATCCGAATAATACGAATACTCACTTGGATCAGGTAGCAGATTTGATTGAAGCCATCTAGTGGTTTGCTCATATTCATCTTTTATACGAGTTAATTCAAGTGATAAGTGTTTATCGCAGTTTTCGAGATCACATATTCTATAATTAGTATTTTTAAACGCTATCGCGTCCCCTAACCGGATATTATTTTTAAACTGCAAATCGAATATCCATAGAAACGCTGTTGCTCTATTGTCAAGTATTTCAAGGCCTTGGTCATTGGGACTAAACTTTATATTGGCTACAGAATAGCAATTTCCGCTCCTTTTCTCAATATCTGGATGAGCTAAACATAAAGCCTCCATATCTCGTAACACCACCTTTTTACATACGGTAGGGTATAACTGATCTACCTGCTTCTGCAAGCTAATACATTCGCTTTTTAATGTTTTAAAATCCATGACTGTTCCTCTCTTCTATAAGATAATTTTATGTTCGTCTGCGCTGATAACAATCGTTCGAAGATCTTCTAGATTGTCTTCTTGTTCCAATTATACCAGATAATAATGGAAATTTCATCCTCAATTATTGAAATAATACATCATTCCAAGAACCTGAGAAAGAATAAAAGGCTGACACCGAAGTGCCAGCCCTATATATGAACTATTCAATTTCGCAAACTTCTCCTGATACCCAGCCGACCCGATTCTCAAGCACAACCGCATGCCACCCGTTCTCAGCAGTAGCCACCCAATCATAGGTTGCGCAGTTCTGTGCGGTGACGATCAGCCCATAGTATGGCGAGGTAAAGAAGTAATTAAAGGCGGCAGTCGCGAGAACACTACCCGCAATACCATAGAAGTATCCATTTGTGAAGCGGGCGACTAAAAGAACAGAGAGTATATAGGCCACAACGATATTTGTTTCGGGAAAGCTCAACTGGCGAAAACCCCAGCCAAGGCCAGTTGCTATGGCGATAAAACTAATGGTGATCAAAATTTGGAAAGGTATGCGCTTCTTCCGCTTATCGATTTCTGCCATGTTTTCTCCCTCGTTTGGCAATCAATGTGCCGCTATGATGATCACGTAACATCACAATGTATATCTGCGAATGGCCTATGTAGTGATTGTACTTAATTCACGGGGAACGAGACAACTCATTGCCAAAACTGTCGTATAAGACACCAGCATCATCTTTTTTGACATGCCAGACCTTTTTCTCGTTCCATATCAAGTCCCCATCTCCGCCGGTACAGGCTATGGTCAGAACTTGGCTCGCTTTTATAACCGTACCCTGCAGAAATACATAAATCTCCGACCCCTTTTGCGAGAAGATCATGTACCCGGATATATCCAATTCGGTGCCGTTATTGATCAGCGTGATCGTCTGTGCATTCTTGTCTATCTCCACAATCTCAATATCCGCGCCGGGGCTTGGCGGTTGTGGGTTGGAGATTTCTATCTCACCGGATGCACTGACGTACAGAAGCGCGCCGCGTGTGAAGTCCTCCGTCACCAAAACTCTTGCGCCGTCAAACAATGAGATCACTCTCTCGTTCGCCGAATCAGCGTCATCCACTGTGCTTGTTGATATCACGGCGATACTTGGGGTAACGGCCGCTGCGAACGTCGGGCTTGTCGCGTCCGGATTGCCGTGATTGCCCACCTTCAAAACATCCGCCCGCACATCCGCGCCTACAGCCAGCAGAGTCCCCTCCTCGGCAAACTGCATATCTCCTGTAAACAGAAACACCCTACCGTTTACACCAAGGCGCAGCACCAGTGAGTTGTCATTGTCGTCTTCATTATTGTATACCACAGGGCCAAGCACATCAAAAAAAGCATCGGCAGACAGGTTGATTGTATCGCCAGCCATAAGCTTGACATGATTCAATGAAAGCTCCGCGGCTAAAAGATCTATCTTGTTTTCACCATTCTTTTTATCTTCTGAGATCTCCGCGGAATAGAGTGTGCCTATTGCGTATTGCGAAGCAAGAGCTTCCATTCCGCCAATATGGTCACTGTGTGTATGCGTCAGGAAAACAGCTTCCAGTTTTTCCACTCCGCACATCGCGAGCGCGCCGAGAAGCTGCGGGACAGATGCCTTGCTCCCGGTATCGATCAGGTAGGAATTACCGTCAATCTGCACAAGCGTGGCATCGCCATAGCCAACATTGGTAAACATCACGGAAACATCATGTTGATAATCCGCTATATCGCTTACAACTGCTTCAACCACATCAGAACTGTTTTGGGATCCAGTTAAAGCGTATCCGGGCTGTATCGCGGCGGCGAGGGCGAAAACAACGCAGATTCCCAAAAGCCATAGTCGTCGCTTATTCATGATCCAGCGTCTCCATTCCTTCATAATTCGTAACAGAAATGAGTACTATGAGCAGGTGCCTACCAACCATATTGTATCATCAAACCGTTTAGATTGCAACTCGAAGCGGTTCTGCTCAAATATGCTGGAATGACGCGTTGCTAATTTCCCTTGTCGTTATGTTGCAGGGTCTGTATAATAACTGCAGGCGATGGAAATGTATGAGTTTACCCCGGAAGAAAAGCAGAGTATGCATAGACTGATCCACCCATTTGTCGTGATCGGACGTTACCAATCGAGTGGGATTTTGCGGCGAATCGAAGAAGGGAAGTTAACCCAACGAGATCTTGGGAGCATCCAGAAAAAGTTGACTGTAGCAACATTCAGCCTTAACAGTGCTATGCCAACATACAAGAATGAGTTCCTAACACGTCTGGAGATCGCAAAGCACGTGGCCATAGTCGACAACGCGCTGTCGCGTTACCATTTGATTGACTGGTAATAAAAAAGGCTGACACCGAAGTATCAGCCGTAGATAAATTATTCGATTTGTCCGAATTCTCCGGACACCCATCCGACTTGATTCTCGAGCGCAACCGCATGCCATCCGTTCTCGGCGGTTGCCACCCAGTCATAGGACGTGCCGTTCTGCGCGGTGGTGATCAGGCTGTACTGTTCGCTGTTCCCAGCGCGGATATCCACACCATCCCCGGAAGCGGTGATGATGACCCTTTTCATTTCGGGCGTTGCATCATCCTCGATTTCTTCCGTCTTGACATCGTCCAGTACCGCCTGCGTAATCGGGCCACAGATGCCGTCAGCCACTAATCCTTTGTCCGTTTGAAACGCCATGACGGCGGCCGTGGTTTCCGCGCCGTAGCTACCATCCGCGCCGTATTTTGGTAACCCATAACCGAGTGCCAACAGTTTTGTTTGCAGCACTCGTACATCTTCGCCCTTATCCCCTTTACGCAGGGTAGCCACGACCGTTTCACTTCCTTCGTTTGTATAGTCCACACCAGTAAGCTCGCCCCATTCATCCCAGTGGGAGAGCTTGCTGGTAACGACGCCATACGCAGTGCCCTTCGCTTCAATGACGGTATCATTGCCGATGAACAGCCCCACATGATGCCGGGAGCCGGCGCTGTTTACCAGGAAGACCGCAGTGCCTGGACGGATCGTTATACCGCTTTGCAGTGTTCCCTTACTGGTACAGTATTTGTTCCACATGGTATTGCTGCCGTGGTACATGTACCCGCCGAGTTCCTTGAAAGCCCAGGAAAAAAGGCCGCTGCAGTCAGCGACCCTTTTCCCGATCCACCGTGAACCGTACTTGACAGTCATAGAACGAGTAGCGGCATCCTGCTTGGCCTGCGTCCAAGTCTGTCCGGTACCACCCCAGATATAACCCCATTTCTGATCCAGCGCATACTGGAATTTCGCAATCAGCGCTTGTGCGGTAATCAACCGTTCTCACCGTCCCCGGAATCGACGGATTTCTCCTCCCGTCCATGCTGCTGTGCCAAAATCTCCTGATCCGCACCAACTGCTTTGCGGCTATCCGTTGGGATCCGAATCCTTTGTCCGGGCAGCAGAATATCGGTCGTCATGCCGTTGAGCGCTTTGATTTCCGGGTACCGGTCGCCGCTACTGAGCAACTTCTGAGCAATGGAGAACAGGCAATCGCCTTGCATGACCCGGTATAGGGCACTGTCCTTTTGTTTCTTAGTCATTCGCGTTATCCTCGTTAGAAGAAGAATCGCTGGTTGCGGCGGTATCATCAGTCGTTTTCGCCAGCTGTTTGACCACCTGGTTGGTGCCTACCGCAGTCAGGCCGGAAGCAGCGCCAATAGCAAGCGCCACCAGCAGATTGGTCTGCGTGATGGATTCGGGCACCGCAAAGTACATCACGGCGGCAGTGACAATACCCAACGCCAGCGCAATTAGGGGATAGAAGTGGCTGAGACGCTCGGAAAGGGTCGTGTACGGCGCAATGGTGGTCTTGACCAGGTCGATGATCACGTATACGACTGTCACAATGACGGGAATGGAAACGCTGTTGAGATAATCGGTCATGAAAATCACACTTTCTGCCTCTGGATGAGGCGGTTCGTTTAGGAAAAAACACGGATTGTCGTGGCGCAGGGTATGAAAAAACCGGGGCGGATGAACCGTTGCCCGGCGTTTTCACTTGTTGGCGTTTTGCTCCAGCAGATAGTCGTACAGCTCCCGGTTGACTTTATCGTAGTCCTCGAGCGCTGCGTGCAGTTCGCCGTTGGTACGCCCGTCGCGGATCGCGATGGCGTTGGCCATGGTCAGCTTGCCGATCACGCTCACGCTTTTTAAGATCAGGATGTTTTCCCGCCTGGCGGTTTCATCCTTTTTCTTTTCGCCTTCTTCCCTGTGGCGGAAAAACCGCTGCATGAAAAAGAGCGTTACGCCGCTTAACACGGACGCGCAGACGCTGATGACGGTTGCGGTCATGAAATCCCTCCCTTCCGGCCCGGGGTTGCGGCGGGCCAAATCGTTTGTCGAGGATTGCCCGCCGTGAGAAGAAAAAAGGCTCACGGCGGGATCTATTAAAAGCGCTGCCCGGGTAAGGAATCCGCGGGCAACGCGGATGTTAAACTCGGTGTACGCATTAGAATTTGGTTTACACCAGGTTCCAGAAGGACGGATCCTCCGAACCGAGACCATCCAGGGCCAGCCCGCCGATGCCCAGCCCGTACACCACATGATTGTACAGCTCCTGCAAATCCAGCGAGGTGCGGAAGACAAGGTATGCACATCCGCGGCTGTCGCCAAGGCAGGCCATCACCAGTTCGGCACCGGTATCCACCGGGGTGACGGTAAGTGGAGCATTCGAGCCACAGACAATTCCTTCGACGGTACCTTGTGACAGGCATTCCAGCTGTCCTTCCAAAACAACGGACCGGCTGTCCGGCTCTTCGCTGAGGCTGCTGAGCGTGAAAACGGAGCCATTCCACGCGGCTCCGGTTCTGTTCACCCTGCCGAGCAAATAGCTCTGTCCACTCAAATCCATCCTGATACATTCATGCGCGTCATACCTGTAGGCATCGCCGATCACAAATTCGGAAACCAACACAGTGTAATCCGATACGATGCCGACATTCCCGGAGGTTGCGGAAACCGTCTGCGTGATTACTGGTCGCCCGCCGTAGTAAACCGTAACCGTCGTGCCGCGCTTGCGCAGTTCCAGTATAAATAGGTGGGGCGCTGTATAGGGATCGTCCGTCCTTTCCAGAGGCACATCGAAGGTGGTCAACAGATACTGCGCGTTAAGATAAGGGCCTTGATAGATTTCGATACGCTTATAGGGATCATTGTAGACCACATAGAGCGTGCCACAGCGGATGCCGGTTTTGCCAAAATTACTGGTACGGTCAGCAGGTTCCAGGAAAACCAGGCGCGCATAGAAATTGCTAAAGGAAGCGCCGCTGTAGAGCAGTTCTCCCTTTCCTGCCAGATAATGAAGGCTTGATTCACCGTCTGGGTCATTCTCCGTGCCGTACTCACCATCGTCCGCATTGTAGTTTCCCAGCGTGCTGTAGTCGGAGAAGCTATCATACCAATAAGCCACAGGCGTTGGCGGATACCGACGCATAATGATCAGGAGATGAAACGCTGTTGGCGTGAGATCATTCCCATCCCTATCCACCAGGGCGTGTAGGCGGAGCGTTGCAGATCCCGATGCGTAGTCATACACATGCGGCAGCAGAACCGTCCGGTATTCCGCCGTGTCCAGATGGCCCGCAAAGGCAGCACAGGGCTGACCATCGGCGCAGGATACAGTGCCCAGCAGAAACCCTGCTGCTGTTGAAAAGGGTACATCGGATGCTCCAGTCGCCGTGTACATTCTCCCCGCACCCAGCAACCCAAGCAAGACTGTCCCCGGCGAATACCACGCCGTTGCCTCGCGGAGAACAGCTTCGATCTGCTCCATTTTGCCATCTGCGTGATACAGAAGGCTGACCGTGTTACAATAACCGGCAAACAAGGCACGATCCACCCAAGAGCACTCGCTTTCCAGTGTGGCTGGTAGCGTTAGGTTGAAATGCCCCGCTGTATAGGCATGCTTATATTGGAGAAACAGGTCGGTAAAAAGGTCGCATACAGCCAGCCGGTGGGTGGAATCAGAAGCGCTGGTTATGCGGATATCCAGTCCCTTGAACAGTGGATAAAGGCTGCGTAACGAACGCACATCCGATAGCAGCGTATCCTTTGCGCCATTGGTGTTATCTCGCACGGCTACAAACGCAGCCTCATCGGTATTGCTGACCGACAGCAGCCAGCGGGTATCCGTTCGCGCCGAAATAATGGGTTGGATCGCATCAAGATCAAGATTGTACAGGCTGATATGCCCCGACGCATCGAAGGCCAGGCAGCGAACCGCAATCATCGCGGGCAGGGCTTGCGCGGAGGAAAGCCACTCAATTAGTCCTGTAGAGATTGTGTTGATCCACGCCATGGTCATGCGCCGGCACCTCCGTTTCGCTCCTGATAATCAAAAAGGAGCCGCATGGCTCCATCCGATTGGATATTATGCCTTGAAATACCGTCCTGCGCGAAGGGGAAGAATCCGTTCTTTTCTACTGCCGTGCCGTTTTTAAGCACCGTATAGTCGCTGGAATTGACTATCAGGATATCGCCGGGTGCTACATTGCCAACCGACAACCGTTGTCCGCCGTTACCCTGGGAGATATGGATATCAGCGCAGGCTTCCAGCGCTACCATTTGCACATTCAGCCCACAGGCGGTTGTGCCAGCATTCAGCAAAACCAGCGTCTCGGCGCCGTGAATGACCGCGTTTACCCGGCGACGGTTGGCTGTGTTGACCAACATCTCAGCCGTACCCGGTGCATAACCCGTAGCGTTTGAGCCTTCCTGAAAGACCATATCCGTGATGGAGAAACCACCCGTGGTGTTATACAGCCGAAATCCTACAGATACTTGGCTTACTTTCTTGGCTGTACCTGCCTGCGGATTGTCCACCAGAACCGAAAAAGCCTTGAAAGGCACGTTTCGTCACCTCATCCATCCTGCGTAAAGGGGATCTCGCTCACATGCCCGACCCAGCCCGTAGCGATGGAACCCGACTGGAGCATCAGGTCGGTAAGATACAGATCGCCAGTGGCGTTCGTCATGGTAACCCTGACCCGTATCGACTTCACATTCCGGCTGGTATCGGAACCGGGCGCTTGTACTGTCGGCGCGATCTTTTGGACCACGTTCGTATAGTAAACCACAGCCACCGCCTCCATCAGTACAAGTCGTACTCCTTGTTTTCCACGCTGCCGTCATCGTAGGTGATCTCGATCTCCAGCGTGACCGCGCCCCCGTCGCCCAGTTCAATACTGTCTGCGGCGACCTTGGCGGAGAAGGTATAATTGTCCCGGGTTGCAGGATAAACAGACTGGCTCAGGGACTTCGTGCCGTTCAGAACGCCCACCGCCTTGAAGCACGCGCTGCCGCTGGCGCCGTTTTCCGTGTCCACAACAAAGCCGTTGTTGGCCCAGTGCGCGAAGCCGTCATCGGCACGGCTGTTTTTCAGGTGATTGAAGGGCACCATGTCCTTGATATCCACGGTGGAAACCAAGCTCGCGCCCTCCGTTGCGGCGACGGCGGAGTCCCAGGTGGAAGAGGAACTGGAGAGGTTTTTGAGCGTCGTACTCAGCTCCAGCTTGGATTTCCAAGGCTCCTGTAGGTTGTACTCCCGGCGCACCACGCGCGTCTTCACATCGATGCCCAGTTCCCGGTCATATACCGTCACCCTGTCGCCCAGATCCCAGGTTTCATGCCGGTAACCGGTCAGCAGGGAGAGATCCATCGCGGAAAGCTCGTAGGAAACCGTCGGCGCGGCGAACTGCGCCAGCCGCATTTTGGTGTATTCCAGCATTTGCGCGGGATTGGTGAAGGATGTGCAATCCAGCGTCGAGATGCGCACCTCGTCGGTATACGTGTAATCTTCCACATATGCCTTACCTTGATTTACGTCGGCAAAGGTCATGCCTTCCGCGCCGATCGCATAGAGTCGGGTGACTAGGCTTGCTGTATTGGTGACCTTTTTGATCTGGCTCATGTTTTTGTTGTAGGCAAACAGCGCGCCGGAGTCTGAGCCGTACTGCGTGTACAGGTGCACCAGTCTGCGCGGACAGTCGAAAACCAGATCCCCGCCATGGAGGTCAGCGATATTGCGGAGGATTGCCAGCGCGTTGGTTTTCTCGCTTGTCCAGGAGCGTTTCGTGCTCACCTCAATATCGCCTACATACCAGCCCGTGCCATCCAGCGCGTAAGCCATCTCTGTTTTGGCGGTTTCGGAAATAAATTCCTTCGCCGGCCGGTACACGGAAAATCCCAGATCGTAGAACTCGGCTTCAGCGTAAACAACGGTGGTAGACTTACCATCCGAACCCTTCTCATCGGTGACGGAGCGAATTCGGTAAATGTCATCTACAATCTGGATTCTGGCTTCGTTGACGATATAAGCTCGTTTGGCATCCGCAAAGGGAAGGGCAAACCTAAGCGTATCTTCCCCGTTGATTTCTCCGCATACCGTGATATCAAAAGCGTGATCCAAAACGGCAGCGGGTGCGCCGGAGGCGTCCAGAATCACAGGGTAGCTGTAGCCCTTGACAGAAAACAGCTGATTGGGGATATCATAGACGCGCAGTTCATGGAAGCGCGGCGTGCGCGTACCATCGTTGGTGCAGAGGGTGATCCGGAAACGGATATACTCCGCTACCGGCGAGGTGATGTTTCCCTGAGCATCAACCGGAGACCAGTCCGTCCAATTGAGAAGATCCGCGCTGGTAGCTGATTCCACAACGCCCAGCGATGTTGCGCCGGACAGATACGCGAAGTCCCACGCGGCCTTGCCTGTTCCCGATACATCGTAAGCAACCGCCCGCGTAATGAAGGTACCAATTGGCGGATAGATACCATCCACAGCTGCTAGCATTACGGTTCCCGGCGAGGAGTAGACATCGCAGGTACTGTTGCCTTGGTCCGCAGACAAGCTGGTCAGGAACTGCCTTTCCAAAAGGTACGCGGTGTAGGCGGAATTGGTTTCTACAAACACATCATCCACCAGCATGGCCGTGACGGTCGGTTCGGCGCCGGAATGCGTGTAGTCAAACGCGCCAATCAGCAGATCTGCTTGGGAGGCGGTGTTTACAGCGGTGATAAACGTTCGCAGCGGCGAGGTGTACCAGGTTCCATCCGCATAACACCCAATGACCGTCTGCACGGTATTCCCTACGGTATCGACGGCGACAGCGATGAAATACCAGGTGTCCGGCTGTAGCTGCAGGTTTTCCTGTACCGAAAAGCAGGTAGCGCCGCTTGCCCCGTTAAGCATGACATTGACCTTGCCGCCGGATAGATCGAGCCGAAACAGCGGCAGCGTATCCGCTTTCTGCGTCGCCAGCAAGGGAACGACGCCTGTCGGGATGGAGGGAAACCGGAAGCTGCCGCCGAATACCAACCTGCCGTACAGCGGACGAAAGAAAGCACCATCGTTGGCGGCTTTCAGGTAACTGCCGCCCGAAGTGGCATTCAATGCTACAGCCTTGCTGAAAATGCCCTCTGTGAGCGCATAGTCCGTTCCCACCGGCACCAGATCACGCCCGTAGTTGGCGGCATCCGGAAAGTGGACTGATTCATCCTGGGCAACAATCGCTTCATTGAGCCGCCACACGCCGACGGCATGATCGGTAATCGGGAACTCTCCGGTAAAGTCCGTCTGGTCGGTCAGAATCGCAATCACGGCCATAGACTCACCTCCATCTGCTCTTGCTCTGAATGGTCAGCGACGAAAAAGCGCATCCTTCCGCTTCGATAAACACTGTATTCGACCCCACAGTAAGTTCCGGCAGGTTCAGGCTGGATAGGTACGGAAGGCCATTTTTAACCAGAACCCCGTCCGTATCCTCCACTTTCGCGGTCATGTTGGCGGTATCGATAACCAGTACCTCGTTGGCTGCCAGCCGCCCGGACACGGTCAGCGCCGCGCCGTTGGTGGTGATCCGAAACCAGCGCGCAGAAGAATTGTTGATCACTTCGCCCATGAGCCGGTACTCGGGGAGGCTGACCGCGTTGCCCTTGGTGCGCAAAATGGTGTGCGCACCGATATTTGTGAGCGTGAAATTCTCGTCGGTTACCGCATACCCGTACGGATCCGGGCAGAAGAAATCCAGATCAAAGGAGCCCGCGCAGCGGATGAGCCGTTGGCAGCTCACATCGCTGTCCAGGCGCGCAAGAAAGTACCGATCCGGCAGTTCGTCAAACACCAGTTTTGCCGTGCCGTTGGCGGGATCCAGCCACGCGGCGAGATTGTCTAGTGCATGGATCAGCCCCGTCATACTGCCCGTGGGATTCACGCCGCACTTAACGGATATTCGGCGGCTGGTCTTGCTCGCGCCAAAATCCGCTACGCCTTCCTTGCCGGGAATATTCACGGTGTAGTTGCTTACCGCGGGGATGAACCGCCAGTCCGTAAGCCTCGCGCGGATGCCCATGGCGGACGAGTGGATTTCGTTGAACATGAAGCCCATGCAGGCACGCCCTTTCCGCTAGTCATTCCGACCGGCTGTCGTGAAATTCAAAGGAGGAAGGTCCAATGCTATTATCGATTTCAATCAGCTGGTAATACTGAATATTTCAGCGGCTTTAGGCAATAATTTTCAGTCTCTGACTTATCGAACCAGCACTCTGATTGGTTAGAGACGACAGCGTTGTTATTAGTCTCGCCACGTAGTATTTTTCATGAATGTGAGTGTAGGCATTGCCGTTCTTGAATATCTCCGACGTTTCCACCTATAATGCAGTTGAACATTCTATGAGTTCACTTGACTGTTGATAGCATTAGTGCTATCATGTAATTGTTTGTAAGGAAAGTGGGTGACGGAACACAGGCATGTTCAAGATTGAGTTTTACGAGAAAGCAAACGGAGATTCCGATGTCTGGGATTTCCTCGAAAGTCTACGTGAGAAAGCCGCCACTAACAAAGATGCCCACATCCAGCACAAGCAAATCATGTTTGTAATCGAACTGCTTCAGCGGAACGGAACGCGCCTTCCAGATAACGTAACCAAGCATCTGGACGAAGACATCTGGGAACTAAGACCTGGCAACAACAGGGTCCTCTACTTCTACTATATGGAAGAAACTTTCGTCCTACTCCATCATTTCCGAAAGCGAACTCAGAAAACGCCACCGCAGGAAATAGCTCAAGCCAAACGCGAGCGAAACGAGTATATTGCCAGAAAAGGAGGCAAAAAGTCATGAGAACCTGGGAAGATTACAAAGATCACATCAAGGCTACCGACCCCGAAGGTAAAAAGGACATTGAAGAGATTGAGAGCCTTGCCACAATTGTTGGAACAATCATTGAACAGAGAAACGCTCTGGGAATGACACAGCGTGAGCTTGCTTCCATGTGCGGCATTCCTCAGTCATCTGTTGCTAGAATCGAGTCCTTTAAGACGACTCCGAATTTGGAGACGTTGCTAAAGATCATGCGGCCACTACGTCTGCGTTTGACGGTATCCACCTTCGTCAAACAATAACGTTTCGCACAGAAAGCGATTCAATAGGAAGGATAGAGCGGAGGATGCTTGATAAGAGCAACCTCCGTTTTATCATTTACGCCGTAGTGAAGTACCCCTGCGCACGGCTGGACTGCTGGATCATGTTGTACAGCTGCTGAGAGATTGCGCGGATATCGTCCTCGCTACGCACGATCATCTGTTGGATGGAGATCAACGGGCCGGAAGTGGCAGCTACAGTACCGTTCACACCGTTCAGGCTGATCCCGCCCGCATCCAGCGTTGTTGGTACAGCGGCCTGCATCTGATCCGCCACCTTGTTCATCTCGTCCTCAAAGCCCAACCCCAGCCCCAACGCCAGGTTGGCGCCGATCGAATCCCGGAACAGTTTGGAGGGCGAAGAGATGCCAAAGAACGACTTGATCTTCTTCCACAGCCCGCTGCAAAGATTGCTGACTTTGGTGTACAGGCTGCTTGCGGCGTTGGAAAGACCCGTCCAGATCCCGGAGGCCAGATTGCCGCCGATGGAGATCATGCTGGAAACGCCGCTTGTGAAGGCGGTCTTGATGCGGGTCAGGATGCCGGAGCAGGCGGTGACAATGGTCGAACCAATGCTGCCTGCGTTGCGCACCAGACTGTTAAACAGCGTCGTGCCGGTGGTGGCGATCGTACTGGCGTAGCCGGAAATCTTGTCCTTGATCTGACCCAGGATTTGACCGGTTTTGGTTGTGACCGTCGAAATAATGCTGCTCACATTGGTCGTGATGTTGCCAAGCAGCGTCTGCCCGGCGGAAGCGATCGTGGTGGCCTTGCCAACGATGAACTCTTTCACACTTGAAATAATGTTGCCTACACTGGTTTTCACGGTGGTGATCACCGAGGAGACGTTCTGCACGATCCCATTGAGCAGATTTTGGCCTGTGGTCGCAATCTCAGAAAGCTTGGA
>JAAYUF010000009.1 GCA_012517815.1 Clostridiales bacterium
GCGCCCGCCCGCCCCGCCCGGCGCGCCTGCCCGCCCCAGACGGACGAGCCGCCGACCGCGCGCCGCCGTTCGTGACGCCGGCAACGCCGTGGCGCGAAACGCGCAAACGGTAAAGATTTCTTGCGGCTGTAACCGAAAACCCTTGTATTTCCGAAGTCGATGTGCTATACTCAATTTGCTTTCGGCTTGGTATAAGGCTTTTCCGATGATCGGCATGCGATGGCCGAGACTCTGCCGGCCGCCGCGTCGCGAAGCTCGTAGCATGCGCCCGCGCCCGGAAAGCCGCACCGCAGTTCCAAACGGCACGCAGCCGTTTGCACATGCGCAGGCCCGGTGGGCGTTCCTGCAAGCACGAACACAGCGACAGCATCAGAAAGAAGGGTTTATCGAAAGAGTGGATATTGCTTTCCTGTACCGCATGATCTCCCCTCAAGGGCGAGGGTTTTCGCAGTTTATTGCGGAGCCGCGCCTGCCGTGGGGCATGGGGCGCAAGGGAGGCAATAGATGGCCGCTCTTTTTGATTGCCTTGGAACAGGCGGTGAGCCCGTGAAGGGAAAACAACGGGGCGGAACGTCCGCGCAGGCGGTGGAGCCGATCGCGCGGCGCGTGGCGGAAGAACAGGGCCTGGAACTGGTGGAAGTGGCCTTCAACCGGGAGGCGCAGGGCCGGACGCTTTGCCTGTACATCGACAAGCCCGGCGGCGTTACCCTGGACGATTGCGAGCGTTTCCACAAGGCGGTTCAACCGCTGCTGGAAACGGTGGATTACGATTATCTGGAGGTCTCCAGCCCCGGCGTCGACCGGCCGATCCAGACACGGCGGGATTTTGAAAAAAACCAGGGCGCGCAGGTGGAAATCCGGCTCTTCGCCCCGCTGGACGGCGCAAAGGTATTCCAGGGCGCGCTCAGCGCCATGGATGAGGAGACCGTGACCATCACGCTTCCGGACGGCGCGCAGAAACCGTTCCCGCGCAAGGCCGTGGCGCTGGTCAAACCGGTGGTCGTGTTTGAGGATGAGGACGAATAAGCGTAGATAGGAGCATCGGTCATGAAGGCGACAAAGAAGACTGCGGTGCAGAGCCGCGAGGCGGAAATCATCGACGCCGTGCGCGCGCTGGCAACGGAAAAGGATATCAGCGAAGATTTGCTTTTCGGCGCGATTGAGGAAGCGCTGAAGGCTGCTTATAAAAAGAATGTGTCCCGCAACGAGGCCGCCCCGGCCAACCTGTCCGTGACGATGGACCGCCGCAGCGGCGTGGCCCACGTGCTGGCCCGCAAGCTGATCACCGACGAAGTGGAGGACGAAACCAACCAGATCACCCTGGAGGACGCGCAAAAGATTCGGGCCGATTACCAGATGGGCGATATCGCGGAAATCGACGTGACCCCGTCCGGCTTCCTGCGCACGGCCGCCCAGACGGCCAAGCAGGTGATCATCCAGCGGATCCGCGAAGCGGAGCAGGGCAAGATCTACGACGAATATTCCGAGAAGGAAAACGAGATCCTCACCGCCATCGTGCAGCGTGTGGAAATTAACGCCGTGTATGTCGAGCTGGGCCGCACCGAGGGCATCCTGGAAAAGAGCGAATGGATCCCGGGCGAGGAATACCACAGCGACGACCACATCAAGGTCTACGTGCTGGAAGTGAACCGCACCGGCAAGGAAATGCTCCGCGGGCCGCAGGTCCGCGTCAGCCGGGTGCACCCGGGGCTGGTCAAGCGCTTGTTTGAAATGGAAGTCCCGGAGATCGCGGCGGGCGTGGTGCAGATCAAGTCCATCGCACGCGAGGCCGGCAGCCGCACCAAGATGGCCGTCTACTCCACCGATATGGTGATCGACCCTGTGGGCGCCTGCGTAGGCCCGCGCGGCAACCGCGTGGATAAAGTGGTCACCGAGCTTCGCAACGAGAAGATCGACATCATCAAGTGGTCGCCCGACCCGGCGGAGTTCATCGCCAACGCCCTCAACCCCGCCCATGTGCTCAGCGTCTTCGTGGCGGAAAACGAGAAGGCCTGCCGCGTGGTGGTGCCGGATAATCAGCTCAGCCTCGCCATCGGCAAGGAAGGGCAGAACGCCCGCCTGGCCGCCAAGCTCACCGGGTGGCGCATTGATATCAAGAGCCAGTCGCAGGCCGCGCAGATGTTTGAAATGGCTGCGCCGGCCGTGGAAGAACCGCTGGGATATCAGGAATACTACGAAAACCCCGCGGATGCCGAATATGTCGAGGGCGGCATACCCGAACTCGCCGACATTCCCCTGGAGAGCGTCGACGAGGACGATACCCTGTAAACCATAGCTGTCAGGAGGCGTACCATGCCACCCAAACCCCGTAAGATCCCGATGCGCATGTGCGTGGGGTGCCGCGAGATGAAGCCCAAGAAAGAGCTGATCCGCGCGGTGCGCTCCCCGGAGGGCGAGGTAGGCCTCGACCCGACCGGCAAAAAGGCGGGGCGAGGGGCCTACGTTTGCATGAACGCGGACTGCCTCAAACGCGCGCTCAAGCAAAAGCAGCTCGACCGCGCGCTGGAGGCTCACCTGGACGAGGCCGCCACCCAGCAGCTGACCGAAACCATGCAGCGGATCCTGGCGCAACAGACCGCGGAGGGCAAGCCTTGACACAAGATACGTTGCAACGGTTGAAAGGTTTTCTGGGGCTGTGCGGACGGGCGGGACAGATCACGCTGGGGCAGGATGCCTGCGTGGACGCCGTACGGACGGAAACCGCAGCGCTCGTCCTGATGGACGAGAGCAGCGCCCCGACGACGCGCAAGCGTTTTTCCGATTCCTGCGCCAGCCACCGCGTACCGTTGTACGAGGTGCCCAAAGGCTTCATCGCACAGGCGCTGGGCAAAGACGGCCGGATGACCGTCACCGTCGGGCGGGGCAGGATGGCGCAGAAGCTCGCGGAGATACTCAAGGACGAAGTCCCGCTGTCCGGGATGGACGCCCACCGGAATGAGCCCGACCCACACAGCCAAATTTCGAACGCAGAACATGCGGGGGTGCAAGCGGTACAATGACCAAAACTAGACTCATGGATGCCACAAAAGATCTCCTCAAGGATGCTGAAACCGTGATGGAAAGCGTTTCCAGCGTCCGGCGGGGCGCGGATGAACTGATGCAGACGCTCCGTAAATTCGAATCGCAGTATGCGCGTGAAGAGGAGCAGCGGCGCGCCGAGGAAAAGCAGGCCGAGCAACAGCGCCTGGCCCAGCAGCACACCAAGGCCTACACCATGCCCGACACGGAAGAGGAGACCAAACCGGCAGCACCTGCGCCCAAGGCGGAAGCCCCGGGCTCCGCGGGCGCGCCTGTGGCGTCTGCCGCAAAGCCGGCGCCCGCGCAACCCGTTGGGGAACCCGCGCAACCGGAGTCTGCCGTGACGGTACCCGCCCGGAAAGCGGAGGAGACCGCGCCGGTCGCGGCCGCTCCCGTAGAAGCCAAGCCGGAAGTCCGCGCCGCGGGCGCGGAGGAACCGGCGTTGAAAGCCGCGCCGGTGGAAACGAAGGCCGAACCGGCCGTCGCCCCCGCGATGGCCAAGCCGGCCCCGACGCCTGCCGCCCCCGCGGCGCAGGCAGCCGCGCAGCCCGCACGTTCCGCGCGCCCCGCCGCAAGGCCTTTGGCGCCGGCCCCCGTTGCGCCGGTCGCCGC
>JAAYUF010000073.1 GCA_012517815.1 Clostridiales bacterium
CCGAAGGTTTCCAAAGGGCGAGCGGAAAGCCCTTTGGTGCGCCCGCAGGCGCATCCCCTGCCTGCGCCGCCGAGGTGCAAAACAAAAAAAGACACCCCTGATTAACCAATAGAAAAGGGGCTAAAGGGGGGACAAACCATCCCCCCTGCCCCCTTGTCCATGGCGAAACGAATGTGCTATACTTCACCTATGCGAACATTTTTTTGCCTTTGAGAGGGAGAGATGGGATGACCTACGGCGCGCAAAACATACAGGTACTCGAGGGTCTGGACGCGGTGCGCATGCGTCCGGGCATGTACATCGGCTCCACGGGTTCCCGCGGGCTGCATCACATGCTCTGGGAGATCGTCGATAACGCCGTGGACGAGGCGATGGGCGGCTATGCCCGACATATCGAGGTAACGCTGCACGAGGACGGCTCCGCCAGCGTGTTTGACGACGGTCGCGGCGTGCCGGTGGATATGCACCCCACGCTGGGGGTTTCCGGCGCCGAGGTGATCTATACCAAACTGCATGCCGGCGGCAAATTCAACAACGACAGCTACAGCTACTCCGGCGGGCTGCACGGGGTGGGCGCAAGCGTGGTTAACGCGCTCTCCGCCTGGATGACGGTAGACGTGTTCCGGGATTTCCGGCATTACCAGATCCGCTTTGAAAGCCGGTATGATCCGGAGTTGAAAAAGATCGTCGCGGGGCGGCCGGTGGCGCCCCTCAAGGCGGTGGGCAACACACGCCTGCGCGGCACGCTGGTGCGCTTCATGCCCGACGACCGCGTGTTTGAAACCGGCGTGTTCAACGGCGAGGCCGTCGCGCGCCGCCTGCGGGAGCTGGCGTACCTAAACCGCGGCGTGACCGTGGTGTTTACCGACGAGCGCGCCTCCGCGCCCGCGCCGGCCGTCGCCGACGCGTCCGACGAACTGGACGAAGGCGAGGACGGGCCGCCGCAGGAGGGTGCCACGGCGTCGGAAACCCACGCCGGCACGCAGACGTTCTGCTTTGAGGGCGGCATCGTGGACTATGTGAAGTACCTCAACGCCGAAAAAACCCCGATGTTTGAGGAGCCGATCTACCTGGAGGGCAGCCGGGAGGATATCCAGTTCCGCGTGGCCATCCAGTATACCGACAGCTATACGGAAAACGTGTTTTCCTACGTCAACAACATCCCCACCGGCGAGGGCGGTTCGCACGAGACGGGCTTTCGCGCCGCCTACACCAAGGTGATGAACGACTTTGCCCGCCGGTTGGGCGCGCTCAAGGATAAGGAGGCCAACCTATCCGGCGACGATTTCCGCGAGGGCATGACCGCCGTGATGCTCGCCATGGTGAAAAACCCGCAGTTTGAGGGCCAGACCAAGGGAAAGCTTGGCAACACCGAGGTGCGCCCCGCGGTGGAGGCCATCCTCACCCAGCAGATGACCGCCTACTTTGAGGATTTGAAGCATCAGGAGCTGGCGCAGAGGCTGATCGAAAAGGCCGTGCGCGCGGCGCACGTGCGCGAGGCGGCCCGCAAGGCGCGGGACGTGGCGCGCACCAAATCCGCGCTGGAAGCCGCGCCGCTGGTGGGCAAGCTCGCCAGTTGCACGGGGCGCAAGCCGGAGATCAACGAGCTGTTCATCGTGGAAGGCGACAGCGCCGGCGGCAGCGCCAAACAGGGGCGCGACCGGCGGTTTCAGGCGATCCTCCCGCTGCGCGGCAAGCCGCTCAACGCCGAGAAGAAACGGCTGGATCAGGTGCTCTCCAACGAGGAGTTCCGCTCGGTGATCACGGCGCTGGGCACCAACATCGACGAGAGCTTCAGCCTCAAAGGGCTCAAATACCATAAGGTGATCATCCTCAGCGACGCGGATCAGGACGGCGCGCATATCCGCGCGATCCTGCTGACGTTTTTCTACCGCTACATGCGGGAACTGATCACCGAAGGGCATGTGTACATCGGCATGCCGCCCCTGTACCGCGTGGCGCGCGGCAACCGCATCGAGTACGCCTATGACGACGCGGAGCTGAAAACCCTGACCAAGGGCGCGAAAAACTACTCCATCCAGCGCTACAAGGGTCTGGGGGAGATGAACCCGGAGCAGCTGTGGGCCACGACCATGGACCCCGCCGCGCGCAAGCTTTTGCAGGTAACCATCGAGGACGCCGCGCAGGTGGAGCGCCGCGTGACCGTCCTCATGGGCGACAAGGTGGAGCCGCGCCGCGAGTACATCAGCCAGTACGCCAATTTCAGCCGCACGGACAGCTTCACCGAAATCAACGATCAGCTGAAAGCGAGGGAAGACCATGCCTGAACCCACGAACCTCATCCCCGGCATCGTGCAGATGTCCATGGAAGAGGTCATGCACAACAGCATGATTCCCTACGCCGAGCACATCATCATGGAGCGCGCCATCCCGCGCGTGGAGGACGGGCTCAAGCCCGTGCAGCGGCGCATCCTGTACACGATGATGGAGCTAAACCTCCTGCCGGAAACCCCCCACCGCAAGTGTGCCCGCATCGTGGGCGACTGCCTGGGCAAATACCACCCCCACGGCGACAGCAGCGTATACGACGCGCTGGTGCGCATGGCGCAGGACTTCAGCATGCGGGATCAGCTGGTGGACGGCCACGGGAACTTCGGCTCCATCGACGGCGACTCGGCCGCCGCCATGCGCTACACCGAAGCGCGCATGACGCCGCTGGCCATGCAGATGCTGCGCGATATCGACAAGGATACCGTCGCCTTCCGCCTGAACTTCGACGATACCCTGAAAGAGCCGGACATGCTGCCCGCGCGGTTCCCAAACCTCCTGGTCAACGGCGCCAGCGGCATCGCCATCGGGCTGGCGACCAACATCCCGCCGCATAACCTGCGGGAGTGCGTGGCTGCCGTGATCGCCCAGATCGATAATCCCGAGATCACCGTAGACGAGCTGATGCGCATCATGCCCGCGCCGGATTTCCCCACCGGCGGGGTGCTATTGGATACCGAGGAGCTTACGAACGCCTACGCACAGGGCCGCGGAAAGCTCACCCTGCGCGCGCGCACCCATATGGAGGACGGTCCGGCGGGCCGCAAGCTGATCGTGATCACCGAGGTGCCCTACCAGGTGAACAAGGCCGCGATGCTGGAGAAAATCCTCAAGCTCAGCGAGGAAAAGAAAGCCGCGCTGGGCGGCATCTACGACATCCGCGACGAGAGCGACCGCACCGGCATGCGCGCCGTGATCGAGGTGCGCAAGGAGGCGGACGCCGAGAAGGTGCTGGGGTACCTGCTCAAGTACAGCGATTTGCAGGTGACCTTCGGCGTCAACATGGTAGCCATCGCGGACGGAAAACCCCGCCTGATGAGCCTCAGGCGCGTGCTGCGCTACTACATCCGCCACCAGCGCAACGTCGTCACTGCGCGCACCCAGTACGAGCTGGACCGCGCCAAAGCCCGCGCGCATATTCTGGAAGGGCTCATGATTGCGGTGGATAACCTGGACGAGGTGATCGCCCTCGTCCGCCGCAGCAAAACCCCCAAGGAAGCCAAGGCCGCCCTGATGGAGCGTTTCTCGCTGGACGACGTGCAGGCGCAGGCCATCCTGGACATGCGCCTGCAACGGCTGACCGGCCTGGAAATTGAGACGCTCCGCAAGGAATACGCCGATCTGCTCAGGCTGATCGGCCGGCTGGAGGCCATACTTGCGGACGAGAAAAAGCTGATGAAGGTCATCAAGGACGAACTGCGCGAGATCGCCCAGCGGTACGGCGATGACCGCCGCACCACCGTGGTGCACCCCGACAACGTGGTGGTAGCCGCCTGCGCGGCGGAGGAACGCGTGGCGGAACTGGCGACCGTCACCTACACCCGGGCGGGGTACCTGCGGCGCATGTACCCGAAGTTTTACCAGAAGCTGCCCCCCGTGAGCGTGGAAAACGGCAATCTGGATGATCTGCCCCTGTGGCAGTTCCAGACCGATACGGACCGGACACTGTTCCTGTTCACCAATCTGGGCAACTGCCACACCCTGAGCGTGGAAGCCCTGCCCGAGAGCAACAAGCCCACGCAGCGCGGATCGCTGCTCACCGGGGTGATCGCGGGCATCGAACCGGAGGAAACCCCCGTGCAGATGCTCTGCTGTACGGACGCGGAGCTCAAGGCCATGCCCGATCTGCTGTTCGTGACCCGCAAGGGGCAGCTGAAACGCACCGCCGCCGGGGAGTACGACGTGCGCCGCCAGAAATTCGCGGCCCTGAACCTGCGCGAGGGGGACAGCCTGCTGGCCGTGCTGCCGATGGACCCGGCGCTGGACCTGCTGTTGCTCAGCCGCACGGGCATGAGCGTGCGCTGCCACACGGACAGCCTCCCCGTGATGGGCCGCGCCACCGCCGGCGTGCGCGGCATGGCGCTGGAAATGGATGACGAGGTGATCTTTGCCGAGCAGCCCCGCCCGGAAGATCAGGTGCTGCTGCTGAGCGACCGGGGCTTCGCCAAGCGGGTGCTGTACCTGGACTTTGAGCCGCAGGCGCGGGGCGGCAAGGGCGTGAAAGCCTTCTATTTTAACAAGAGCGGTTCCAACGGCCGGGAAGTGGCCGGGGCGCTGCTCCTGCGCGAACCGGCGCTGCCCGTGCTGGTCCACCAGAAGAAAAGCGCCCCGACGTCCGGCAACGCGGGCGAGATACCGCTGCAGGGCAAACAGGACAGGGGCGTACCCTACGTGATGGCGGTTTTGGACGACGTGGTCACGGGGCTAACCCAACGCCCGGCGCCCGAAGCGGCAGGCGCGGAGGACACGGGCGAGAACGCCTGAGCAGGGATGCCCCGACCCCGCCGCAGCGCAACCAGGCCGGGGGAGACGCCCTTGTTGGGATGCATGGGCGAAACCCTGCCCGCCGTGCGCTTTGCGCCGTGACGCAAACGGCGTAAGCGCCGTAAGCGCCCAAGGCGCAACGCGACACCGACGCTGGGGATGGTTGCGCTTCCGCGCGCCGCATCGTTTCCCCGCCGCAGCGCAACCAGGCCAGGGGGGGGAGACGTCCTTGTTGGGACGCATGGGCGAAACCCTGCCCGCCGGGGGCTTTGCGCCGTGACGCAAGCGGCGTAAGCGCCGTAAGCGCCCAAGGCGCAACGCGACACCGACGCTGGGGATGGTTGCGCTTCCGCGCGCCGCATCGTTTCCCCGCCGCAGCGCAACCAGGCCGGGGGGAGATGCCCCTGTTGGGACGCATGGGCGAAACCCTGCTCGCCGGGCGCTTTGCGCCTTGACGCAAACGGCGTAAGCGCCTGAGGCGCAACGCGGCGCAAACAGGGGCAGCCGTTAGCCGGACGGTTCACCAACGTCTGACCCTGTCGGCCATCCCAATCGCGTGCGCGAAAAAACGGCCGCCATGCCTGAGCATGGCAGCCGTTTTTCATGAACCGGGAACCGGATCGGGCACCCTGTATCCGCCTGCACGCGGAAGCCCGGCAACTGGTAACGCGGCAGGCCCGGCGACCCGCCGGCATTCGTCGCCCGATATCGGCGCCCCCGCCGCGCCCGTCAGCCGCCGGTCGACGGGGCGCCCGCCGCTTCGGGCGTTAGCGCGATCCAGTACCGTTGCAGATCGCAACGGTCCCTTTCGCAGTAGACGGTGTTTTCGTAGAGGCCGCCGCAGGAGAGTATGGTACGGCGGCTGGCCTCGTTGTCGGTCAGGCAGGAGATCAGCGCGCGCGTAAGCCCCTGGGCGGCGCAGATCGCCAGGCATTCCGCCAGCATCCGCCGGGCATAGCCCTTGCGACGCTCCGAAGGCCGCACCGAATAGCCGATGTGGCCGCCGTACCGGGAGAGGTACTCGTTCAGCTCCCGGCGGAACTGGATCATCCCCAGAATGCGGCGGTCGCTGAGGCGCAGAAAAACATACTGATCCGCGAGAACCAGCCCCGCCGGCACGGTTTCGGAGAATTCCAGCGAGCGGTTGAAGGCCAGCCATTCCATGGCGTCCTCCATCCGGCGAAGGGGGCCGGTGCCGTCCATCGAACTGCCGGCGGCAAGCATTTCCGCACGGTACGCCAGAATCTCGGCTTCCATGGACGGGTCCGGCTTAACCAGCAGGCATGCATCCAAGGGCATTCCCTCCCTACTCTTCGGGATACACAAAACGGAAGGCTTGCCACCTTCCGTTCTATGTAGACTTCGCGCGGGGGTCGCCGTTACTGCGCGGCTTTCGCCAGCTGTTTGGCCAGGCGTGCCTTTTTGCGGTTGGCAGTATTCTTGTGCATAATGCCTTTGGCGGCGGCCTTATCAATAGCGGAGGCGGTCACGCTGTAATGCGCGCTTGCGGTCGCGGGATTGGCCGCGAGCTCCGCGTCAAACTTCTTAATCGCGGTCTTGACCTTGGATTTCACGATCCGATTCCGAAGGTTTTTCTTCTCGCTGACCTTTACACGCTTGATAGCGGACTGGATATTGGGCAACGTTCCTCACCTCCTTGTTTCTATAAATCGCAGAATTTAGTTTAACACAGCCAATCCGAAAATGCAAGCGCTAATTCTGCTTGCGGCGCGGTTTCTGCCATGGGCGTAGAAAACGCCCGGCGGCGTTGCCCGGGGGAGATGAACCCGCAGATAAACGTCAGCGCAGATAAGGGTTTCGTGATTCCGCCGGAGGGCGGGACGGGGGGAACGCAACGCCGCGGGGGTCCCCCCTGCCCCGCTTTGCACCGGTTAACGCTACCGGCCGGAAAGCGGCGGGATGAAAAAAATGAATGCTTCCGTCGTTGGCAGGGTGGGCACGCCACCTGCCCAACGGCGATGCGGGAATCCGTCCACGCGAGGCAAGGCGGCGGGGAAGCGGCCGGGCGGACGACCGTCCCCGCCTGAGCGGCGACGCCGCCTTGACCCGATCGACGACGCCGCGCCCGCAACGCAAACTCCACCTGAACGGCAGCGACCGGCGGCACGGCAAGGCCGGTTCGGCTCCATCCGACGGTCCCCGACGCCGGCGACGGCACGGCGGGTTCGCTTGCTCTTTTCCTATATGAAATTTTACGGAAACGGTTGACAAAGTAAAATTTCGAAGATAAAATATATAGTTGAGTATGCGCATCGCGCATCGCCTGACAAGGGGGACGACCGGATTGAACGGCTGGCTCAAAGGCGCGACGGTCTATCGGCAGGGGAAGCTCCAAAAGGGCGACGTTGCCGTTTGGGAGGGGAAGATCGCCGAGGGCGTACCATTTCTTCCGCACGACGGAGGCTCCGCTGTTCCCATTGTTTTTTCCGAGAATTGCATCATCAGCCCCGGTTTCGCAGATGTTCACGTTCATTTGCGGGAACCGGGTTTTTCGTATAAAGAAACCATGGAAACAGGTACCCGCGCGGCCGCCCGCGGCGGCTACACGATGCTGTGCAGCATGCCCAACCTGAACCCGGCGCCCGATACGGTTGCGCACCTCCGGGAGCAGCTGACCCTCATCGGCCGGGACGCGCGGGTGCGGGTGAAACCCTACGGGTGCATCACCCTGGGGCAGAAGGGCGAGGGCGAGCTGGTCGATTACGCGGCGCTCACGCCCTATGTGGCGGGCTTTTCCGACGACGGCCGCGGGGTGCAGAGCGAAAGCACCATGCGCGAAGCCATGACCCGCATCGCGGCCGCGGGCGGGCTGCTGGCGGCCCACTGCGAGCAGGACGATCTGCTGCGGGGCGGCTACGTCCATCAGGGCGCATACGCCCGCGCCCACGGCCATCGGGGCATTTCCTCGGAAAGCGAGTGGCGGCAGGTGGAGCGCGACCTGCGCCTGGCCAGGGAAACCGGCTGCAAATATCACGTGTGCCACGTCTCCTGCAAGGAAAGCGCCCAGCTGATCCGACGAGCCAAGGCTCAAGGGGTGGACGTGACCTGCGAGACCGCGCCGCACTACCTGCTGCTGTGCGACGAGGATTTGCAGGAGGACGGGCGCTTCAAGATGAACCCGCCGCTGCGCAGCCGCGAGGACCGGGACGCGCTGGTCGCGGCCGCGCTGGACGGCACCATCGATATGATCGCCACCGACCACGCCCCCCACGCGGCGTCGGAGAAATCCCTGGGGTTGGAAAAAAGCGCGATGGGCGTAGTGGGGCTGGAGTGCGCCTTCGCGGTCCTCTACACGGGGCTGGTACGCACGGGCACGATGCCGCTGGAAAGGCTTTTGCACATGCTCACCGACGCGCCCCGCGCCCGCTTCGGACTCTCGCCCAAAACCCTTTCGGCCGGAGAAAGCGCCGATCTGACGGTGCTGGACCTCAGCCGCGCATGGACGGTCGACCCGGCGGACTTTCTCTCCCGGGGCCGCGCGACGCCATTTGCCGGCGCGCGCGTCTATGGGAGCTGCGAACTCACTTTGGTAGGAGGGGAAACCGTATGGCAACGCTCAACCGGAAGCTTGTGATGGAAAACGGCTCCGAGTTCATGGGCACGGGCTTCGGCGCCAATGCCGAGGCGCTGTGCGAGATGGTGTTCAACACCTCGATGGTGGGCTATCAGGAAATCGTGACCGACCCAAGCTACACGGCGCAGATGGTCGTGATGACCTATCCGCTGATCGGCAACTACGGCGTGACCGACGAGGATTACGAAACCCGCGTGCCCACCATGGGCGCGATGGTCGTGCGCGAGTATAACGATTTGCCCAGCAACTTCCGCTACACCAAAACCCTGGGCGAGCTGCTGGAGGAAAACGGCATCCCCGGCATTCAGGGCGTGGATACGCGCAAGATCAACCGCATGATCCGCAACGAGGGCAGCCAGCGCGCGCTGCTGTGCGCCCCGGACGTGAGCCTTACGGAGGCGCTTGCCCGCATCCGCGCCTACGAGCTGCCCCACGACACGGTTTCGCGCGTGAGCTGCAAGAAAAAGTGGTACGCCCGCACGCCCAACGCCGGCTACAACGTGGTGTGCATGGACTGCGGCGTGAAACTCAACATCATCCGCAAGCTCAAAAGCTACGGCTGCAACGTGCTGGTGGTGCCCTACGACACCCCCGCGGAAACCATCCTGAGCGTGAAGCCCGACGGGCTCTTCCTCTCCAACGGCCCCGGCGACCCGGAGGATGTGACCCCGGTCATCCGCACCGTGCGCGCGCTGCGCGGCAAGCTGCCGATCTTCGGCATCTGCCTGGGTCACCAGATGATCGCCCTGGCCTACGGCGCCAAGACCTACAAGATGAAATTCGGCCACCGCGGCGGCAATCACCCGGTGATGAACCTGCAAACCGGCAAGATCGAGATCACCAGCCAGAACCACAGCTACGCCGTGGATGTAAACAGCCTCGCGGGCACGGGACTGGTGCTGACGCACAAAAACCTGCTGGACAACACCGCCGAGGGCATGGCCTGCCCGGAGGATAAGCTCTTTTCCGTTCAGTACCACCCGGAAAGCGCCCCCGGCCCGCAGGACAGCGCCTACCTGTTCAACCGCTTCATCGACCAGATGGCCGCCGATAAGGAGGGAAAAGCCCATGCCTAAGCGCAAAGACCTCCGCCGCATCATGGTGATCGGCTCCGGCCCCATCGTGATCGGGCAGGCCGCGGAATTTGACTACGCGGGCACGCAGGCGTGCCTGGCCCTGCGGGAGGAAGGCTACGAGGTGATCCTCGTCAACTCCAACCCCGCCACCATCATGACCGATACGCACATCGCCGACAAGGTGTACATGGAACCCCTGACGCTGGAATACGTCGCCAAGATCCTGCGCTACGAGCGCCCGGACGCCATCCTGCCGGGGCTGGGCGGGCAGACGGGCTTAAACCTCGCCATGCAGCTCTCCCGCAAGGGCGTGCTGGACGAGTGCGGCGTGGAAATTCTGGGCACGAGCTTTGCCTCCATCGAAATGGCGGAGGACCGGGAGAAGTTCAAGGAGCTTTGCCAGCGGCTGGGCGAGCCGGTGCTGCCCAGTAAAATCGCCACCACGCAGCAGGAAGGGCTGGCCGCCGCGGCCGAGATCGGCTACCCCGTGGTGCTGCGCCCCGCCTTTACGCTGGGCGGCACGGGCGGCGGCTTCGCCGACGACGAAACCGAGCTGCTGCCCATGATGGAGCACGCGCTGCAGCTGTCCCCGGTGCATCAGGTGCTGGTGGAAAAGAGCATCAAGGGGTATAAGGAAATCGAGTACGAGGTGATGCGCGACCGCAACGATACCGCCATCGCCGTGTGCAACATGGAAAACCTCGACCCCGTGGGCGTGCACACCGGCGATTCGATCGTCGTGTGCCCCAGCCAGACGCTGACCAACAAGGAATACCACATGCTCCGGGACAGCGCGCTTCGGATCATCCGCGCGCTTAAAATCGAGGGCGGCTGCAACGTGCAGTTCGCGCTGGACCCCTACAGCTTCCAGTACTTTTTAATCGAGGTCAACCCGCGCGTGAGCCGCTCCTCGGCGCTGGCCAGCAAGGCCAGCGGCTACCCCATCGCGCGGGTTTCGGCCAAGGTCGCGGTAGGCATGCGGCTGGACGAAATCCCGCTGGCCAACACCCCCGCCTGCTTTGAGCCGGCGCTGGACTACATCGTCACCAAAATCGCGCGCTTCCCCTTTGACAAGCTCGAAGGCGCCAGCAACCGGCTGTCCACGCAGATGAAGGCGACCGGCGAGGTGATGAGCATCGGCCGCACGTTTGAGGAAAGCCTGCTAAAGGCCGTGCGCTCGCTGGAGATCGGCGCGTGCCACCTGTACGCGCCGAAGTTCGACGGCATGAGTGCGGAAGAACTGCTCCGCTATGTGCACGACGCAACCGACGACCGACTGTTCGCCATCGCCCAGCTCATTCGCAAGGGCGTGGACCTGAGCCTGATCTATAACGAAACGATGATCGACATGTTCTTCCTGGAGAAGATTCGCAACATCGTGGATTTCGAAAGCCCCCTGCGCGTCTCCAAGGGCGACCCCGATACGCTCCGGGCCGCCAAGCGCATGGGCCTGAGCGACCGCTACATAGGCCAGGTGTGGGGCCTAAACGAGAAGGAAGTTTTTGCCCTGCGCCGGGGGATGAACCTCCTGCCCGTCTACAAGATGATCGACACCTGCGCCAGCGAGTTTGACAGCTACGTGCCCTATTTCTACTCCACCTACGAGGAGGAGAACGAGTCGATCGTCTCCGAGCGCAGGAAGATCGTCGTGCTGGGCTCCGGGCCCATCCGCATCGGGCAGGGCGTGGAGTTTGACTACTCCACCGTGCACGCCATCTGGACCATCCGCGCCGCGGGGTACGAGGCCATCATCATCAACAACAACCCCGAGACCGTCTCCACCGATTACACCACCAGCGACAAGCTCTACTTTGAGCCGCTCACCGTGGAGGATGTGATGAACATCCTGACGCTGGAAAAACCCGAGGGCGTGATCGTGAGCCTGGGCGGGCAGACGGCCATCAACCTGGCCGAGCGCCTGCACGCCATGGGGGTCAAGATCATCGGCACCGACGTGCAGGCCATCAACCGCGCGGAGAACCGCGATTCCTTCGAGAAGATCATGAACGAGCTGGGCATCCCCCAGCCGTTGGGCAAGGCGGTAACCGATATTGAAACCGGCGTAAAGGCGGCCGAGCGCATCGGCTACCCCGTGCTCGTGCGCCCCAGCTACGTGCTGGGCGGGCGCGCCATGCAGATCGTCAACAACGAAAAAGCCCTGCGCCACTACCTGCGCACTGCCGTGATGCTCAACGAGGAAGAGCCTGTGCTGGTGGACAAGTACATCTTCGGCAAGGAGCTGGAAACCGACGCCGTGTGCGACGGGGAAAACGTCTACATCCCGGGCGTGATGGAGCACGTGGAGCGCACCGGCATCCACAGCGGCGATTCCATCAGCGTCTACCCCACCTTCAGCATCAGCGACAAGGCCAAGCAGACCATTGTGGATTACACCGTGCGGCTGGGGCTTGGCATCGGCATCGTGGGGCTTTACAACATCCAGTTCATTGTCGACCGGGCGGACAACGTCTACGTCATCGAGGTCAACCCCCGCTCCAGCCGCACGGTGCCTTTCATCAGCAAGGCGACGGGCGTGCCGCTGGCGGATATCGGCACCCGCGCGATGCTGGGGCAGAGCCTGCGGTCGCAGGGCATCACCGAGGTGATCGCCCTGGAAAAGAAACGCTGGTACGTCAAGGTGCCGGCCTTCAGCTTCAGCAAGCTGCGGGGCATGGACGCGTACTTAAGCCCGGAGATGAAATCCACGGGCGAGGCCATCGGCTACGACAACACCCTAAACCGCGCGCTGTACAAGGCCATGCAGTCCAGCGGGATGAACGTGAGCAACTTCGGCACCATCTTTGTGACGCTTTCCGACGCCGACAAGGAGGAGGCCCTGCCGCTGATCCTCCGGTTTTACAACCTGGGCTTCAACATCGAGGCCACGCGCGGCACGGCGGAATTCCTCAAGGAGCACGGCATCCGCACGCGGGTGCGAAGGAAACTTAGCGAGGGCAGCGAGGAAATCCTCGACTCCCTCCGGCAGGGGCACGTGAACTACGTGATCAACACCCGCACGCCGGGCAGCGACAGCCACCTGACCGACGGCGCGAAGATTCGCCGCTGCGCCGTGGAAAACAACGTGACCATCTTCACCGCGCTGGACACGGTGCGCGTGCTGCTCAACGTTCTGGAGGAGATCACCCTGTGCGTCTCCACCATCGACGCGCAGTAACCTGCCGGGAAAGGACGCCCGCATGAAGTTTACCGTACAGGAAAACAAACCGCTCACCGCGACCGTGTACCGCATGACGTTGCGGGGCGATACCCGCGCCCTGCTGCGCCCCGGCCAGTTCGTCCAGCTGCAACTGCCCGGCTTTTACCTGCGCCGGCCGTTTTCGGTGTACGACTGGTCGCCCGCCGAGCGGGGCTGCATGACCCTCGTCTACAAAACCGTGGGCCGCGGCACCGAGGCCATGACCCGCATCCCCGTGGGCGCGACGCTGGACGCCCTGGTTGGGCTGGGCAACGGGTTTATCACCGACGATATCCCGGCGGCCGCGGCCGCCCGGGCGCCGCTGCTGATCGGCGGGGGCGTGGGGGTGCCGCCGCTGTACGGGCTGTGCAGGCGGCTGCTTTTGCAGGGCCAGCGCCCCGCGGCCGTGCTGGGCTTCAACACCCGCGAGGAGGTGATCCTCCGGGCGGATTTCGAGGCGCTGGGCATCCCGGTCACCGTTGCCACCGTGGACGGCAGCGAGGGCGTGAAGGGCTTTGTGGCCGACGCCGTGGAAACGCTCGCCGCCCCGCTGGACTACGTGTACACCTGCGGGCCGGAGCCGATGCTCAGGGCCGTGCACGCGCTGTGCGGCCGCAAGGGCGTGGGCGGCCAGTTCAGCTTTGAGGAGCGCATGGGCTGCGGCTTTGGGGCCTGCATGGGCTGCACCTGCGAAACCGTCACCGGCGGCAAGCGCATCTGCAAGGAAGGGCCGGTGCTCGTATGGGAGGAGATCCTATGGCAGACACGCGGGTAACCCTCTCGGGCATCACGCTGGATAACCCCGTGATCCCCGCCAGCGGAACGTTCGGCTTCGGGCAGGAGTTCCAGGATTACTACGATATCAACGTGCTGGGCACGTTTTCCTTCAAAGGCACCACGCGGGAGCCGCGCCTGGGCAACCCCACGCCCCGCATTGCGGAAACCGCCTGCGGCATGCTCAACGCCGTGGGCCTGCAAAACCCGGGCGTGGAGCATGTGATCAGCCACGAGCTCGCGGAGCTTGCGACCTTCTTTCACAAGCCCGTGATGGCCAACGTCAACGGCTTTTCCATTGAGGAGTACGCGTACGTGGCCCAAAGGCTCGCCCGGCAGCCGCAGGTCGGCTGGCTGGAAGTGAACGTCAGCTGCCCCAACGTCCACGGCGGGGGCATGGCCTTCGGCCTCGCGCCCGAAAGCGCCGCGGCGGTCACCCGCGCGGTGCGCGCCGTAACCGACAAACCCCTGTACATCAAGCTAAGCCCCAACGTGACCGACATCGTTTCCATTGCCCGCGCCTGCGAGGACGCCGGCGCGGACGGCCTGTGCCTGATCAACACCCTGCTGGGCATGCGCATCGACCTGCGCACCCGCAAACCGTTGCTGGCCAACCGCACGGGCGGCCTGTCCGGCCCGGCGGTGTTCCCGGTGGCGCTTCGCATGGTGTACCAGGTATCCCAGGCGGTGCGGGTGCCGGTGATCGGCATGGGCGGCGTCGCCAGCGCCTGCGACGTGGTGGAAATGATGCTGGCCGGCGCGACCGCCGTGCAGGTGGGGGCGCAGAACCTGGTCAACCCCTGCGCCTGCAGGGAGATCATCGAGGACCTTCCCCGGGTCATGGAACGCTACAACATCCAAACCTTACGCGACATTACAGGAGGTGCGTGGAAATGAATCGAAACGGTAAAGGCGACGTCATCATCGCGCTGGACTTCCCCACCGCACAGGAAACGTACGACTTTCTGGCCCGGTTTCAGGATGAAAAACCCTTCGTGAAGATCGGCATGGAGCTGTTCTACGCGCAGGGCCCTCAGATCGTGCGGGACATCAAGGCGCGCGGCCACAAAATTTTCCTGGACCTGAAGCTGCACGACATCCCAAACACCGTCAAGCGCGCCATGCAGGTGCTCTCCGCCCTGGATGTGGACATGGTCAACCTCCACGCCGCGGGCACCATCGAAATGATGAAGGCCGCGCTGACGGGTCTCACCCGCCCGGACGGCAGCCGCCCCCTGCTGATCGCCGTTACCCAGCTGACCTCCACCAGCGAGGAGCGCATGCAAAAGGAACTGCTGATCAACGCCGGCATGGCCGAAACCGTGGCCGCCTACGCCAAAAACGCGCAGGCAGCCGGGCTGGACGGCGTGGTGTGCTCCCCGCTGGAAGCCGCGCCGGTCAAGGCCGCCTGCGGGCAGGATTTCCGCACCGTGACCCCCGGCATCCGCTTTGCCGATGCCGCGGACGACGACCAGAGCCGCGTGATGACCCCCGAAAAGGCCAAAACCGCGGGCTGCGACTGGATCGTCGTGGGCCGGCCGATCACCCGGGCGGAGGACCCCGTGGCCGCCTACCGCCGCTGCGTGCGGGAATTCCTGGGCTGAGCCAGGCCTTATTCGATCGCAATGCGGGAGCGCATCAAAGCTTACGGGCGGTTTTCTTGCGGGGCGGGAGCGGAAGCAAAGGCGTAGCGGCGCTGCGCCGGGCTTTCGCGTCGACGCCACGGGGGAGAGGCGCCGCGAGCGGAAAGCGTTCATGATTTGAAACCGTATCAGAAGGAAAGGGAGAATCCCCATGCAAAAGAAGATCGCCAAAGCGCTTTTGTCCATCAAGGCCGTGTTTCTGCGGCCGGAAGAACCCTTCACGTGGGCCAGCGGCATCAAAAGCCCCATCTACTGCGATAACCGCCTCACGCTGAGCGCGCCGGACGTGCGCACGCTGGTGGAAAAAAGCCTGAAAAAAGTCGTCGAGAAAGAATACCCGGAGTGCGAGGCGCTCATGGGCACCAGCACCGCGGGCATCGCGCACGCGGCCATCGTGGCGCACCTGATGGACCTGCCCATGGGCTACGTGCGCAGCGGCAGCAAGGACCACGGCCGCGGCAACCAGATCGAGGGCCGGCTGGAGCCGGGCTGGAAGGTTGTGGTGGTGGAGGACCTGATCTCCACCGGCGGGAGCGTGCTGGAGGTCGTGGAGGTGCTCCGGCAGGCCGGCGCGCAGGTGCTGGGGATCGCCAGCATCTTCACCTACGGCATGCGCAAGGGCGTGGAATCGCTGGCGGCGGCGGGCGTGAAAAACGTGAGCCTGTCCAACCTCGACGCCCTGGTGGAAGTCGCCCAGGATACCGGCTACCTCAAACCCGGCCAGAAGGAAGCGCTGCTGCAGTTCCGCAACAACCCGTCCGACGAGGGCTGGATGGCGATGCTCAGGGCCTGACCCCCGGCAAGACGCGCGCGTCGGGCTCCGACGGACGCGCCCGCGCCGGGCAACCGATTTTTTTCCGGAAACAGGGAGGGATGCGCACCATGCGCCACATGCTGGATATTACCGACTGGAGCATCGAAGAAATCAACGCGCTGATGGATCAGGCGGACGAGATCATCGCCCGCCCGGACGATTACGCGGACGCCATGCGCCGCAAGAAGCTGGCGTCGCTGTTTTACGAGCCCAGCACCCGCACGCGCCTGAGCTTCGAGGCCGCGATGATCGAGCTGGGCGGCCATGTGCTGGGCTTTTCGGACGCCGGCAGTTCCTCCGCCAGCAAGGGCGAAAGCGTGAGCGACACGGTGCGCACCGTCGGCTGCTACGCGGATATCATCGCCATGCGCCACCCCAAGGAAGGCGCGCCCACGGTGGCGGCGCAGTTTTCACCGGTGCCCGTGATCAACGCGGGCGACGGCGGCCATAACCACCCTACCCAGACGCTGGCGGACCTGCTTACCATCCGCCGCGAAAAGGGGCGCGTGGACCGGCTGGTGGTGGGCATGTGCGGCGATCTGCAGTTCGGCCGCACGGTGCACAGCCTGATGAGCGCCATGAGCCGCTACCCGGAGGTCAGCTTCGTGCTGATTTCTCCGGAGGAGCTGAAAATTCCCGGCTACCTGCGCGAAAGCATGCGCCGGCAGGGCGTGCCGCTCATGGAAGTGGAAAAGCTGGAGGACGTCATCCCCGCGCTGGACATCCTCTACATGACCCGCGTGCAGCGCGAGCGCTTCTTCAACGAGGCCGACTACGTGCGCCTGAAGGACAGCTACATCCTGGACCCCGACAAAATGACCCTGGCACGCAAGGATCTGACGGTGTTGCACCCCCTGCCCCGCGTCAACGAGATCAGCCACGCCGTGGACAACGATCCGCGCGCCTGCTACTTCAAGCAGGTCCTCAACGGCAAGTACATGCGCATGGCGCTGATCCTGAAGCTTCTGGAGGCGACCAAATGAATATCGACGGCATTCAGAACGGGTATGTGATCGACCACATCCACGCGGGCAAGGCGATGCTCATCTACCATTACCTGGGCCTGGACAGGCTGGATTGCAGCGTGGCGATCATTAAAAACGCGAAATCCCAGCGCATGGGCCGCAAGGATATCATAAAGATCGACGAGCTGATCCCCATCGATCTGGAAATCCTGGGGTACATCGACCCGCATGTGACGGTGAACATCATCCGCGACGGGGAGCGCATCGACAAAAAGCACCTCGCGCTGCCGGAGCGCGTGGTCAACGTGATCCGCTGCAAAAACCCGCGCTGCATCACGCAGATTGAGCAGGACATCGAGCACGTGTTCGTGCTGGCCGACCGGGACAAGGGCACCTACCGCTGCCTGTACTGCGAAGTCGCGCACAGGAACGAGGAAAAGCCCTGACGCGATGGTCGCGGCCCATCGGAAAACCGAACGGACGGCGGCGGCGGAACATGTTCCGCCGCCGCCGTCCGTTCGGTTGACGCGCTGCCGCCGGCAGCGTATCCTCTTTGGCGTGGATCGCGTGGGATGACCCATGCCGTTGCCCCCGGGCGGGCAGGGCGTCGCCGGCCGCCGGGGCGGCCGCCGTTTCGGGCGCGGGGTGGGTTCGCCCACGCGGCATGCCGCAGCCGCGCCTGATCCGAGGCCCAATCATGAACGCCTTCCGCTCGCGGCGCTTTCCCTGCGGCTGTGTCGCGCAGGCTCGGCGCAGCCCCGCCTCGCCTTCGCTTCCCGTCGCCGTATCATCCGCCTGTAAGCTCAAAGGCCCTTCGTGCGAAAAAAAAGGATTACGCGGTTCCCCGCGCGCAGCTTCCGCCCTCCAGCCGTACGCAGGGGATGCGCTCGTGATGCAGCACCTCCGCCTCGCCCTCCAGCGAGCCGATCAGCCGACGGGCGAGCGAATCCGCGAGTTCCTGCGCGTCCGCGCGGAAGGCTGTCAGCGGAGGCCACAGGGGCAGGTCGGGCGACAGCAGGCCGATGCCCAGAACGGAGAGATCCCGCCCCACGGCGAGCCCCTGCGCCCACGCCGCCCGGTAGGCGGCGAAAACCGCCTCCTGATCCAGACAGATCAGCAGCCGCGCGCCGTCCCGACGGCTGAGCGCCGCGTCCGCCGCGCGCCTTGCGGAAAGCGAGTCGGTCAGCTGCGTCCTTTCGATATCCAGGCCGATCTCCCGGGCGATGCCGATAAAGCGCTCCGGCAGGGCGTCTCCGCCGGGGCACGAGCGGGTGCTCCCCAGCACAAGGGCGCGCCGATACCCCAGCGAGAAGGCATACTCGGCCGCTTCCCGCGCCGCCCTCGGGTCGGGCTCCACCGTAAACAGGCGGCCGCCGCCGTCCGCGGGCGTACCGATAACGCCGATGGTCTGCCCTTCGGCAAGCAGTTGCCGCAGGAGGGTTTCCCCACCGGATGCGCTCAGGAAAACGCCCGCGTCCACGCAGCCGCAGCAGAGCACCTCCCGCACGGTGCGGCGGCTGTCCGCGGCGCCGTAGTCTCCCTCCGGCCCGGAAAGCGTCATGTAGCCCAACGCCTGGGCGCTCTTGGAAAACGCCAGCAGCATGGCCGCCCGCGTCTCATCCCGCATGCCGTCGACGCCCGAAAACACGCAAATGCAACGCGCCCGCTTGCCGCGCAGGGTCTGCCCCGATACGGAGGGATAGTATCCGCACCGCTCGATTACGGCGTTTATGCGCTTGCGGGTGCCTTCGGGTACATTTTCATAGCCGTTGACCACACGGCTGACTGTGCTGCGGCTGACGCCCGCGAGACGGGCGATATCCGCGCTGGTGGGTTTATGCGGCTGATTGCGCACAATGCAGCCTCCTTTGTGGGTTGGAACGCGATGTCTGCCAGGACAGTATACCATGCGGCCGGGTAAAAGCCAAGCCTCAAATGGCGTTTTGCGGCTGCCTTGCGAACGAGAGGCCTTGCGGGCGTTTACGGCGCGGGCCGGTTCTTCGGGGGACGCGCCGGAGGAAGCGACCCGGCTGGGGAACCTTGGCCGGCCGGCGGTCGGGCGCCGACTGTTTTCAGGCTCGGCCGGGGCCTGAATGAATTGCGAGAAAATTGATTCATTCTGAGGGTTGACAAAGGCCTGAAGGTATGATAGTCTGTGAATGAATGAATACATTGTTCATTCATTAACGCGAAAGGAGGAAAGGAATGGACGATAAAAAGGCCCTGCTGCACGACAGCGCGATGGCGCTGTTCAGCACAAAGGGATTCCGGGACACCAGCGTGGCGGATATCACCCGGGAGGCGGGCGTGGCGGTGGGTACGTTCTACCTGTACTATGCCTCCAAGGAGAAGCTCTTTCTGGAGCTGTTTCTGGAGGAGAACGCGCGCCTCAAACGGGACATCCTGAGCAGACTGGCGACGGACGAGGAGCCGCTTGCGGTGATCCGGACCATGGCGGAGCTCAACCAGAAGGGCATGCGGGAAAATCCCATCCTGCGCGAGTGGTACAACAGGGCGGTGTTTGGCAGGATCGAGCAGGCGTACCGCGAGGAAAACGGGATCGACGCCGTGGATTTCGTCTACGATCACTTCCTGACGCTGGTCCGCAGGTGGCAGCAAGAGGGGAGGATGCGCCGGGATCTCGACGGCCGGATGATCATGGCGCTATTCCATGCGATTCTCATCGCTGAAACCCACAAGGAAGAAATCGGGCTGGAGTTCTTCCCGGACCTTGCGGACATTCTGACGCAGTTCGTGATCCAAGGGCTGACGGCCGGCTGCGGGAACGCCCCGCCGGAAGCGCAGGGCCCGGGGAAGCCAAGGCAAACTTCGACAAACGGAAAGGGGACTCACCATGCAACAGGCTAACGCCGGCAGAACGCCGCAAAACGCACCGATGAACGAAACCCGCAGCAACAGCAACGCGCCCCATCCCCGGTGGATGGAGGTGGAGGTCAACGAGAACGGGCGGCGAACCGTCCACGTCCGTTTGCCGTACTTCCTGTTCAAGGCCGGGCTTGGCTGGGCCAGGATGGCCGGCGAAAAGGACGGGAACAAAGGCTGCGCGCCGGGGCTGGAGGCGCTGCGCGACCTCGACCTCAACGCCCTTACGGACAGCATTCGCAGCGGGGAAACCACCCTGCCCTGCGTGCTGGTGGATGTGGACGAGCCGGAAAAGAACCAGCACGTGACCGTGACGCTGGCCTGACAGCGGGCGTGGAAAGGATGGACCCATGCATCATCAACCCAAAAAGCGTCGAGGCAGGCTGCGGGTGTTCCTGATCGTCGTGGGCGCGCTGCTGGCGCTGTGCGTCGCGGCGGCGGGCGCGGGCTTCCTGCTGGACGCGCCCAGCCGCGCCGAACTGTCGGCGCTCACAATCGGCGAGGTTAAGATCGCGTCCCTGCCGGACGGCGTGTATACCGGCGCTTTCCACGGCGAACGGGGCAGCCTGCGGGATACGGCCGTACGGGCGACGGTGGAAGGCGGCCGGCTGACCGACATCCAAACGGTGAACGACGCGCAAGAGGGAATCGGAATCTCCGTCGTCGCCGCGAACGGGTCGATCACCTCCGCACTGTACGGCGCCGTGATCGCGGCGCAATCCCTGCAGGTGGACGCCGTCGGCGGCGCGACGCTGAGCTGCAAGGCGCTTCTAAAGGCGCTGGAGAACGCGCTCCAGCCTGTTCAAACGACGCAAACCGACAAGGAGGATTCACCGTGAACATCGCGATCGTATCCTATTCCCTGTCCGGAAACAATGCGGCGCTGGCCGCCCGGACCGCGCAAAAGCTGGGGGCGCGGCATATCGCTTTGCAACCGCCAAAACCGCTGACGATACCCGCCATCGTCGTACAGGTGCTGTTCAACCTGACGCCCAAGGCGCAACCTGCCGCGGAAACGCTGAGCGCCTTTGACGCCGTGGTGCTCGCCGGGCCGGTCTGGATGGGCATGGTGGCGACGCCGCTGCGCGCCTGCCTGCGGTGGCTGCGCAAGAATACCAAGCCCTACGGGTATCTGACCATCTGCGGCGGGGCGGACGGCCCCAACCCCAGGATCGAGGCGGAACTGCGCAGGGCAACCGGACGTAAACCCGATGTGTTGCTGGTTCAGCACATCCGAACGCTTCTGCCGGACGAGCCGAAGCCCACGCGGGAGGATACCTCCCCCTACCGCCTGACGGACGCGGACGTGGAAAAGCTCGCTACGGCGGCGGCCGACGCGGTGCGCGTCGGGCTGGCGTGATCGAGTCAAGAGAATCAAGCGGGGGCCGGGCGCAATCGCCCGGCCCCCGCAGGTTGTTGACAAACCCATACGGGCGGCTATCGCCGCTCGCCTCATAGCCCTTCGGGCTGTTCGCTCGCTTTGGCAAAATGCTTCGGCATAAGGCTTTGGGGCTCCGCCCCAAACCCCGCAAGGGTTTCACCCTTGACCCAGTTCCGCTGCGGCGGGGGTTTGTTGGCATGCTACGGGGGCCGGGCGCAATCGCCCGGCCCCCGCTTTGCATTCTCCCTCACGCGGGAAACGCGAAGTACCGCTTGGCGTTTTCGTAGCTTACGCCGCGAACGATGGCCGAAAGGGTGTCCCAGTCGTCGGGGAACTGGCCTTCCTCCACCCACTGGCCGAGCACGCGGCAGAGGATGCGGCGGAAATACTCGTGCCGCGGATAACTCAAAAAGCTCCGGCTGTCGGTGAGCATCCCCACAAAACCGGCGAGGTAGCCAAGGTTGGCAAGGCTCACCAGCTGCTCGGTCATGCCCTGCAGGTGATCGTTGAACCACCACGCGGAGCCGTGCTGTATTCTGCCTACGGCTTCGTCGTTCTGGAAACAGCCGCACACGCTGTCGATGGCCGCGTTGTCGTTGGGGTTCAGGCTGTAGAGCACGGTCCTGGGCAGCGCACCCGCCTCGTCCATCGCGCCCAGCAGCGCCGCGAGCTGCGCCGAAGGGGTGTGGTTGTCCACGCAGTCGTACCCCGTATCCGGCCCCAGCCGGTCGAACATCGCCGGATTGTTGTCCCGGCGGCAGCCGTAGTGCAGCTGCATGGTCCAGCCCAGCCGCCGGTACTCTCCGGCCACAAAGCGGAGGAACGCGGTCTTGAAGGCCAGCTCGTCCGCCGTGCCGATCGGCTTGCCGGCCAGCCTGTCGGCGAAGATGCGCTCGATCTCCGGTTCGCCAGCCGGCGCGTACATCGCGTAGCTCAGCGCGTGGTCGCTCAGGCGGCAGCGGTTTTCGTGGAAGAAGGCCATCCGACGGACCAGCGCGTCCTTGAGCGCGGCGAAGGAGCCGATGGTAACACCGCTGACGGCTTCCAACTGGGCCAGATACTCCAAATAGGCGGGTTTTTCCAGGTTCATGGCCTTGTCCGGCCGCCAGGCGGGCAGCACCGCCGTGGGGAAGCTCGCATCCGCGGCCAGCTTCCGGTGCCATTCCAGCGAATCCAGCGGATCGTCGGTGGTGCAGATCAGCTCTACGCCGCTGCGCCGGATCAGGCCCCGCACGCTGAAATCCGCGCCCCGGAGCTGCTCGTTGGCCAGGTTCCACACGGCGTCGGCGGTGGAGGCGTTGAGCAGCCCGTGATAGCCGAAATAGCGCTGCAGCTCCAGGTGGCTCCAGTGGTACAGGGGATTGCCCGCGGCGCGGCCGATGACCTCGGCCCATTTCTGGAACTTTTCGCGGTCGGTGGCGTCGCCGGTGATGAAGCGCTCGGGCACGCCCGCGCAGCGCATCAGCCGCCACTTGTAGTGATCCCCGCCCAGCCAGACCTGCGTGATGGTATCGTACCGGCGATCCTCGAAGATTTCGCGCGGGTTGATGTGGCAATGGTAGTCGATGATGGGGCACTGTACCGCGACGCCGTGGTACAGCTTGCGCGCCATTTCCGTGCTGAGCAGAAAATCCCTGTCCATAAATGCCTGCATACCCATTCCCCCTTGATGACCCCGGACGGCTGAGCGCCGCCCCGACCGATGCGCTGGCCGGTGGAAGGGTCGATTCGTGTAAACGCTTACGCATTCCATTCGTGACCATTATAATGCAAAAACAAAAAAAAGCAAGCCGCAAAAGCTTGTATACAAACGTTTAAGCTTTGTAGACAAACATGAAACGGGATTGACGAAACGGTAAAATTGGGGTAAGATAGACATAAGCAATGTAATTATTTACATGACGCGGAGCGACGCGCAACTCTGCGTACAAGGAGGCAACCATGCAACAGGCAATCCGAATCCATCCCGCGGACACGGTTGCGGTAGCGCTGCAAACGCTCCGAGAAGGCGAAACGGTGACCGTCGACGCACAGGCGATTACGCTGCGGACCGACGTGCCCGCCGGGCACAAGTTTGCCCTGCGGCCGTTGCGCAGCGGCGAACACGTGATCAAGTACGGGCAGCCGATCGGGGAAACCACCGCGGCGGTCGCGGCGGGCGAGCATATCCATACGCATAACCTGCACACCTTGCTCTCCGGCGAGCTGCGCTATGCCTACGCGCCCAACGTCCGGGCGGTGAAACCCGCCGCTCCCCGCACGTTCATGGGGTATTCCAGAGCCGATGGGCAGGTCGGCGTGCGCAACGAGCTGTGGATTTTACCCACGGTCGGCTGCGTGAACGACGTCGCCGCCGCGCTGGAGAAGCGGGCGCAGGCGCTGGTAGGCGGCGCGGTGGAGGGCGCGCGCGCGTTTCCCCACCCCTACGGCTGCTCCCAGATGGGGGAGGATCAGGAGAACACGCGCCAAATCCTCGCCAACCTCGCCACGCACCCCAACGCGGGCGGCGTGCTGGTGCTTGGGCTGGGCTGCGAGAACAGCGGCGTGACGGAGATCAGGGCGCGTATGGGCGCGTTTGACGAGAGCCGCGTGCGCTTTCTGGTAAGCCAGGACGTGGAGGACGAGCTGGCAAGCGGCATGGCGCTCCTGACGGAGCTGGCCGACCGCATGCGGGAGGATCGGCGGCAGCCCGCCTCCGCCGGCAAGCTGATCATCGGCATGAAGTGCGGCGGCTCGGACGGGTTTTCCGGCCTGACGGCCAACCCGCTGATCGGGCGCTTCTCCGACATGCTCATCGCCATGGGCGGCAGCACCATCCTAACCGAGGTGCCGGAGATGTTCGGCGCGGAAACGCTTTTGATGGCGCGCTGTGAAAGCGAGGGCGTTTTTGAGGATACCGTGCGGCTGATCAACGATTTCAAGCGGTATTACGAGGACCATCACCAGACCGTCTACGAAAACCCCTCGCCCGGCAACAAGAAGGGCGGCATCTCCACGCTGGAGGACAAGGCGCTGGGCTGCACCCAGAAAAGCGGGGACGCGCCCGTGCGCGCGGTGATCCCCTACGCCGGCAAGGTGACTCAAAGCGGGTTGAACCTGCAAAACGCGCCCGGCAACGATCTGGTGGCGACCACGGCGGTCGCGGCGGCGGGCGCGCAGATCGTGCTGTTTTCCACCGGCCGGGGCACGCCGTTCGGCGGTCCGGTGCCGACGCTGAAAATCGCCAGCAACAGCCAGCTTGCCGCAAAGAAAAAGAGCTGGATCGATTTTGACGCGGGGCAGCTCCTGGAAGGGCAAACGCTGGACAGCCTCGCGGAGCGGCTGATGGAGCTGGTGCTGGCTACCGCCGAAGGAAAACCGGCCCGCAACGAGGTTAACGGCTATCAGGGCATCGCCATCTTCAAGACGGGCGTTACCCTGTAACGCGCAGACCGGCGCAGGCCAAAGCCCCGGGGGGTGAACGCGCGGCCGCGCGTTCACCCCCCGGGGTCTGTTGCGGGCCAACGCCGCGGCGTTTATAAGGATACGCCCGCGCGGACCCTTAGCGCCGAGGGCTTTCGCTCCGGGGGAGCGCGACCGTCCTTGACCCCTCGGGGTCGACGGTCTTCGTGCAGCGGGGATGCGTCCGGCGATCACCCTTCCCGTGTGCCGAATCCGGCTTAGAGCGGATAGGCCCGGAGGTACGCCTCTTCCAGCCCGCACTCGTCGATCAGCTTGAACAGCGTATACCGCGTGCGGTAATCCTTGGCGCAGTGCATGGAGAGGTTGAGCAGCCCCGCGTCCACGCCCATTTCCGCGGCGGTCGTCGGCGCACCCAGCTCCCGCATGGCGCAAAGAATGGTCTCGTAGGGCGGCAGCATCCCGATTACGCGGCGAATCTCCTCCTGCCGGGCCTGCGCGGTGCGGATGCGTCGTTCCTGCTCCTCCCAGGTCAGAAAATCGCCGGGGTTATCCCGCATGATGGCGTGGCCCGCCTCGTCCTCAAAGGCGGTGAGCATCCAGGCTTCCCGCTGGGCGCGGGTCAGGCGGCGGGCCTTGATCCGGTCCAGGTCGAGGCGGCTCAGATCCTCCGAGGCAAACCGGGTGAACAGCGGCCAGCACAGCAGCGTGGCAACCCCGACCGAGGCGCCGTGCGCCGGCGCGTGACGGCCGTGCAGCAGCTGCATCATCTCCCAGTAGTGGGCGATGTTGTGCTCCACCGACGCGACCGCGCGGGTGTGCCCCACGATCATGATGGTGACGCCCGCCAGCAGCAGCGCCTCGATGAGGATGCGGATGCCCTTCTCCGTGCGCGCGCGGATCTCGCCGATGTTCGCCAGCAGCTTTTGGACCGCCTCGGTCACGATTTCCCCGCAGACGTCGCAGTAGACCTCGCCGTTGATGATGCTTCCCAGCATCCAGTCCGCTTTGGCGATGTACTTGCCCAGCACGTCGCCCACGCCGGATTGCACCATCGCAAGCGGCGCGGTGCTGAGGATGTCCGTATCGCACACGATGATCTCCGGGCAATAGCCCGTGCGGTGAATTTTCACCCCGCGCAGCAAAAGCGGCGCGACCACCGATGTGTACCCGTCCATGGAAGGCGCGGTGCCCACGCTCACGAACGGGAGCTTGCAGCGCGTGGCGTTCACGCGGGTGGTATCGGTGATGCTTCCGCTGCCGACCGCTACCAGAAACTCCGTTTCCGGCTGGATGGACAGGAGCACCTCGCCGCAGGCGCGCTCGTCGGGGTCCATCACCCCGTCGCGGCGGATCACGCAGCGGACCACGGTAAAGCCGTCGTCCAGAAGCGCTTTCTCCACGCGCTCCCCGGCCAGCGGCCAGGTGTTTTGGTCGGCGACGAGCACGCAATGCGTGCCCAGCCCCCGCGCGCGGATGTAGGCCGGCACCCGGGGCAGCAGCCCCTGCCCCACGTAGATGTCCTGCGTGGGCAGGTTGTGCGTCAGTCCGCAATCGCATTGAATGCCGGAGATCGTCAGCCGGCTGTCGGCATCGTAACGGATGGTCGCGCCCATGCGCATCGCTCCCTTTATTTGATAAAATCTTCCCGCGCCGGGGTAAACACGTCGATCAGCACGCCGGCTTCCCGGCAGATGCAGCCGTGCGTCTCGCCCGAGGCGAACGCGAGCGTGTCCCCCGCCCCGACGGGATAATCCCGCCCGGCGACGGTAAACACGAAGCGGCCCTCCCGCACATAGGTGCACTGGGTGTGGGGGTGGCTGTGCGCCGCGCCGATCGCGTCGGTTTCAAAACGGACTTCCACCATCATCTGTGTGGGCAACCACGCCAGCACCCTGCGCGTGACGCCTCCGCCCAGAACTTCCGGGGCGACATCCCGGCTGTAAATTACGCTGCTTTCCACGCGGTTTCCTCCTTTGGTACCGCCGGACGCCGATGCTCCGGCATCGCGGTGACGGCCTTGCAGCCGCGGCCTGCACGGCCATGGCTGTGCAAGCGCTGCGACGCATGCCCGCGGGGCGCGGCCGACGGTACGGCTCTTGCAGGATAGCGCAGGCTGCCGGGCGCGGCCAGCCGCGCGTTGGGTTGGATCGCGGGAACGGAGCCCCCGCATGGCCGGCGGGGGCTCCGTTGCTCGCGCTGGGTTTACCCGATCATGTTGGGCACCCACATGACAATCTGGGGTACGAAGGTGATCACAAACAGCATGACCACCATCACGGCGTACATGGGCATCATGTGTATGCTGGTGCGCTCAATCGGCGTTCTGCCGATGGCGCAGCCCACAAACAGCGCGCTGCCGACCGGCGGGGTGCATAGCCCGATGGCCAGGTTGAAGATCATCATCACGCCGAAATGGATGGGGTCCATCCCCAGCGTGCCCACGATCACGGGCTCCAGAATGGGCGTCATGATCAGGATCAGCGGAGCCATGTCCATGATGCAGCCCAGGAACAGCAATAGCGCGTTGATGATGAGCAGCAGCAGATACTTGTTGGATGTGATGCCGATCAGCGCGGCGGTGATGGTTTCCGGGATGCGCAGCGTCGTCATCATGATGGCAAAGGCCTTGGCCGCGGCGATCAGCGTGAGCACAATGGCGAGGGTCTTGAGGGTGTTCTTGAGCACCTTGCCCATCACCCTGAGCTTCACCTCGCGGATGATGAAGAACGTGACGATGAACGCGTACAGGCACGCGATGGCCGCCGATTCGGTGGCCGTGAAAATGCCCAGCGTAACGCCGCCGATGATGATCACGATGGTGAAAAGCGGCAGGATAGCGTTAAGCACCACCTTGAGTTTCTGCCCGCGCGGGATGGGGTCGCCCTTGGGATACTTGCGCCGGATGGCCAGGAAGTAGCTCAGAACCATCAGCGCCAGGCCCAGCAGGATGCCGGGGATCATGCCGCCCATGAACAGGCCGCCGATGGAAACCGGCGCGCTGCAGACCAGCGCGAAGATCACCATGTTGTGGCTGGGCGGGATCAGCACGCCCTGGCAGGCGCTGGTCACGGTGATGCCTACCGAGAAATCGTCGTCGTAGCCCTGTTTTTTCATCATGGGGATGAGCACCGTGCCCAGGCTGCTCACGTCGGCCACCGCCGAGCCGCTGATGCCGCCAAACAGCATCGAGGCCAGGATGTTGACCATCGCCAGGCCGCCGCGCATCCAGCCCACGCACAGGTTGGAAAAATCGATCAGGCGCTTGGAGATGCCGCCCGTGCCCATGATTTCCCCCGCGAGGATGAAAAACGGTATGGACAGAAGGCTGAAATTGTTGACGCCCAGCACCATGTTGCGCATCAGGAGCGTCAGTTTTTCGCCGGCCACCAGCGCGCTGCACACGGTCGCGATGATCAGCGAGAAGGACACCGGCACCCGGAGCATCAGCAGTACGACAAACCCGCCCAGGAGGACGATCGTAGCCAGAGTATTGGTATCCATTAGGGCTTCACCTCCCGGGATGGATCCTGCGGCTCGCCGGGCTGGGCCTGCAGCGCTTGCTCACCCTGCCCGCACAGGCCGGCTTCCTGCTCGCGCAGGAGTCGCGCCTGCTCCAGCGGATCCTCGCGGATGTCGCTGAAGATGGTGTCGTTCTGGGGCAGCACGCCGGTCAGGAACAGGATGGAGTCAAACGCCATCACAACGCCGGCTACGGGCAGCCCGATGTACTGCACCCAGCGGGGCCAGCCGGTCGCCATCATCAGCGTGCCGCGCTGGTACTGCGTGAGCGCCAGCTGCCCGCCGTAGACGATGAACAGCGCCGCTACGACCAGCACGCAGACGTCGGTGAAAAATTCCAGCGCGCGGCGGGCCTTGCCGCCCACGCACAGCTTGTTGTACAAAATGCCCATGGACACGTGCAGGTGATCGCGCACGCCCATAGCGCAGGCCAAAAAGGCGAAAGCATCCACCAACAGGGCGGGAATCTCCTCCGCCCAGTTGACGTTGATCCGTATGTTGAAATAGCGCACAAACACGCAGAAGACCACGAGCACCACAAGAGTCATGATCAACACCTGCGCGATGCGCAGTAAGGTCATGTTCAGGGCCCGATCCACCGCGCGCAACGCGCGGATGAACCCGGATGATCTGTTGGCGCGAACCTCCGGCTGCATGGCGCCTCACCTCCCAATCCTAAAGAAAGGGAGGAACCCGAGGCGCACTCGAGGTTCCTCCCTCCTGCGACTTGTGGCTTAGAACTGTTCGCCGATCGCCTTGATCTGGCTGATGATCTCGGTGTAGTTGGCGCCGTACTTCTCATACAGCGGGGCCATGGCGGCCTGGAACTCGGCGAAGGCTTCGGGGGTGAGTTCCACGATGGTGGAGCCGCCCTCCACGACGATCTTCTTGGAGGATTCTTCCTTCTTGGCCCACTCGTCGATCTCGTACTGCTGGGTCGCGGCGGCGCATTCCATCACGATGGCCCAGTCCGCTTCGCCGACCTGCGCCTTGGCGTCCGCGGAAGCCAGCAGGATTTCCGGTACGCGGGTGTGCTGGTCCAGGATGTAATAGGGCGCGGCTTCGTAGTCGCCCATGTTCTGGTAGGTGGGGTAGTTGTTCTCGGCGCCGTCGACCACGCCGGTCTTGATGGCGTTATACACTTCGTTGCTGCCGATGCCCGCGACGCCCTGGGCGCCCAGCGCGGCCACCATATCCAGCATCATGGGGTTGTCCTGCATGCGGAACTTGAGGCCGGCCATTTCGGCGACGGTGGAGAAGCTCTTGGTGCAATAGAAGCAGCGGGAGCCGGCGTCATAGTAGCAGATGCCGACCAGCCCCTGGCCGCTGGCTTCGATGTTCTTGAGGATCGTCTGGCCGATTTCGCCGTTGAGCACCGCCCACATGTGCTTGCCGTTTTTGTACAGGTAGGGCAGGATCAGCGCGTTGATCTCGGGAACGAAGGTGCCCACGGGGGAGGCGGAAACGCGGGCGAAGCCGATTTCGCCGTCCTGCAGGGCTTCGATGGCGGCGGCTTCCTTGTCATACAGCGTGCCGCTGAAATGGCAGTCGATCTTGACGCGGCCTTCGGTCTTTTCCTCGACCAGACGGGCAAATTCCTGATCGGCCAGCCCGGTGGGGTAATCGGCCTTGTGCACTTCGCTGAGCTTGAGGGTGATCTCGGCGCTGGCGAACGTGGCGAGTGCGAATACCATCGCAAGAGCGAGAACCAGAGACAGAACCTTCTTCATGCAGGTGTTCCTCCTCAGATTTGTTGGCCTTCCGGCGGCGTTGTTTTTGCTTTGGTCCGAATGGATCGCGTAAGAGCTTACACATATTATAGCGGTTTGTTATGTTTTTCGCAAGTGTTTTTTGGCAAATAAATCGCCATACGATCTTGAGAACAACGCGAATGCTTGCCGGAAAACGGTTTCACTGTTTGCGCACTGTGGAACAGATGTGGAACGGCAGTAAGCGTTTACACAGACGGCCGTGGAAAGCGCGCCCGGTAGCGGAGGATCCGCGCAGCGCCGCGACGGACGGGGCCGCGCGGGGGCCGTCGCGCCCGCCGCCCGCGTCCCGGGGCACAAAAAACCCTGCCCGCTCGCGCGGGCAGGGAAAGGAGGGATAGGAATTACCGCGTCAGCAGGGTCTGCTCGGTTTCCTTGTCGAAGAAATGAAGGTGGTTGACGTCGAAGGCCACCTGAATGCTCTGGCCCGCGCGGCTGGTGGTGCGGGGGTTGACGCGCGCGATGATGTTGCCTTCCTTGCCGCTGGTGGTCAGGTACAGGTAGGTTTCGGAGCCCATGAGCTCGGTCACTTCCACCATGCAGTTGACCACGGCCGTGGGCGCCGCCTGCACGAACACATCCTCGTCGTGGATGTTCTCCGGCCGGATGCCCATGATCACTTCGCGGCCGCTGACGCCCTCGTCGCCGGACTTGGTCAGCCTGTTGGCCGTTGTTTTGATGATGCCCTCGTCGGCGAACTTGGCCAGCTTGCTGGGCGGGATCATGATCTTGTTGTTGCCGAACTTGGCGTAGACTTCGCCGCCTTCCTTCTCCAGCACGACGTCGAAGAAGTTCATCTGCGGGCTGCCGATGAAGCCGGCCACAAACAGGTTGGCGGGGTAGTCGTAGAGGTTCTGGGGGCTGTCCACCTGCTGGATGAAGCCGTCCTTCATGACTACGATGCGCGTGCCCATCGTCATGGCCTCGGTCTGGTCGTGGGTCACGTAGATGAAGGTGGTTTGCAGGCGCTGGTGCAGCTTGGTGATCTCGGTGCGCATCGCGACGCGCAGCTTGGCGTCGAGGTTGGACAGCGGTTCGTCCATCAGGAACACTTTGGGCTCGCGCACGATGGCGCGGCCGAGGGCGACGCGCTGGCGCTGGCCGCCGGAAAGCGCCTTGGGCTTGCGGTTGAGCAGGTGGTAGATGTCCAGCACCTTGGCGTTCTCTTCCACGCGGGCCTTGATCTCGGCTTTGGGCACCTTGCGCAGTTTGAGGCCGAAGGCCATGTTGTCAAAAACGGTCATGTGGGGGTAGAGGGCGTAGTTCTGGAACACCATGGCGATGTCGCGGTCCTTGGGGGCCACGTCGTTGACCAGACGTTCCCCGATGTAGAGCTCGCCGCTGGAGATCTCCTCCAGGCCGGCGACCATGCGCAGCGTGGTGGATTTACCGCAGCCCGAGGGGCCGACCAGCACGATGAATTCCTTATCCTCGATGTCGAGGTTGAAGTCGCTCACGGCGGTCACGTTGCCGGCGTACACTTTGTAAATATTCTTGAGAGATACGCTTGCCATCCGTATATCCTCCTTTGTATTTTCGCGAACGGCGCGCGGCCAGACGCGCCATTCCTGATGGGTTTATTATAACGGTTCACGGTCGGATTGCAAATGGTGCAAATCCACAAAGATTAAATAGGCCGTTTGTACACGATGTACACGCTGGACGAAACGTTGCCAGATCATTGGCTGATTTGCCCAAAACGGGCCCGCGCGCCTGGGAGAGGTGCGCGGCCCTGCGTTCGCACAGCGCCGGCGGAGCGCGTTTTTGCGGAGGGCCGCGCTGCACCGTTGCAGCAACGGCGTCGCCGTGCCGGCGGCCAAGAACGGGTGGCGCGCCACCCGCCGGATTGGGGATGAAACCGTTTGCGGGGGTGCTTTTCCGCCGGAGCCGTGTTATAATGGACGGGCAGCCGCCGATCAGGGGCTGGGGAGGATGGCCGATATGGTACAGGGTATCATTTTTGATCTGGACGGCGTGATCGTCTCCACGGACGACTGCCATTACCGCGCCTGGCAACGCATGGCGGACGAGGAAGGCATTCCGTTCAGCCGCGGCGTCAACGAGCGCCTGCGCGGCGTCAGCCGCATGGACAGCCTGGACATTATTCTGGAGCGCGCGAAGCGTAGCTATACCCAAGAAGAAAAAACCGCCATGGCGGCGCGAAAGAACGCCTACTACATCGAGCTGATCGGCAAGCTGACGCCCGCGGACATCCTGCCGGGCGCCCTGGACGCGCTGGAGCGGCTAAGGCGGCGCGGCCTGCGGATCGCCATCGGCTCGTCCAGCCGCAACACGCCCCTGATCCTGCGCCAGATTGGCCTGGAAAACGCATTTGACGCCGTGGCGGACGGCAACCAGATCACCCGCAGCAAGCCCGACCCGGAGGTGTTTTTGCTGGCGACGAGGCTGCTGGGGCTCGCCCCGGCGGAGTGTCTGGTGGTGGAGGATGCCGACGCCGGCGTGGAGGCCGCGCTGGCGGGGGGCATGAAGGCGCTGGGCGTGGGGTCGGCCGCAGCCAACCCCCGGGCGACCTACCGCGCCCGCGATCTGGCGGCATTGGATTTGGAAAGCATACTCAAGTAGCGCGGCCGATCGGCCGCGACCGTCAGGAGGCAAAACCGGATGAAGGACTACGCAAGGGAGGCGCTGGACGCGGCGCTTGCCACGGGCGGCGATTTCGCCGAGATTTTCTGGGAGGATCGCCGCAACCACTCGTTCCAGCTGGTAAGCGGGCACGTGGAAATGATCAGCGCCAACCGCGCGCACGGCGCGGGCGTACGGGTGTACGACGGGCTGACCGCCGTATACGCCTACACCAACGATACCGACCGGGAAGGGCTGCTGCGCTGCGCCGCGCAGGCAGCCTCCGCGGTGCGCGCCCAGCGCAGGGCCGGCGCGCGCGCCCGGGCGCTGCTGACGCCCGACATGCCGCCGCCGCACGTGATCCGGCAGTGGCCCTCCAAGACCGAAACGCGCCGAAAACTGGATTACCTGCGGCAGGCCGATGCGGCGGCGCGCGCCGTGAGCCCGGAGATCGGGCAGGTGACCTGCACGCTGGCGGACAGCGAACAGGACGTGATCATCGCAAACAGCGAAGGGCTGTACGTGGAGGATACGCGCGTGCGCACCCGCCTGGCCTGCGAAGCCATGGCCGGCGACGGCAGGGAAAAGCAGCTGGGCTTTGAAGGCCCCGGCGCGCTGATGGGCTACGAGCTGTTTACCGCGCGGATTGATCCGGCGCGCGTGGGCCGCGACGCGGCGGAAACCGCGCGGCTGATGCTCCACGCCCCGGAGTGCCCCGCCGGCGTGATGCCCGTGGTGATCGACAACGGCTTTGGCGGGGTCATCTTCCACGAAGCCTGCGGGCACAGCCTGGAGGCGACGAGCGTAGCCTTCGGGATGAGCGAGTTCAGCGGGAAACTGGGCCAGCAGATCGCCGCCAGCTGTGTGACCGCCGTGGACGACGGCACCCTCCCCAACGAGTGGGGGAGCCTGCGCGTAGACGACGAGGGGATGCCGACTTCCCGGTTGGTGCTCATTGAGAACGGCATGCTCAAAAATTACATGATCGACCGGCTCAACGCCCGGCGCATGGGCATGGAGCCCACCGGCAGCGGCCGGCGGCAGAGCTACGCGTTTGAGCCGACGTCGCGCATGCGCAATACCTACATCGCCGCCGGGCAGGACGACGAGCGCGAGATGATCGCCACCATGGGCGACGGCCTCTACGCCAAAAAGATGGGCGGCGGCTCGGTGGATCCCGCGACGGGCGGGTTTAACTTCGCGGTGTCGGAAGGGTATCTGGTCAGGGACGGGCGGATCGTTTCCCCGGTGCGCGGCGCTTCGCTGATCGGCAAGGGCGCGGACATCCTGATGCAGATCGACCGGGTCGGCCGGGAAATGAAGATGGCGCAGGGCATGTGCGGAAGCATCAGCGGTTCGGTACCGGTGAACGTGGGCCAGCCGATGATCCGCGTGAAGCGCATGACTGTGGGCGGAAGAGCCTAGGCGGGAGTGAGAGCGATGAAGATGGACGGTTTTATTCAGACTTTGCTGAAAGCCGCCGGGGAAGCGGGCTTTACGGTAGCTGAGGCGTACCTGCTTTCGGATGAAAGTTTCAAGGCCATGGCGACCAACGGGGAGATCACCCAATATGCCAGCCATGCCACGCGCGGGCTTAGCTTTCGCGCGATGCTGAACGGCCGCATGGGCTACGCCGCCACCGAGGCGTTTGACGAGGCGGCCGTGGACTGGCTGATCCGCGGCGCGCTGGACAGCGCGACCTTCTGCGAGGATCCCAGCGAGCAGTTTGTCTACGACGGGCAGGAACCCGTGGCCGCGCTGCCGCTGACGGGCGAGGACGCGGCGCCCGAAACCAAGCTCGCCTTCGCGCTGGAAATGGAAAAACAGGCAAAAGCCTACGATCCCCGCGTGGAGCAGGTGGGGTACGATACCGTGTTTTCCGGCCGGGTGACCGTGCGCATCGTCAACACCCAGGGCATGGACAAGCAGTATACCGAAAGTTTCTGCGGCGCGTACCTGCAGCCCGTCGCGCGCGAGGACGGCAGCACTTCCACCGGGTTTGCCATCCGGTTCGTGCGCAATTTTGCCGAGCTGGACGCCGCCCAGTTGGCCGCCACCGCCGCCAAACGCGCGGTGGACGCGCTGCACGCGTCGCCGGTGGCTTCCGGCTGCTACCGCGTGGTCATCCACCACCTCGCGATGATCGATCTGCTGGAGACATTCGCCCCGGCCTTCTCCGCTGAAAACGCGCAGAAGGATCTTTCGCTGCTCAAGGGGAAGCTTGGCGAAACGATCGCCGCGCCCTGCGTGACCGTTGTGGACGACGCGCTGAGCACGCGGGGTTTTGCCAGCCGCCCGTTCGACGCGGAGGGCGTGCCCAGCCGGCGGACGGTGGTGATCGAGAACGGTGTGTTCCGGACGTTCCTGCATAACCTGAAAACCGCCCGCAAGGACGGCGTGGCCTCCACCGGCAACGCCAGCAAGGCCGGGTATTCGGCCCCGGTGCGCGTTTCGCCCACCAACTTCTCCATCGAAGCGGGCGATACCCCGTTTGACGCGCTGCTGGCCGGGATGGGCGAAGGCCTGGTGATCACCGAGCTGGAAGGCATGCACGCCGGCGCCGACGCCGTGAGCGGCGATTTTTCCCTGCTGGCCAAGGGCTATACGGTGAAGGACGGCAAGCGGGTGCGCCCGGTGGAGCAGATCACGGTGGCGGGCAATTTCTTTGAAATGCTCAAGGCTGTGCGGGCTGTGGGCGACGATCTGCAATTCCCCTCCGGCGGCTACGGCTCGCCCAGCCTGGACGTGGGCACGCTGAGCGTGGCCGGCAAGGGCGAGGGCGAAGCCTGACGGGCGGGGCAACCGGCCGGGCCAGGTTCGCGGGGGCGGCGAGGCCCGCCGCGGCGCGAACCGACGCCGCGCGCAGGCCGGATCAATCCATCGGGAAAAAGCGAGGGAGCGCAGGGTTGCGCTCCCTCGTCTGCATGCCTCCGATCGCCGTCGGCCGGCTTCCAACCGCTTCCATGGCCCGGCGCTTGTCCGTTTCGCAACGCGGTTGTCCGGTTATCGCAGGGCGTTGATCGCGTTTGCAAAAAACGTGATGCCAAAATACAGCAGCACCCCGCCCAGCACGCCCACGATGATCCGGTACGGCGTCTGCCCGATGAACCGACGCGTTTTGCCGATCAGCGTGGAAACAAAGCCGTACCACAGGAAATCCACCGCGATATGGCCCAGAAAGAAAACGCACACGCCCCAAACGCCAAACCCCTTGTACGCCTGCAACAGGAAGCCAAGCCCGATGATTGCCCACCACAGCAGGAAATACGGGTTCATCGCGCTGATGGCGATGCCGGAAAGCACCATCCCTCGGGAACCGCCGCCGCCCTCCAGGTCGATCTTCACGCGGTTGCGAAGCGCGCCCACCACCATATCCCCGCCCATGTAGGCCAGCAGCAGCCCGCCCACCAGCCCGATGGCGACCTGCGCCGCGTTGGATTGCAGGATGGCGTCAAACCCCATGAAGATGAGCACCACCAGCGCCAGTTCCAGCAGCGCGTGGCCCAGAATGATGATGAACCCGGCCTTCGGCCCACGCACCAGCGCCTGCCGGATGGTGTAGGTCAGCAGCGGCCCGGGCATCACCGCGCCGGAGAACGCTACTGCCACCGCCGTGATAAAAATCGCGCCCAAACGCCGCACACCTCGCTTTGCCGGATGGTTTAATCCAGCATATCATACCTGCGCCCCCCGCACAACGGACAAACAGATTGAAAACATCGCCCCGGCTGCGGAGGGGGTGCGGTTGCGCGTATCGGCAGCCGGCGGGCGAAAGAACGGCGCGGGCGCGCTTCAGGGAGAACGTATGCGGGGCGAAAGAATGACGGGCGCAGCAACGCCCCGCATTTGTACGCCCCGAAAGGGAGCCTGAATCCGGGGCGGAGGAATGCGGGGGTTCATGCATATGGGGTTAGTGAACGCGGGGTGAATGAGTATGGGGCAGATGGATTCATGGAATGTCCATGAACTACATGCATACGCTCTGAAAGGAAGCATGCATGCGGGACGAAGGAAGGAAGCACCAAAGCCCCGCATGCATACGCCCTGAGAAGGAGCGTGCATGCGGGGCGCAGGTTTACAGGACGTGTGGGCGTGAAACGTATGGATACGGGGCGTAGGAATGCGGGACGAACGCATGCGGGGCGGATCAATGCCGGGCACCTGGCCCGCGATGTCGGAAGCGTGCGCAAGGCGTCGAAAAGGGCGCGCCTCTCTTTGCGGATGAGCCTTTCGAGGGGCGCCGCGGCGACGGGGGCACGCGCCAGCCTTTGGGATAGGGGGGAGAGCGACCGGGCCACCGGCGCGCCGCAGGGTGTGCCGCGCAGCGGTTCGGCCTGAAATGCCATGCGCCGCCCCCCGCGGCGCGGCTTTGCCCGCGGGCGGCTCCCTCCCCGTCAGGGCTGTGCCACTCTCCAGTACCGCGAGCCGGACGGGGTGCGGCCCAGCAGCCCGTGATCGACCAGCTCCCGCCGCAGCAGAAAACAGTCCCCGAAGGTGTGCCCCGCGTCGCAGATGAGGTTGACTTCCTTCTCGCTGTAGATGCGCCCCGGCTCAAAACGCCGGGCCAGACAGGCGAGCACCGCCAGCCGGGCCTGCCGCTTCTTGGGGAGTTGTTTGATCCGGCCGTCTTCGGTCAGGAAGGCGTCCATCCGGACGGGTTGTTCCATGCGATCCCCCTCAATCTGCGGCATCCAGCCGATTTTTTTCGTTCCACAGGTCCAGCAGCGCGGCGATATCCTCCGCAAACTCCCGCTCGGTTTGGGTATCCTTCTTTTCCAGCGTTTCCAGCACCGTAAGCGAGAAGGATTGCGGCCCGTATTCGGCCCATTCCCCGCGCATGCCCGGTTCCGGGCAGGAGCCGATGGAAACGGAAAACGCGAACTTGTTTTGCAGGCCCGCGACGTTTCGCGTGGCGCGGACCCACGTCCGCCGGTTTCCGGCGCACCGGATGCGGTAAACGCCCCCGACGGGCGTCTGGCTCCGATACGCGTCCTTGAGGTCTTTCCGTTTGGCGGCGTCCATGGTCAACCGATCCTTTCCGGTGGGCGGGGGCTTCCCGAAAGTTCGAAAAGCCCGTGCACGCTGCAATAATAGTAGAACTTCCGGCCGTAGCGCTGTAATAACCTTCCGGCGATCGCCTTGGGCAGGATCACCGACGCTTCCTGCTCGGGGTAGAGCTTGACGAACACAAGCCGGTCGTTGGCCACGTACGCGACGAAGGAGAGATAGTGATCCTTGCGCATTTCATGGTTGAAGGTGATGTAGTAGGAGTCGTCGGTATCCTCGACGGTCGCGCGGTGCGCGTCATCCACTGGCTGTACGGCCAGCGGCGACAGCTTCCGCCCGCAGCAGGAGATTTCCGCCTGCCCGGTGTTGCTGATCACGTTGCCGCAGTATGGGCAACCGTAGAATTTGATGCGCGCAAGGTTGCCGGGCTCGGCTGCGTTGGGCGCGACCGTGCCCTCCAGAATTTGCTCGATATTGACCCCAAACAGGTCGGAAAGCTCCGCAAGCAGGCTCACATCTGGACAGCCGAGCCCCCGTTCCCATTTGGAGATCGCCTTGTCGCTCACGCGCAGGCGGTTGGCCACCTGCCACTGGGTCATGCGCTTTTCCCTGCGCAGGCGATACAGGAGCGCCCCGACTTTGCCGCAATCCAAAATGGTTCCCCCCCTCTGATCCCGACTATTTTACCGGAAGGGCTGGAAAAATACAATCAACGATCCGTAGAGTTTGGGGGTTCGTGAGGCGCGGGAGCGCCCGCGCAGTCGGACAGGCCGTTGGCATATCCGCGCGGCGCGGGCCGCGGTCGGATACGTTCGCAGGGCGGCAAGAACGGTGAGAACGGCGGGAAATCTGCGCTGGGCTTTGCGGTGTGCCCGCCGACGCGGCGCGCGGCGGCGGAGTGCGGCAAGGCAAAGCCGGCCGCGACCCTTCCCAATACGGGCGGCGGCAGTTTCCAGACAGTTACCACAGCATCTTCAGGTTTCCGACAAGGGATGTTCACCCTACGCACAAAGGCCGCGGCTATCCTGAAACCGTTTAAAAGCTCGGCGACGGTTGCGCTGTCAACCGTGCCGGAACGGAGGCGGCAACGGCGGTGCAAACGGCGGCGAACGCGGATGGCAAAAATCGGGCAGGCGCTCCCAACCCTTTGCACCGGCCGGGTCCGCTTGTTTATGTGCTGTGCGTGATGGTTCTAGCCATGATGTTCCCCGCTGCCGCATGGGCGGCGGACATCCCCGCGGATTTTTTGAGCGTCGAACCGGAAGCGGGCGAGGAATCGGAGGACAGGTGGGCGGTCGAGGCGGACGAGGCCTATGTGGTCACCGCCTCGGCGGAGGAGACGGCGCGGACGGTCAACCCGCTGTATCAGGCGGATTATCCGGATACGCTTTTCTGTTACCGCGGCGTGGAGAAATCCGTGGCGAGCTCCGGCTGCGGCGCCGTCTGCCTGTCGATGGTGCTCAGCTACTTTGACGAGACGCTCGCGCAAACCCCCGAGACGATCTTCACATGGCTGTATCAGCAGGGGCTCTACCGCGGCAACGGTTTCAGCAAGCTGATGATGTGCAGCGTGCTGGAAGACTGCCGGATGCAGTACAAGCTCTGTTCCCTGAACCGAAAAACCATGCGCAAGGCGCTGGAAGACGGCTCGCTGGTGATCGCGTTTATGGGCGAGGGCTATTTCAGCGACAACGGCCACTACATCCTGATCTACGCCATCGACGAAAGCAACAAGGTGCTGGTGATCGACCCCAACAGCCCGGAGAAAAGCGAACGGGCGTACAATATGAGTTGGCTGATGCGGCAGGCCGCGGGCAGCGAACCGTATATCGTGTGTTATGGAGCGGTATCGTAGGGGGGGAGGCCGGTGTTTTTCACGTCCCACGAAAACGGTTGTTATGCGGATGGCGGAATAGGGATGGAGCGTTTGAGCCAAAATCCATAGAAAACGCAATAGTGCCTCCGAAAAAACGGAGGCACTATTGCTTGCTCATGTGGGTGATTTACTTCCCGGCTTCCTCAATCGCCACGGCCAGCGCGACCGTCGCGCCCACCATGGGATTATTCCCCATGCCGATCAGCCCCATCATTTCCACATGCGCGGGCACAGAGCTGCTCCCCGCAAACTGCGCGTCGCTGTGCATGCGGCCCATGGTGTCGGTCATGCCGTAGCTGGCGGGGCCGGCGGCCATGTTGTCCGGGTGCAGGGTGCGGCCGGTGCCGCCGCCGCTGGCCACGGAGAAATACTTCTTGCCGTTTTCCACGCACCATTTCTTGTAGGTGCCGGCCACCGGGTGCTGGAAGCGCGTGGGGTTGGTGCTGTTGCCGGTGATGGAAACGTCCACCTTTTCCAGCCGCATCACGTCCACGCCCTCGGTCACGTCGTCGCAGCCGTAGCAGCGCACCTTGGCCTTCTCGCCGTTGGAGTAGGGGGTTTCCTTCACAACCTTCACTTCGCCGGCGTAGTAGTCCATCTGCGTTTGTACGTAGGTAAACCCGTTGATGCGGCTGATGATGAAGGCCGCGTCCTTGCCCAGGCCGTTGAGGATCACGCGCAGCGGCTCCTTGCGCACCTTGTTGGCGGTGCGGGCGATGCCGATGGCGCCTTCGGCGGCGGCGAAGCTTTCGTGGCCCGCCAGGAAGCAGAAGCACTTGGTTTCGTCGCGCAAAAGCATCGCGCCCAGGTTGCCGTGGCCCAAGCCCACCGCGCGCTGGTCGGCCACGGAGCCGGGGATGCAGAAGCCCTGCAGGCCGATGCCGATCGCCTCGGCGGCTTCGGCGGCGGTACGCGCGCCCTTCTTAAACGCGATGGCCGCGCCCAGGGTGTAGGCCCACACGGCGTTTTCAAAGGCGATGGGCTGGATGCCCTGCACGATGCCGCGCACGTCGACGCCCTTGTCCTTGACATACTGCGCCGCCGAATCCAGATCGGAGAAACCGTACTCCGCCAGCACTTTTTCGATTTTCGCGATTCTTCTTTCGTATCCTTCAAAAGTAGCCATTGTTTCTCACCTCTTACACAAGATATCGGATTACTGGTGGCGCGGGTCGATGGTTTCGACGGCTTCGGCAAAACGGCCGTAGGTGCCGATGTTCTTCTCGTAGGCTTCCTTGGGGTCGACGCCCTTTTTAATAGCTTCCATCATCTTGCCAAGCTGAACAAACTGGTAGCCGATGACTTCCTTCTCAGCGTCCAGGGCGATCTTGGTCACATAGCCTTCCGCCATTTCCAGATAGCGCACGCCCTTCTTGAGCGTGCCGTACATCGTGCCTACCTGGCTGCGCAGCCCCTTGCCCAGATCCTCCAGCCCGGCGCCGATCTCCAGGCCGCCCTCGGAGAAGGCGCTCTGCGTGCGGCCGTAGGCGATCTGCAAAAACAGCTCGCGCATGGCGGTGTTGATGGCGTCGCAGACCAGGTCGGTATTCATGGCTTCCAGGATGGTCTTGCCGGGCAGGATCTCGGCGGCCATGGCCGCGGAATGCGTCATGCCGGAGCAACCCAGCGTTTCCACCAGCGCCTCCTGAATGACGCCTTCCTTGACGTTCAGGCTCAGCTTGCAGGCGCCCTGCTGCGGGGCGCACCAGCCCACGCCGTGGGTAAAGCCGCTGATATCCTCAATCTTCCGGGCCTGCACCCATTTGCCCTCTTCGGGAATCGGCGCGGGGCCGTGGTCGGGGCCCTTCTTAACACATACCATTTCTTCCACTTCTCTGGAGTAATGCATGGATCGTATCCTCCTGTTCGGTGTCAAAATCTTTGATGTGGACACACACTGGGACAGTATAGCATATTTTCGGCCGGGCAGAAAGGGTGCGGCGCGGTTTTGACAAAAAAATGTCAGACGCCGCGCCCAAACGGCGCGCGCCCTTGCGGCACGGGTTCGGTTCGTGTATGATGGGCGGGACGGTTGCCCGCGCGCGTCGTGAAGAAAGGGGAGGCGAAGCGGTGGAGATCAGGCTGAGGCCGCTGGCGGAGAGCGATCTACCCCTGTTTGAGCGTTGGCTCCATGCGCCGCATGCGGCCCGGTGGTATGAAAACCCGCAGGACTGGCTGACGGAAGTGCGCGGCCGCAACGGCGCGTTTCGCTTCCTCCGGCATTTCATCGTCCTCGCGGATAATACGCCGGTCGGCTTTGCGCAGTACTACCCCTACGAGGCGTCCGGGGAAACCTGGCAGGGTAGCCTGCCCGTTCGGGGCACATACAGCATCGATTACCTGATCGGCGAACCCGATTTCCTGGGCCGCGGCTGCGGGCGGGAAACGGTGCGCCGCCTCGTGGAAAGAATCGCCGCCGAACCAGACGCCCGGCGCGTGATCGTCTGCCCGGAGGAGGGGAACGCCGCGTCGCGCCGGACGCTCCGCTCGGCGGGCTTCGGGTTTGACGCCGACAACGGCGTTTTCCTGCTGGAACTGGCAACGCCCGGCCCCTGATGCCCCGGGACACGAAAACGACGCCGCCCGCCGCGCTTGGATTGCGAAACGCGGGCCTGGCGTGCTATAATAACCGCGACAACGCCCGGGGCATCCGCCCGCGGGCCCGGCCGAAGGAGCGTCGCCATGGACCGTAAGGAAGAGATCATCAAGCTGCAGATGGACGTCATCAACCAGATGACGCAGAATAATCTCCGTCGGATCGCCGACGATCTGTGGGGCCTGCCCACGCTGCAATCCGGCGGCACGCCCGCCGTGAAGGAGCCGTCCGCCGCCGCGCCCCCTGCGCCGGCCGATGCGGACGCGGCCGACGCAGGGCAGGCATCGGCCGCGCAGCCCAAAGCCCGGAAAAGCCAGGAAACCGAAGCGCCGCCCGAGCCGATCGAGAACCTGAAAAAGGAACTGGAAGACTACATCGGCCTGTCGGTGATCAAAAAAGAGGTGCAAAGCCTCATCAACCTGGTCACGGTGCAGAAGCTCCGCAGGCAAAACGACCTGCCCGTGGAGGACCTCTCGCTGCACATGGTGTTTTCGGGCAACCCCGGCACCGGCAAAACGATGATCGCCCGGTTGATGAGCCGCATCTACCGGAGCCTGGGCATCCTCTCCAAGGGGCAGCTGGTGGAGGTGGACCGCGGCGGGCTGGTGGCCGGCTATGTGGGGCAGACCGCCCTGAAAACCGGCGAGGCGATCGCCAAGGCGCTGGGCGGCGTGCTGTTTGTGGACGAAGCCTACGCCCTGACCGACCACGGCGAGAATGATTACGGCCAGGAAGCCGTGGATACGCTCCTCAAAGCCATGGAGGACCACCGCGATGATCTGGTGGTGATCGTGGCGGGCTACACGGAGCTGATGGAAACCTTCGTGCACTCCAACCCGGGGCTGGAAAGCCGCTTTAACCGCTTCATGCACTTTCCGGACTACACCGTGGAGGAGATGCTCGCGATTTTCGACATGCGGTGCGAAAAGAGCGGCTACCGCCTGAGCCCCGACGCCCGCGACCTGCTCAAGGGGCTGTTGGCCCTGCTGAGCCTGGACGTGAAGGGCTTTGGCAACGCACGCGGCGTGCGCAACCTGTTTGAGCGCGCGGTGAGCGCGCAGGCGGATCGCCTGGCGAGCCTGCCGGAGATAAACCGCGATACGCTGATGCTGCTGACCAGCGATGATCTGCGCGTGGCCGCGGGCGAGGAGAAGGCTGCCGAAAAGCAGGCGCGGGCCGAAGCGGGGGCAAAGGACGCGCCGGGGGCGAACGCCCCCAAGGCCGATCCCTCCGTGCCGGAAGACGCCCCCGACGAACCCTCCCGAACCGCCGTGCCGCCGCAACCCGTCAGCACGGCGGAGGACGAGGAGGATCAGCCGCCGGAGGAAGGCGCGAGCACCGTCGAGCAGCTGTTCCGCCACGCCAAGTCGGACCGGCCCTGATGGGACGCTGCCGGATAGAGGCGGTGCAGGCTTCGAAAAACGGTCAAACCATCCTTTGCAAGGCGGCCCGTGTGCATTTGACGCGGGCCGCCTTTTTTGCCGCGGCGCTTTCCTGGCGGCACTGGGATATACCCGCGGGAGGAAGCCTGCAACCGTCGCCGGTTTTGGGTCAAATGCGGGAGGCCGGGGGCCGAAAGGCAAAATTAAGGGCGCGAGACAGGCTTGTGCCCCGCGCCCTTGAAACGAAGCATCTGCGGTTTTGCCGTGCGCTATCCGTGTCCGGCCGGAGCATGCGGTACCATAGGGGTTTTCGCATACAGGGCGCGTGACACGTTCGCACCCCGGGCCCTTGAAACGAAGCAATTCCGGCTTTGTCATGCGTTATCCGTGTCCGGCCGGAGCATGCGGTACCATAAGCGTTTTCGCATACAGGGCGCGCGACAGGTTCATGCTCCGCGCCCTTGAAACGAGGCATCTGCGGCTTTTACCGTGCCGGCGGCGGCCTTATGCGACCCGCGAGCGGCGCAGCGGTCGAAACGCTGCGGCCCGGCGGCGGTCAGGCGCACGGCGCCGGCGGCTTGCGGGAATCGGCGACCGGTAAAGTCCCCGCGCCGTTACCCGTCACGCCCTGCCGAACACGGCCTCGCGCACCGCGCGAAGGGTCGCAGGCATGTCCTCCGCGGCGATCAGCCGATCGATGCGCGCAACGCCCAGTTTTTCCACCACGCGCCGGTAATCCCGCATGCACAGGATGCTTTCTTCCACGGCGGCGACGGCGTCCTCCCGGTAGGGGAAGATATCCACGGAGATATAGCCCGCGTAGCCGTACTTCTCCAGCAGGTAGAACGTTTCCAGCGCTTCGTTTAGGCGAACGGAGCCCACGATCATGTCGTCGTCCCACGAGCCGTAATTGTCGTTGGTGTGCAGGTTATACAGCGCCCCGTGCCGCGCCGCCAGCGCGATGGAAGGGCCAAGCCCCTGCCCGCCGGCGATGGCGTGCCCCGTATCCAGCGTGACGCCAAGGTTATCGCGCCCGCATTCCAGCCGCAGGAGCAGCGCCGTCTGCACGCTGTCGATCAGCGAGCGGTTGCGCGGCTCGCGCGGCTTGGGCTCCAGCGCCAGGGGCAGGCCGTCGGCGTAATCGCACAGTTCTTTCAGGCTGTCGACCAGGTGCTGCCACTGCGCCTGATAATCGGTCTGGAAGGCGTAATCAAAGCCGTCCTGCCCCAGCCACAGGCTCACGCCCATGGCGCCCAGCGCCCGCGCGTAATCCAAGGTTGCCTTGCAGCGGGCGACGGCCGCCCGGCGGGTTTCCGCGTCGGCGGCGGAAAGCGACCCGAACCGCCAGCGCGGTTCGCCGTAGGTCCAGGTGTTTACGAAGGTCGTGCGAAGCCCGGTATCGGCAAGCGTGCGGCGCAGTTCGTCCAGATAGGCGGCGTCCTCGTTGCCGCGGTGGTGGATTTCCACGCCGCTTGCGACGCCGCGCGCGGCCACCGCCCGAAGCACCTCGGGCACGGTGAGGGTCTTTTCCTTGTAGCCGGCGCGCAGGTAGCGGTCGCCGGTCTGGCACAGCGCCCCCGCGATGAAGGCGTAACGGTCAAACGGCACGGGTTTCCACCATCCTTTCCTTCAGGAAACAGGCAGCGGCGGCCAGCTCGGCATCCACATCGCGCGAGAGCACGCGCCAGATGTTCAGCCGCCCCGCGATGCCGCCGTAGGGGCCTGCCAGCGCCTCCATGACGATCGGCCCTTCGTAGCCGATGTCGGCCAGCGCCGCAAACGCCGACGGCCAGTCGATGTGGCCCTGCCCCGGCAGCGCGCGGTTGTTTTCGCACGCGTGGAAGTGCGTAAGCCGGCGGCCCGCCAGCCGGATGGCCGCGGCGGGGTTCGCTTCCTCGATGTTCATGTGAAACGCGTCCAGGTGCACGCCCAGCCGCGGGCTGTCCACGGCCTCCGCCACGCGCAGCGCTTCCTCGCAGGTGTTCACCAGCGGGGTTTCAAAGCGGTTCACGGCTTCCACGCAAAGGGTCACGCCCAGATCCTCGGCCGCCTTGGCGACTTCCCGCAGGGAGCCGATGGCGCGGTCGACCCTCTCGCCCCGCGTGCGCTCCACACCCGGGGGAAACTGTTTGCTGACGCCGGTGAGCACCCCGCCCAGCGCCGTAGCCCCCATGGCGCGCGCCAGCTTGAGATCTTCCCGGAGGCTTTGCACGCCGGCCGCGCGCACGGCGGGGTCGGCGTCGCTCACATCCGTTTCGGGGGTCAGGGCCGTGGCGAGGGTCAGCCCCAGGCCCTGCCGGGCCGCGCTGTCCGCGATTTCCCAGCGGGCCTGCGCGGTCAGCCGCCTAAGGCGCGGCGCGCTCATCTCCAGGATGTTCAGCCCGGCTTCCCGGGTTCTGCGCAGGCACGAAAGCCAGTCCACGGTATCCGAAGGGTCCAGAAAGGCGTAATACACGCCCAGCCTGTTTTCCATGCAAACCTTCCTTTGGCGGCTTCGCCGCGGCTTTTCACCGAGGGCGGCCGCGGTGGTGAGGGAGGCACGGTCGCAAGACGCGCCCGCCGCCCGCGGCTCCACCGAAAACCAAGATGGTTCCGGGCGGCGCGGCTCATGCCTCCCCGGAAACGAAAACCATGCCGCTAAACTGTTTCCATGCGGGAATGCATCAAAGCGCTTGAGCGATTCTCTTCCGGGACGAGGCGCGGGAGCGAAGGCGTAGCGGGGCTGCGCCATGCTTTTGGCGGAGAAGCCGCAGCAGAAGCGCGCCGCGAGCGGGAGGCGCTCGGGAGTAGCAATCGGATTACTGCTTTTTCAGCAGGTTTTCCACCGCGCCCACCCAGGCGTGCGCGGGGTCGTTGCTGCGGTAGAAGCCCTGATGCCGGCCGGCCATCATCCACAGAAAATAGGTGTTGTAGCCCGGCGCGCCGACCGTGGTGTGGTACCCGCGCGGGAACTCCACAAGCTCGTCGTGCTTCACGCGGTAGGCTTCGTCGATTTCCCCGTCGGAGGTGTACAGGCACTGGATGCCGAAGCCCTGCGGCGGGTCAAACTGGAAGTAGTAGATCTCCTCCAGCACGCCCTCGGCGGGCATGGCTTCCACATCGTGCTTGTGCGGGGGAAAGCCGGCCCAGTTGCCCGGCGTGATGTAGGCTTCCCCGATGGTCAGCTTTTTGGCGTTAGTGGCGCCGTCCACGATGAAGCTGGTATCCCGTTCCCACGGTTTCACGCCCAGACGCGCCACGCGCACCGCGTCCTGCCGGATCACCTGCGGCTCGCTGTCCTCGTCCACGGGGGTCTGGCAGACGGCGATTTTCACGTTCCACGGGCTGCTGATTAGCACCTCGCAACCGCGCGGGGCGTAGAAGGCTTCGGCTTTGGGGCTTTCAAACACGGTGCGACGCGCGCCGACGGTGCCGTAGTCCTTTCCGTTGGCGGCGAAGGCGGCGCGGCCCCCCAGCACGATGAAAGCGGCCTCGCGATCCCGCGTATCATAGGCGAGGCTTTCGCCGGGGCCCAGCTCGATCACGCCGAACTCCAGATCGTGAAGCGAGCATTTCCCGATTTCGCAAATCGGCGAGTAGCCTTTTTTCGGAGCGTAGGTTTTCTTGAAATTCATCGGGTACCCTTCCTTTCCTTCAGGTGACGGATCATGGCGGCGGCGGTCGCCTGCCAGTCCGCGACGATGCCGTAGTCCGCGTGGTCGAAAATGGGGGCGAACGGATCGGTATTGACGGCGACGACCGTTTCCGCGCCGCTCATGCCCGTGAGGTGCTGGATCATCCCGCTGATGCCGAAAGCCAGATAGAGCTTCGGCCTTACGGTCACGCCCGTCTGACCGATCTGGTGCGCGTAGGGAATCCAGCCGGCGTCCACCGCGCCGCGCGTGGCCCCGAGGGCCCCGCCCAGCAGATGGGAGAGTTCCCCAAGCACGGCAAACCCTTCCCGGCTGCCGATGCCTTTTCCGCCCGCGACGATGATCCGGGAACGGGCCAGCGGCACGCCCCCTTCCGCGGGCACGAAGCCGAGCCTTTCCAGCAGCCGTGGCAGGTTGCGCGGCAGCGGACCCTCGCCGTCGCCTGGGTCCCGCGCGCTCGGGCACGCCGGGTTTGGGGCGGGCGGGGGAAACACCCCCGGCCGGACGCTCGCCAGCTGCGGGCGGCTGTCCCGGCAGAGGATGTCGGCCGTCAGGTTGCCGCCATAGGCGGGGCGGGTTTGCAGCAGATGGCCTTCCGCGGTGAGGGAGAGGGCCGTGCAATCCGCGGTCAGGCCGGTTTCCAGCTTGGCCGCGACCCACGCCGAAAGGAAGCGCCCGCGAACGGTGGCGGGGAACAGCGCCGAGTCAGGTGTCAGGCGCTCCAGCGCGCGGGCGATGCGGGTGCCCTGCGCGCAGTCGTCCGCGCAGGCGGGCAGCCGTAAAAGCTCGTCCGCGCCGCACGCGCCGAAGTATGCGGCGCTTTCGCCATCCGCCTCGCACAGCGCCACCACCCGGGCTTTTGCGGACAGCGCCCTGGCCTTGGCGATCAGCTCGCCGGCGGAAGGCGCGACGCAGACGACCGCAAGGATCATGGCAGCACCCCCTCGCCAAGGAAGGCTTCCACCGTCAGCTTGCGGCAGGGGCGAAGCCCGGCGGAGCGGGCGCTGACGCGCACCACGCGCGTAGGGGAACCCCTGAGCCCGCATACCGCGGGCGAAAGATAAAGCATGGCGGCCGTGAGCGTGCGAACCGGCGCGGTTGCCGCGCGGCGCAGCCCGGCAAGCGTCGGCAGACGCAGCCGATAGCTCCACTCGCACAGAGTGAGCAACGCGGGCGTCGCGCAGCGCCACAGCACGGTTCCGTCCTCCGTCAGCTGGTCCGCCAGCAGGGATACCGCGCCGTTTGCCACGCCCGGTTGCTCGGGTGTCTCCACGCGCGCGGCGGTCACGTTGGTCACGCACGCCCGGTTGAGCAGCGAGCCCAGCATCGGCCCCACCTGCCCGGTTTCGCCGTCGGTCGCGCGCCGCCCGCACAGGATCAGGTCAAAGCCGCCGAGAAAATCGTGGGCCGCTCGCAGCGCGCGAGCCGTCGCCAGCGTATCGGAACCCGCGAAAGCGGGGTCGGTCAGCAGCACGGCTTCGTCCGCCCCGCGGGAGAGCGCCTCGTGCAGCATCCCGGCGGCGCGCTCCGGGCCCATGGTGAGCACGGTCACGCTGCCGCCGCGAAGGTCCCGCAGGGCAAGCCCAAGCTCCAGCGCGGATTCGTCCGCCGGGTTCATGATCTGCGCCACAAAATCGCGCTCCAGCGTGAAATCCGCGCCGAGCTTCACCTCGGTGGTATCGGGCACCTGCTTGACGCAAACGAGTATTTTCATGAGCACCGTCCCTGTTCGTGGGTGATGGCTGCGCCCCGCCGGTTCTGGGGCGTGGCGGTTGTCGAGGAGGGAGCGGGGTTCAGCCCGCCGGAGCGCAGCCCGTACCGCTTAACCGCGCGGGCTGCGCACCGCGGCGGGGCCGGAGCGGATGCGATGGCTGGCCAAGCGCTGCCGGGGCGCAGGGAGTTGCCTTGCACGAAGCCCAACAAACCCGACGTGCGAAGCTTTCGCGGGTGGTCGGCGGCCTGACGGGCGGGGTCCCGTCCGCAGGGTCCGCCTGGCCTGAAAGGGCCGTCGGGCCGTGCCGGGCGATACGAGCCGCAGGCCCGCCATGGCGCAAAGCCCGGCCGTCAGGCTGCGCCCAAGGGCGCGCGCGCCTACAGGCGATGGTAAATCGGCGCGAGCGCCGCCTGAATGCTCTTGTACAGCGTAAACCGCTCGTCGTAAAAAGCGACGGCGGCGGGGTCGGGCGCGGTTACGCCGGTTACGCGCACACAGCGGCGCACGGCCTCGGCGTGGTCGGCAAACACGCCGATCGCCACGCCCGCGAGCATCGCGCTGCCCAGCGACGAATCCACGTTTTCCACCGTCGTCAGCGGGATGCCCAGCATATCGGCCAGTATCTGCCGCCACAGGTCGCTTTTGGAGCCGCCGCCGATGGCCACGGCCTCGGTGGGCGCGGCGTCCATCTCCCGCAAGGTTTCAAAGCAATCCTTCATGGAATAGGCGACGCCCTCCAGCACCGCGCGGTTGAAATGCGCGCGCGTGTGGAAGCCCGCCGCGCCCGTGAAGCTCGCGCGGAGCTTGTCGTCCAGGTAGGGGGTGATTTCCCCCTGCAGATACGGGTGAAAGAACAGCCCCTCGCAGCCGCGCGGCACGCCCGCGGCCGCCGCGGTCAGCGACGCGAACTCCCCGCCGAAGGTATCGCGGTACCAGCGGTTGCTGGCCGCGCAGGATTTGGTGGCCGTGCCGGGGTACCACAGGCCATCTACCACATGGCGGTAGGTGACCAGCCGCGGGTCCACCAGCGCGCGGTCGGTAATGGGGCAGATGCGCCCGGCCGTGGCGAGCTTGACGGCCGCCTGCCCGACCGCCACCGCGCCAGCGGCGTAGACCTCCATGCAGGTATCGGTCGCGCCGACGATCACCACGGTATCCCGGGACAGGCCCGTATCGGCCTGCGCCTGCGCGCGCAGGGGCGAAAGCTTCGTCTGCGGATCGACAATCGGGGGCAGGATTTTAGGATCGATGCCCGCCAGCCCGCACAGGAAGGGCGACCATTCGTTGCGGGCCACGTCCAGCAGCAGCCCGCCCATGGCCTCGATGGGGTCGGTGACGATATCGCCGGTCAGGCGGTAGCGCACAAAATCCTTGACGGCCATCAGGTGACGGGCGCGGGCAAGCGTTTCCGGCTCGTGCTCCTTAAGCCACGCCAGCTGCGGCAGCGTCCACAGGCTCGAAACGCCGTTGTAGCAAAGCCGCATGATCTCCCGGCCGTGTTCGGCTTTGAGGCGGGCCGCCTGCTCGGTTGCGCGGGCATCCGTCCAGTAGATGGCGCGGCGCACGGGCCGCCCGTCCTCGTCCACCAGCACGGCGGTATGGGTGGCGGCGTCCAGCGACAGCGCGGCGATTTCTTCCGGCCGAATGCCGGTTTCCCTTAGAATCTCCCGCACGTTGTAGCAAAGCGCGTCGTAGCTGTCGTCCGCGTCCTGCTCGGCCCAGCCGTTTTGCGGGTAGTAGGTGGGGTACTCGCGGCCCGCGGTCGCGTACACCCGGCCGTCCTCCCCCAGCAGCGTCGCCTTGGACGAGCTGCCCCCGAAATCCACGCCCAGCAGATAGCGCATCGTCATTCCTCCGGTCGGTCAGGCGGCCCAAAGCCATGAGCCGCCAAATGGTTGCGCCGGGTTTGCGCGGCAGGGATCAGGCCCGCACCACCACGCCGACCCCGTCCGGGATCACGGTAACGCGGGCTGAATCCCCCAATAGGGCGGTCGCCGCGGCAACGGCAGCGTTTACGTCCGGCGCCCAGCGCATGTGCATGCGCTCCACCAGCGCGCGGTTTTCTTCCCCGGTCACAAAAAAGCAGGTCGCCTTGCCAAGCACCCGGGCCAGTATCTGCGCCTCCCACTGATCCATGCGCGTCTCTTCCGGCGGAACCTGCGCGATGTCCCGCGCCACTTCGGCGGGGTTTGCGCGCAGCGCAAACCAGTTGAAGAAATCCTCGCCGCCGTGCCCGTCGTCCAGCGCCGCGCACATGACGATCGCCCCGCCGGGCTTTACGCAGGCCTCGGCGGCGGTCATGCCCTTGACGGCCTGGTAGAGGTTTTGGTCCAGCGGATAGCCGCCGTTGGAAGTTACGGCGATCTCCGCCTCCACCGGCATTACGCGCGTCAGGCGCAGGGAAAGCGCGCAGCCGGCAGCGTGCGCCTCTTCGGGATCGCCCGCGAAGGCGGCGATCACGCGGTGGCCATCGCCCAGCAGGACGTTTAGGATAAAGCGAAGCCCGGCCGTCCTGGCGGCGTAGGCCATATCCCGGTGCAGAGGGTTGCCGTTCAGGCTGCCCTGCGCGGCCAGCGGATGGGCGATAAAGCCGGCGTTGTGGTTATAGAGCACCGTTTCCCGCGAGGCGACGCCGGGCAGGATGCTCTTGCGCCCGCCTGAAAAGCCCGCGAAAAAGTGCGGCTCGATGAACCCGTCGGATACGACCAGCTCCGCCCACGGCACCAGCCGGTTCACCCGGAGCGCGCCGCCGGAAGGCAGCGTGCCTATCAGCGACATATCCTCGTCCCGCCGTGCATCGTGCACCACGATGGCCTCCCGGTCTACGATGCCGTCGCCCAGCTTGCGGCGCAGCTCGGCCTCGGTGGTCGGGCGGTGCATGCCCGTGGCGATCAGGATCACGATATCCGCATCCGGGCTGCCCTGCCGAATTGCCGCAAGCATCGGCGGCAGCGTCAGGCGGCTGGGCACGGGGCGGGTGTGGTCGCTGGTGATCACCAGCACGCGGCGCTTGCCGCGCGCCAGCTCGGATAGCGGCGGCGAGCCGATGGGCCGCTCCAGCGCCTCGCGGATGATGGTTTCCGGCGAAACGTCCGACAGGGCTTCGCCGGACGGGCGCAACACGCCCGCCAGCCGCGCGTCGTCGAGGATCAGCCGTTGGCAGGTTTTGCCGTAGGGAATGTCGATGGTCGCCATGGCGCGCCTCCGTTCCGGTATGCAATCAATGCTGAGGAAGGGCCCCCCTCTACACAACCTTGCCGGGGTTTAGGATTCCGTTGGGGTCAAACACGCGCTTGATGCCGCGCATGAGGTCCAGCTGCGTGCTCCCCAGCGACTCCGCCAGGAACGCCCGCTTGGCGTGGCCCACGCCGTGCTC
>JAAYUF010000074.1 GCA_012517815.1 Clostridiales bacterium
CCCAGCTGCAAAGGGCACCGAAGGTTTCCAAAGGGCGAGCGGAAAGCCCTTTGGTGCGCCCGCAGGCGCATCCCCCTGCCAGCGCCGCACAGGCGCAAAAGAGAGCAGTCTAGCTGCAAGGGCACCGAAGGTTCCCAAAGGGCGAGCGGAAAGCCCTTTGGTGCGCCCGCAGGCGCATCCCCCCCTGCCCGCGCCGCACAGGCGCAAAAAAAAGAAGCCCCCCGCACGGGCAAAAGGGGTGCAGGGGCCCCAAAGCCCCTGCCCGCAAGCAGAGGCGGTTCCTCTGCTCCCTAGTAGTTGGGATTGTGCCCCAGTTCCTCCTCGTCGTAGACGAGGGGGATGCCGATGGACACCAGCGTGCCTTCGTTTTCGCGGCTTTCGATGGATAAAACGGCGCGCTCTCCGTAAATCAGGCGCAGGCGGTCGCGCACGTTGCGCATGCCGATGCCCGTGGCGGCGCGGCCGTCGCTCATGGGTTCGCTGGCGGGGCTTTGCAGGATCTGCTCCACAAGGCCCGCGGGCATGCCGCTGCCGTTGTCGCGCACGTCGATCACCAGCCGGCCGTCCGGCGTGTCCGTCGCGTTGATGGAAACCACGGCCTCATCCTCGGCGGGGCGCACGCCGTGTACCAGCGCGTTTTCAATCACGGGCTGCAGGATCATCGTGGGGATGAGCGCCTCGGCGGCCGCGGGGGAGCAGGTAAACGGCGTGGAAAGGGAGTTGCCGTGGATGTGGTGGTAGATGTGCGCGTACTGCTTCAGGCTGTCAAACTCACGCCGCACGGTGATGAAGCGCTTTTGCATGTTGCCCGTGTTTTGGCGGAAAAACGCGGAGATGTGGCGCACCACGTCGCAGATTTCGTCGTTGCCGTCCAGCTTGGCCAGGGCGTTGACGGTTTCCATGGCGTTGTAGATGAAGTGCGGGTTGATCTGGGATTGCAGGGAGCGGTACTTGTACTCCAGCATTTCGTACTCGGCCTTGCTCTTGCGGTTTTCCTCCTGCACCACGCGGGCCAGCAGCTCGCGGGTTTGGGCGATCATGCGGTTGAAATGGGCGGCCATCTGGCCGATTTCGTCCCCGGCCTCGATGGGCACGGTCAGGTCCATGTTGCCGGCGGAAACCTCGTCCATGGATTTTACCAGCAGGCGCATCTGGCGGGTCATGCGCTGGGTAACGGCCATCACGGCCAGCGCGCCCAGCAGGATGCCAAGCATCCCCACGATCAGCCCGGTGCGGATCACAGCCTGGCTGACGCTGTTGAGCGTCGCCTTGGGCAGGAAGCCCACGGCCGTCCAATTCTCGCCGCGCTGGATGGAAACGGCGTAGGGATCGCCGACCTTCACTTCCGTGAGGTTCGCCTGGGCGGCGGTTTCGGCGGCGGCGGCCAGCGCCTCGTCGCTCCCGCCGATGATATCGATGGTGTGGCCGTCCGCGTCCAGAAAAACGACCGTGGAGTTGAGGCTGCCGTTGTGCGTGCCCAGGCCGGCCAGCATATCGCGGCGGATGCGCGCCACCATCTTGCCCACGTGGCGGATGGGGGAGAGGTTATACACATCGCGCACGAGGTAGACCTCCCCGCCCGCGCCGCGCGTCCACAGGGCGCGGCCGTAAGTGTTGTTCCCGTAGGGCTCGCTGTTTAGAAGCGCGGAAGCCGCCGCCACGAAGTCCTCCTGCGCGAAGGAGTTTGTAAACGAGAGTCCCCCGTCCAGCCGCACGTAGAGCGAATCGTAGAAGGATTGCGTGGTGATCATCTGGTTGATGGCGTACAGCAGGCTTTGCGCGTTCTGGTAATAGCCCTGCTCATCCTGACGGAGGTTGCGCATGGCGTACATCTGGGAGGACACGCCCTTGCCGGACGCCATGGTGAGTAGTTGCTGCGCGGCGGCGGAGGTGCCGTCCGAAAAGCTCATGAGCACCTGCTCGGTCAGCAGGTTCAAATGCGCCATCTTGTCCATCAGCACCTGCCGGGACGCGGTCAGCGTCAGGGTGAGCGTGATCATCCCCACCACGGCCACGATGGTCACGGAGTACAAAAGGATCATCTTCACGCGGTAGGGCATGCCGTGAAAACGCGCCATCACTCTGCCCTCCGGTTGCGGTATTCGGTCGGGGTCATGTGCTCGATGCGCTTGAAGGCGTTGTAGAAGCTGATGTAGTTGCCGTAGCCCACGGCGCGGGCCACCTCGTCCACCAGAATGCGCGGATCGGCCAGCATCGTGCGCGCGACGCCCATCTTGGCGGCCAGCACGTGCTCGTGAAAGGTGACGCCCGTTTCCTTGCGGATCAGCGCGGACAGGTAGTTGCTGCTCACGCAGAGCTTTTCCGCTACGTCGCCCAGGCTTAGCCCCTCGATGGCGTGCAGGCGGATGTATTGCAGGGCGTTGCGCGTAAGCAGGGATTGCGTGGAGCTTTCCCGCTGGTCGCGCGCCTCGCGCAGCGCCGTGCAGACCTTGATCAGGCAGGCTTTGGCGTCCTCGGCGTTGCTGATGAACCAGGTTTCAAACAGTGAGGCGTGAATTTTCTCGTCCAGCGGCAGGGGGAACTTCTTGCGCAGGGCCATGGCGTACAGCGTGACCATCGCGCGCAGGTTGCTGTACTGCTTGCCGCTCTGCTCGGCGATCACGGCGGCCGCCTCGGCGGCGGATTCGTCGCTCAGGTCGGCCTTTTCCAGCAGCTCGTCGATTTTGCGGTACATCTCGGCCACGCGCTCGTTGGGGCGGTGCTCCTCTTCTTCCTGATAGAAGTTGCTGCGCGTGGTGTTTTTCCCCAGCGCGATTTCCCACAGCGCCTGGCGCGCCTGATGGTAGGCGCAGCGGATGGCGTGCTGGGATTCGCCCAGCTTGCTGATGCCGATATGCGCCGGGGTCACGAGCTCTGCGTTGATGGCCTCGGCCGCGCGGTCAGCCTCGTCGCGCCAGCCCTCGCCGGCGTCGGGCTTGGTGACGAACACCACCACCGCGTCGTACAACAGCAGGGTTACGGCCTCCATCTTCAGGCGCGCGAGCACCGCGTCGATGCGGTTGAGCATGGCGTGGGAGTAGACGCGCTCGTCGTGTAGCTGGATCACCATGATGTAATAGGCGGCGAAGTGGAGCCCCACGTCCGCCAGCATGTCGCGCACGCCCTGCCCGCGCTGGCTGTCGTTGGTCAAAAGGAGCAACAGCTGCGCGCGCCGCCGGAGCGTCAGGGCCTGCTCCAGCGCGACATCCGCCTCCAGCTTGCGGCGGGTCATGGCGGCGGCGCGGCGGATGGCGCGCTCGACCTCCTCGTTGTCGATGGGCTTGAGGATATAGTCAAACACCGACAGCTTGATGGCGCGGCTGGCGTACTGGAACTGATCGTACCCCGTGATGATGATGATTTTGCAGTCGGGCAGATGCTGACGGATCTCGGTGACCATATCCAGCCCGTCCAGGCGGGGCATGCGGATATCGGTAAGCACAATGTCCGGCGATTCCCTGAGGATCATCCGGCGGCCGCTCTCCCCGTCGCTTGCGGCGCCCGCCACCACGCAGTCCAGCGCGTCCCAGCGGATGGTTTCCCGGAGCGAGCGGACCGTGGCGGGGTTGTCTTCCACGATGATCACTTTCAGCGGCATGGCGGCTCCTTTCGCGGCTGTTCGTTTGTCAACGGCGGATATCTGTGCCGCCATTATAACAAAAAAGCGGATGATTCACAATCCGCTTGCGGGGCCGTGCTACGCGGGAAAGGCGACCGTTCCGGTCAGCCTTTCACCGCGCCGGACATGATGCCCGATACGATGTATTTCTGGGTGCTCAGGTACAGGATCAGGATGGGGATCATCGCCAGCATGAAGAAGGCGAAAGCGAGGTTCAGCTCCGTCATGTTTTCCCCGAAGTAGACGATCTGCGCCAGCGGGAGCGTGCGGCTCTCGTCGCTGCGCAAAAGCACCACGGCCACGCTGTAATCGTTCCACACAAACAGGGTGTTGAGCACGATCTGCGTCATGTTCACGGGCGTCATCAGCGGGAACACGATGCTCCAGAAGGTTCGGAACTTGCCGCAGCCGTCGATGGCGGCGGCCTCCTCCATGTCCCTTGGGACGGACTTGACAAACCCCGTGACCGTGAGCACGCTGATGCTCACCTGAAAGCCGCTGCGGGCGAGGATGAACCCCAGGTTGCTGCTGGCCAGCCCGGCGCTGTAGATATTGACGTACAGCGACAGCATGATGCACTGAAACGGAACCAGAATGCCGCTGATGAACAGGGCGTACATGATCTTGTAGAACTTGCCGCTGTTGCGCGCCAGAACGAAGCTGGCCATGGAGGTGGTCACCAGCAGGATCAGCACCGTGGGGACGGTGGTGATCAGGCTGTTTTGAAAGCCGATGCCCACGTACTTGTTTTCGCGGATCACGCGCAGGTAGTTTTCAAACGTGGGAGCACTGGGCCACGCGAGGCGGGTGAGGCTGATATCGGAATGGCTTTTGATGGAGTAGAGAAAGCTGATGTAGAAGGGCACCAGCACCATCGCGGTGACCGCGAGCACAAACAGCACCCGCAGCGCCGCGGCGGCGAGCGCCTTCGCGCGGCTGCGCCCGGCTTCGCGGCCGAAGTTTTGCACGGTGGTGGGGCAATAGCTGGTTTGGGCCATTACATCTCCACCTCCCTTTTGCGCAGGATGGTTGTCACAATGTTGGTCAGCAGCACCAGCACCAGCGTGAGCATGATGGCGCCGGCCTGGCCCACGCCCGCGCGGGCGTTGCCGAAGATGTATTCGTACACGAACACGGCGGTGGTTTTGGCCGTTTTCATGTTGATGACCATCTGGGAGTAATCAAAGCACCGCAGGCCCCAGGAAAGCAGCAGGGTCACGTTGGCGGTGAAGGCGGGCACGATCATGGGCACCGTGATGTGGCGCAACTCGTGCCATGCGTTGGCGCCCTCCACGCGGGCGGCTTCATAGTATTCCAGCGGCACCGACTGCAGCGCGGCGATGTAGATGAGCATGCAGTAGCCCATGTCCCGCCAGATGGCGATCAGCGCCAGGCCGTAGATCACCTGCGAGGAGATGCCCAGCGGGCTGGGCGAGCCGGTCAGCGGGGTGAGGATATCGGTGTACACATAGCTCCATACCTTGGTGGAGGCGACCAGCGACACCGTGAAGGGCATGAACAGCAGCGTGCGTACGATGTTGTTGAACCGCCCGGTTTTCCACAGCATCAGCGCGAGGGACAGGCCCAGCACGTTTGCGCCTACGATATACACGGCGGTGAATTGCGCGGTGTGCATGAAACTATCCTGAAAGGACGCGCTTTTGAGCAGCTTGAGGTAGTTGTCCATGCCCACGAAGTTCCAGCTGCTGGCGAAGATCGCCTTCTTATCCGTAAAGGAAACCGGGATGCTCTGCAAAAACGGGATGAGCACCACGTAGGCGAACAGCAGGAACGCAGGCAGCATGAACAGGATATTGGCGCCGTGCTCGCGTAGGGCGTAGCGGGACAGGGTCGGTTTCCGATCCAGGCGAGCCGGGGGTTGGATGGTCATCACAATCAGCTCCTGCTCCGTGGTGGCGGCCGCCTGCCGCGACAGGCGCGGCAGGCGGCCGGGGTACGCTAAGCAACCGGGTTGGGCGTCAGTTGAGCGCGATGACCTCGTCAAAGGCTTTCTGCAGGTTTTCCAGGCACTGGTCAATGGTCATGCCGCCGCCGGTGAGGGTGCTTTCGGCATAGGCGGTCAGCTCGGTGCGCCACGCGGTGGTGAAGGCGCTGCTGAAGGGCTTGGTGAAATCGCCGTAGTGGGCGATGTTGCCGGAGCCCTTGATTTCCGCGAGGGTCTTGACCAGGGGCAGGAGCTTGTCGGAGGTGACGCCGGTCAGCAGCGGCATCTGGCTCATTTCGGACCAGGCCACGCCTTCGGTGATCCAGTATTCCATGAAGTTGAGGGCCACGTCGCTGTTTTCCGCCTGGGGGTTGACCATGAAGGCCTGGTCGACCTGCACGTTCATCTTGGCGGAGCCGTTGTCGTCGATGGGCACGACGAAGAAGCCGACTTCGAAGGCGGGGTTCTTCTTGAGCATATCGCCGATGGACCAGGTGCCGTCATAGCGCATCGCGGCGCCGCCGGCGGCGAACACTTCAAGGCCCATATCCTGGGTGTTGCTCATATCGTCGGTGCGGGGGGCGACCATGCGGGCGGTCCAGTTCGTAAGCGCTTCGGCGAAGTAGGGGTAATCGGTGAACTTCGCTTCGCCCTTCATGAGCTTCTGGAACACATCGTTGTTGCCGGCGGCCAGCGCGCGCGGCCACACGGTGTTGCGCATTTCGATATCGCCGTACACGGCGTCGCCGAAGCTGCGCACGTAGGGATCGATGCCCGCGTCGATCAGCTTCTGCTGCAGGGCGTTGAGCTCGGTTAGGGTGGTGGGCACTTCCAGGCCCTGCTCGGCGAAGATGGTCTTGTTGTAGAAAATGCCCCAGGTTTTAAAGTCGATGGGGAAGCCGTAGATCTTGCCGCCCGCGGATACGTCGCCCAGATCGCCGTGGGGTAGGTTCAGGCTCTTGATCACGGCGTTGTCCGTGAGATCCATCACGAAGCCCTCGGTTACCAGATCGGGATACAGGCCCGGGTTGCCCATGATGATGTTGGGCTGATCGCCGGAGGAGAGCGCCGTGGACAGCTGCGGGAAGTAGTCCGTGCCCTGGTTGTAGTAGATGTTGGTGAAAGTGACGTTGGGGTGGGCCGCGGTGTAGGCCTCCTCGATCGCCACGAGGCCGGCCTGCTTGGTGGCCTGCGCCATGTAGTGGAACACGGTGATGTTCACCGGGCTTTCCGCGGAAGCGATGGTGACCATCGAGATGAGCAGCGTCAGGGCCAGTAGCGTCGCCAAGATTTTTTTCATGCCTGGGTTCCTCCTTCATTCTGGGTACGTGAACCGGGCGCTCCGCACGGGGAATGCCCGTTGTTTGCGTTCAGTATACACAGACGGGCGCGGGGTGGGTATCTATTAACCTTGTTAATTCCTATCAGAATTCACCATTTTGGTCGATTTTCGACCAGATTCGCCTTTTTGGGCCGGGGCGGCGGCCGGTAGCGGCGGGGGAACGTTGCGCAAGAGGGCTTGCCCTACCGCGGCGCAGGGGGCCGGCACGCTTGCGGCGGCACGCCCCGCTGCCAACAGCCAGCCGGCCGCCTTGAACGCCGGGCGCGGGTGTGTTATCCTTGCAGGGATCATCCATGCGGGAGGCGACGAGGGTTGGTATGCAATCTCTGCCCCAGACGGTGCGGCGCCCTGCGCACCGAAACCGAAGGGAACGGCTTTTGCGGCATGGGCACCCTGCCCGCCGTGGCGCGCGCCGCCCGGCATTTTTGGGAGGAGCCGTGCCTGAGCGGCACGCGGGGCAGCGGCGCCGTCTTCTTCTGCGGGTGTCAGCTGGGCTGCGTATTCTGCCAGAACGCCCCCATCAGCCGCGGCGGGCAACGGGGGCGCGCGGTGACGCCCCGGGCGCTCAGCGAGCTGTTTTCACGCGTGGAGGCGCTGGGCGTGCACAACCTGAACCTGGTAAGCGCCGCCCACGTCTGGCCGGCCGTGCTGGAAGCGCTGGCGCTCCGGCGGCCGGGCATCCCGGTGGTGTGGAACTCCGGCGGCTATGAAAGCCCGGAAGCCATCCGGGCGATGCGCGGGCTGGTGGACGTGTTCCTGCCGGACCTCAAGTTCGCCAAGGCTTCCACGGCTCGGGAACTGGCCGCCGCGCCGGATTATTACGAGGTGGCGCTCGCGGCCGTCAAGGCCATGCGCGAACAGACCGGCGCGGCGGTATACGACGCGGACGGCCTGATGACCGGCGGCACGCTGGTGCGCCATCTGGTGCTGCCCCTGCGTGTGGATGAAACGCTCACAATCCTGGACGCCGTCGCGCGGGAACTGCCCCCCGGCACCCCCGTGAGCCTGATGCGGCAGTACACCCCCATGCCGAGCGTGACGGCCAAAGGGCTGGACCGACGGCTGACCGCCCGTGAGTACGCCCGCGCGCAGGATCGGTATTTCGCGCTGGGGCTGGAGGGCTACCTGCAGGAACGCGAAGCCGCCACCCGCGCCTATACGCCCGCCTTTCTGGACGAGGAAAGCCTGAAGCTGCTGGACGGCCTGGAAACGCCGTAGGGCATGTCGCCCTGAAGGGATGCCGTCGCCGTCGCGGCGGACCGGCTGTCAGGGCCGATGCGCCGGCTTCCGCTGAAGCCTCCTGGGCTCGCCGGTTCGCCGGCCGCCCCGCCCCATCCCGCCTGCTAACCTTGGGACCCGGCGGCACGGCCGCTTTGCATGGCGCGGGCTATTTCCCCACGCAGAACGTCGAAAAGATCTCGTCCAGCAGACGGTCGTCCACGCTCTCGCAGGTGATGCGGCCCAGCGACCACAGCGCCTCGCGCAGGTCCACCGCGGCCACGTCCAGCGGCACGCCGGCCTCCAGCGCGGCCAGCGCCTGCGTGAGCCGCGCGGCGGCCTCCCTCGCCGCGGCCATGTGCCGCTCGTGGGTGAGCATGCCCTCGCGCGGCAGCTTCGCCTGCGACGCCAGATACGCCCGCACCTGCGCAAGCCCCTGCCCGGTCTTGGCCGAAAGGGTCAGGATGGGCGCGTGCGCGGTGTGCGCCGCGACGTCCGCCAAGGTGAGCACGGGTTGCGCGTCCTCCTTGTTGAGCAGCACCGCGCAGGGGCAGCCGAGGTTCGCGGCCAGCAGCGCCTGCTCGTCCGCGTCCAGCGGCTTGGAGGCGTCCACCACCAAAAGGGCCGCGTCCGCTTGGGCCACGGCGGCCCGGGCGCGCTCCACGCCGATGCGCTCCACCGTGTCCTCGCTTTCGCGCAGGCCCGCGGTGTCCAAAAGCTGCACGTTGAGGCCGTCCAGGCTGAAACTGCCCTCCAGCACATCCCGGGTGGTGCCGGGCACCTCGGTTACGATGGCGCGCTCCTCGCCCAGCAGGGCGTTAAACAGCGTGCTCTTGCCTGCGTTGGGGCGGCCGCAGAGCGCCACGCGGAGGCCCTCGCGCAGGATGCGCGCGCCGCGCTCGTCCACCGCGCCGGAAAGCGCCGCGACCAGCGCCGCAAGCCCTTCCCGCAAACCGGCGGTGGCTTCGGTTTCGTCGATCTCGTCCGGGTAGTCGAGGTGGGCCTCCACCCCGGCGATCAGCGCGATCAGCTTATCCTGCGCCTGCCGGATGAAGCGGCTCGCGCCGCCGGACAGCAGCGCTTCCTCGCTTTTCAGCGCGGCCTGGGAGCGCGCGCCGATGACGCCCATCACGGCCTCCGCCTGCGTAAGGTCGATGCGCCCGTTCATGAACGCGCGGCGGGTAAACTCCCCCGGCTCGGCGGGGCGCGCGCCCAGGCGCGTCAACAGCCGCATGGCGGTCGCGGCGGCGGCGTAGCCGCCGTGGGTGTGCAGCTCGCATACATCCTCGCGGGTGTAGGTATGGGGCGCGTACATCACAACGCCCATGGCTTCGTCCACCGGCGCGCCGGTTTCGTCCACCACATGGCCGTACATCAGGCGGTGATCCTCGTAGGGCGGCACGCGCCTGGCCGCGCGAAACACGCGCGCAAACAGCGCCACGGCGTCCCCGCCGCTCAGGCGCACAATGGCGACCCCGCCCTCGCCCATGGCGGTGGCGATGCCCGCGATGGTGTCCCGCATGGTCAAAGCCTCCCCAAATGTCTCATTCTGTGGTATCATAACACAATGGGTAAGGGAACGCAAAAGGGGGGAAAGACCGTGGCACAGGTGAGCGTCTGGCTGGGCGAAGCGCACCGGCTGTTTGCGCCCGTGGCCGGGCGCATCGGGGAACGGTACGCGCGGGGGGAGCCCTGCGTGCTGCTGGTGCCGGAGCAGTTTACCCTGCAGGCCGAGCGGGAGCTGCTCGACCGGCTGAAGCTGGAGGGCTTTTTCACGCTGGAGGTGCTCTCCCCCTCGCGGCTTGCCCAGCGCGTACCGGCGGCCGTGGGCGCGGACGAGCGCGCGCCCCTTTCCGGCGCGGGGCGGCAGATGGCCGTCAGCTACGCGCTGGAACGCTGCGAGAAGAAACTGGCCTTCTACCCCGCCGCCGCGAAGCGACGCGGGTTTACCGACAGGCTGACCGCGCTGATCGCGGATTTCAAGCGCGGGGGCATGTCGCCGGACGCGCTGGCCGCCTACGCCCAAACCCTGCCCGAGGGCATGCGCCGCGCGAAGCTTTGCGATCTGGCGACGGTGTACGCCGCCTATGAGGATACGCTGGCCGGACGCTTCGGCGACGGGGAGGATCAGCTGCGCTATCTGGCGGCCCGCCTGCCCGAAAGCGGGCTGATGGAAGGCCGGCATGTGTTCGTCTACGGCTTTGACGCCCTGCCCCAGCAGCTGATCGAGCTGCTGTGCGCCATGGCGGGCGGGTGCGAAAGCCTGACCGTCGCGCTGTTATGCCGGCCGGAAACCGCGCCGGACGCCGACCTGTACCGCCCCGTGCGCCAGAGCGTGGCGCGCTTCGCCCGGGCGCTGGAGGCGCGCGGGCTGCCGCTTGGGGAAGTATGGCTGCCGCACGCGCCCCTTGCGCACGCCCCGGCCATCCGTCACCTGGACGAAGCGCTGTTCGCCTACCCCGAGCGAACCTATGCCGGCCCGCAGCAGAACGTGTTTCTCTCCCAGTATATGAGCCCCTATGAGGAAGCGACCGCCGTCAGCCGGCAGATCATGCGGCTGTGCGCCCAAGGGATGGAGATCGAGCGCATCGCGGTGCTCTACCCCGACCAGAACGGCTACGCGTTCGCCGTGGCCGCCGCGCTTCGGGACAGTGGCCTGCCCTTTTATACCGATGAAAAGCTCCCCGCCGCCTCCCACGCGCTGGCGCGCTTCCTGCTGGCGGCGCTGCGCGCGATGGCCGGCGACTATGCCCGCGAGGACGTCGTGGCGGTGCTCAAATCCGGCTACGCGCCCGTCACCTTTGAAGAGGCCTGCATGCTGGAAAACTACGCCCGGGAGTACGGCGTCAACCGAAAAAGGTGGACGGCGCCCTTCACCCGCGGGGAGGAGCGGCGCGTGCTCCTGTGCGAGGCCCTGCGCCGCAGGCTGATGGAACCGCTCATGAAGGCGCGCGCTGCCATCGTGGCCGCGCGGGACGCGCGAGGGTCGCTTGCGGCGGTGATGGGGCTGCTGATGGACGTGCGCGCCTACGAAACCCTCCTTGGGGAGGAGGAGGCGCTGATCGCCGAGAACCTGCTGGTGCGCGCGGGGCAGAACAGCCAGATGTGGGCGACCCTGCTGGAATTGATGGATCAGCTGCACGCGCTTTCCGGCGACGCCCGGCTGCCCCTGAGCCGGCTGGAGGATCGCTTTGCGTGCGGCTTCGCGGCGGTGTCGCTGGCCGCGCTGCCGCCCGCCAGCCATATGCTCCGCGCCGGGACGCTGGGGCACTTCCTCTCGGGCGAGATGGACGCGGTGTTCCTGCTGGGCTTAAACGACGGCATGCTTTCCCGCGAGGCGGATAGCCTGCTTACCGCCGAGGAGCGCGCGGACGCCGAGGCGGCCACCGGCGCGTACCTGGGCATGACGGACGAAAGCCGCGCCCTGTTCGCCCGCATGGACGTCAAGCGCGCCATGACCCTGCCCCGGCGCTACCTGTTCCTGAGCTACGCCAAAACCGACCCCTCCGGCAAGGCGCTGCGGCCGCTGGATCTGGTGACGGCGCTGGAAAAACGGCTGTTTGCCGGGCTTGCGGAATCGCCCGTGCCGCTTCACGAGCTGCCCATGTCCGCCACGCAGGCGATGTCGGAGCTCAGCGGGGTGCTGCGCGGCTATGCCGACGGCGCGGAGGAGGACCTGCCCGCCCGCTGGCGGGAGCGGCTCTCCAGGCTGCTCATGTCCCCGGCGACCGCGCCTGCGGCCGCGAGGCTGCTGCGCGCGGCGGATTACCGGGTGGACAGCGTGCCGCTGGAGCCGGCGGAGGCGCGCCGGCTGTTTAGCGACCGCACGATCTCGGTCAGCCGGCTGGAGTCGTTTGCGCAGTGCCCGTTCCGGCACTTTGTGGAATACGGGCTCCGGCCGGAGATCATCCGGGAATGGGGCGTGGAGCCGGTCGATCTGGGCGTGTTTTTCCACCGCAGCCTGCAAAATTTCGCGGCCCTCGCGCAGGAACGGCCGAGCTTCCCGCACGTGCCCGCCGAAGCCGCCCGCGCCATGGCGGACGAGGCGGTTTCGCCGCTGATGGAAGAGCTGATGCGCGGCCCGATGGGGGACACCGCCCGCAACCTGGCCGCCTTCGAGCGGGCCAGGCGGCTGGTGCGGCGCGCGTGCGAAACCGTCACGCGGCATCTGGCGGCGGGGGACTTCCGCCTGTACCGCGCGGAGGCGCGTTTCGGTTACGCCGACGAGGACAGCCTCCCCCCCGTGCGGCTGACGCTTGCGGACGGCACCGAGGTGGCGCTGCACGGGAAGATCGACCGCATCGACCGCTACCCGACCGGCGAGGGCGAGTACCTGCGCGTCATTGATTACAAAAGCGGGCAAAACACGCTGGACGCGTCCAAAACCTGGTGGGGCCTGCAACTGCAGCTGATCGTATACCTGGATGCGGCGGTGGGCGGCGTCCCCGGGAGCAAGCCGGCGGGGGCGTTCTACTTCCACGTGGCCGATCCGCTGGCAAGGATCGACAGCGACGAACCCGCCCGGGCCGAGGCGGATATCCTCAAACAGCTGCAAATGAAGGGCGTGGCGCTGGCGGACGAGGCGGTGCTGAGCGCCATGGACCGCGGGGAGGAGGCCGTCGCCATCGGGGCGGCGACAACCCGCGCCGGCGCGCTCAAGAAGGACGCGCGCGTGCTGGAGATGCCCCAGATGAACGCGCTCATCCGCCACACGCGCCTGCGCGCGACGGAGATGGCCGAGGCGCTGTTTGACGGGGATACCGCCATTCGCCCGGCGCAAACCGGGGAAACCGTCAGCTGCGACCGCTGCGATTTCGGCGGCGTATGCGGCTTTACCGCCGACGCGCGCGGCGCGCTGGCGCGGGAGCTGCCGGCCATGTCGCTGGATGAACTCCGTCAGCGGCTGGGCGGCGGGGAAGCCCCCGCGCCGCGGGCGGAGGAACCCAGGGCGTAGGCGCGGCGTCGTCGCGGGCGTGCGAGCGCGTATCTACTCCTCACCGAATCCGCGCGCGGGCGGGCAACGGGGTGATCTCCGCGGAGCCGTCCCACGCCGTCCAGCCACCGAATCCGCGCGCGAGCGGGCAACGGATAAACCCGTCCGGGGCTCACCCGCCGCGCGGCGGCGCTCACGGCGCGCGGCGCGGGCGACCGGATCAAACCCTTGCGCCGCGCGCCGTTGGGGCAAATGCCTTGCGCAACGCCCGATGTTCATGTATAATGAAAACGGAGAGCGGCTCCGCCGGTACGGCGCACGGGCCGCAACGCGGTATTTGAATCGAAGGAGGCGTTACCATTGATTCAGGTGATTGCCGGCAAAAAAGGCTCGGGAAAAACCAAGCGGATCATTGACATGGCTAATAAAGCATCGCAGGAGAGCAAGCACGATATCATCTTTATCGACGACGACAACCGCTATATGTTCGACCTGCGCCACGAGGTGCGCTTTGTCAACGCAGGGGAATACAACCTGCTGGACGCGGAGATGTTCATGGGATTTCTGGCCGGTGCCGTCGCCCAGAATTTCGACGTGGGGCTGATCCTTGTGGATGCTTTCATGAAGCTCATCAAGTGCGACCTTTCCGCCACGGAATGGCTGTTTGAAAGGCTGGAAGCCCTCAGCGAGAAACACGGCGTGGACTTTGTGCTTTCCATCAGCGAAGAACCCGAGACGATGCCGGCATTCGTGAAGAAGTACGTCATCTGATCCCGGTACAAATAGGCGACAGCGGAAGCCTTCGGGCTTCCGCTTGTTGCAAAACCGGCGCCCCGGCGTTCGGGGTTGCCAGGCCAAGGGAGTGAGCGTATGTCTTTCTTTTCGACGCGGGGCGGCGCGTGCGTAACGGCTTCTCAGGCGGTGCTGTGGGGGCTGGCCGGGGACGGGGGCCTGTATGTGCCCTCGATGTACCCGCAGCTTTCCATGGACAAGATTTCGGCTTTCTGCCAGATGAGCTACCAGCAGGTCGCGGAGCGCGTGCTGCGCAGCTTTCTGGAGGATTACGCCATCGCCGAGATTCAGGAATCCGTGCAGGCGGCATACGGTGCGCCCGCGTTTGACGATCCCGCCATCGCTCCCCTGCTGCGCCTGGACGACAACATCCACGTGCTGGAGCTGTTCCACGGGCCCACGCTCGCCTTTAAGGACATCGCCCTCAAGCTGCTGCCCTACCTGGTGCGGCTGGCCGCTGAGAAAAACGAGGAGAAGCGCGAGATCAGCATTCTGGTGGCCACCAGCGGCGATACGGGCAAGGCGGCGCTGGAAGGCTTCCGCGACGTGCCGGGCACCAGCTGCACGGTGTTTTACCCGGTGGACGGCGTCAGCGACCTGCAAAAGCTGCAGATGACCACCACCGCAGGCAGGAACACCCGCGTCATCGGCGTGCGCGGCAACTTTGACGACGCGCAGTCCGGGGTCAAGAAGCTCTTTGCCGATCCCGCCTTCCGCGACCGGATGGACGCGATGGGCAGGCTCCCTTCCTCCGCCAACTCCATCAACTTCGGGCGGCTGGTGCCGCAGGTGGCGTACTACTTCACCGCGTACGCCGCGATGGTCAACCGCGGCGCGCTGCGCATGGGACAGCCGCTCAATTTTGTGGTGCCCACCGGCAATTTCGGCGATATTCTGGCCGGGTATTACGCCATGCGCATGGGCCTGCCCGTGGGGCGGCTCATCTGCGCCAGCAACCGCAACAACGTGCTCAGCGATTTCTTTACCGACGGCGTGTACTACACCCACCGCACGTTCTTCCAGACGATGTCGCCCAGCATGGATATCCTGATCTCCTCCAACCTTGAGCGGCTCCTGTACGAAATCGCGGAGCGCGACGGTCGCATCGTCAAATCGTGGATGGAGCTGCTCAAGGATTGCGGCAGCTTCTCCGTGGGCGCGCAGCGGCTGGCCGTGCTGCAAAAGACCTTCGCGGCGGGCTTTGCCGACGATACGATGACCGCCGCGGAGATCCGCCGCGTGTTTGAGCATACCGGCTACCTCATGGACCCCCACACCGCCGTAGGCAGTCATGTGCTGGGCGAGTACCGCCTGCATTCCGGCGACCATACGCCCACGGTGATCGTTTCCACGGCAAGCCCCTACAAGTTTGCGCGGGACGTGCTGGTATCCCTCAAGGGCGAAGCGGCGGCGGAGGGGCTGGACGCCTTCGGCTGCGCGGCCAGGCTCTCCGAGGTCACCCAGACGCCGGTCCCGCGGCAAATTGAGGAACTGAAGACCCTGCCGGTCCTGCATACCGCGGTGTGCGAGAAGGACGGCATGGAGGAGGCGCTGCTGGAAGCCTTCCGCTAAAGTAAACCCGTGCCGGGCAAGGAAAATCTTTGCCGCAAACGCAGGACGGGAAGGAAACGCGGCGCGATCCGGCGAACTGCTGGAACAATAGATTGCGCCGCGTTTTCGCATGCCAGAAAACATCGACCGAAATGAACGGGAGGAAAAACCAATGAAACGGTACAGCCCCGGACAGAAAGCGCCCATGAAGTTCCATCGCCTGTATGTGTGGATTCTCAACCCGCTGAACATCCTGATTCTGGCGGCGCTCGCCACGCTTACGCTGCTAACGGTGCTTAACATTCAGGCGATCCCGGACCTGCAAAGCCGCCTGGACGGCACCGACGCGGAAACCGCGCAGATTCTGCTGTGGATCATGTTCGGCTGTCTGACGCTGTCGTTCCTGTTCGCGCTGATTTCGGAAATTCTGCTGGCCAAACGCCGGACGCTGGGCGCGCTGATTCTGGTGTTCCAGTATGTGATGAGCGTGGTGTCCGCCGCGGTGACGCTGTACAACGAGCGCACGACGGACAACCTGATCGCGCTGTGCATCACGGCGGTCATCAGCCTGCTGGTTTGCATCTACTACTGGAAACGCCGCCGGCTGTTCCACTGACGCGTGCGCGCGGAACCGCTTTCTGCGCCGCCCGGAGAAAATTGACGTTTCACCGTCCGCGGGCGGAGGGTATCCTCTGCATGGCACAAAATGAATCTCAACCATAAGGAGGATACCGATATGAAATGGGTTTGCTCGGTTTGCGGCTATGTGTACGAAGGGCCTCAGCCGCCGGAAAAATGCCCCGTCTGCGGCGCTCCCAAGGAGAAGTTCAAGCTGATGAGCGAGGAACGCGCGTATGCCGACGAGCATCGCATCGGCGTGGCCAAGGGACTGGATGAGCGTGTGGTCGAGGGTCTGCGCATGAACTTCAACGGCGAGTGCAGCGAGGTGGGCATGTATCTGGCGATGAGCCGCCAGGCCGACCGCGAAGGCTACCCCGAAATCGCGGAAGCGTTCAAGCGGTATGCCTTTGAGGAAGCGGACCATGCCTCCCGCTTTGCCGAACTGCTGGGCGAAGTGCTCACCGACAGCACCCAGAAGAACCTCGAAATGCGCGTCGAGGCCGAATGGGGCGCCACCGGCGGCAAGAAAGAGCTGGCCACCCTGGCCAAGGAGCTGGGCTACGACGCCGTGCACGATACCGTGCATGAAATGTGCAAGGACGAAGCAAGGCACGGCAAGGGCTTCGCGGGGCTGCTCAAGCGTCACTTCGGCAAGTAAGGCAGGAATACTTCGTTACGCAAAGAGGGGGTTGCCTGGGCACCCCCTCTTTCCTAGCCCTGCCTAAAGGCAGGAACCCGGGGGAGAAAAACGCCCGTACCTTCGGGCGGGTTGCGGGTGATAAATGGCCGATCCGGCGGTCGGCGAATCCGATGGATCCCGATCAGGAACATGGTTCCGGCCTTCCCTATGGAAGGGCCTTTGAAACGGACGGGCTGAAAACAGGCACCGACCGTCGGCCGGGCCGATAACGGCCGCCTGTTCCGGCAAGGTTTTACCGGCTGTTCGCTTGTAAACGGAACCGTCCAATGATAGGATGAAACCTATCGAATCCGCGCCTTGCTTACCTCCGGCGACGCGACCCTCAAGGGAAGCCGTTCCATCGAAAAAAATCGGGTTACCGAAATGGAAAACACGAATGCGACCCGGGAAGAAGCCGCCCCCAGAATGCAAGCCATCAAATAAAAACAGGAAAAGGGGTTACCGAAATGGAAAACATGAATGCGACCCGGGAAGAAGCCGTCCCCACGCCGGCCGGCGCGTCCGCGCAAGCCGACCCGGCGGCGCAGCCCGCCGTGCCGGAAGAACCCGCCGAATCCGGCAAACAGCCCAAACCCCGAAAAATGCGCAGGCGCCGCGCCCGGGCGATCCTGCTGGTGCTCACGGGGCTGCTGGGCGTGCTCCTCGTCATCGGCGAATGGAAATCGATACAAAACCTGCTGAACGTTTACGGCGTCGTGCCCCTGGAGAACAGCCTGACCTCGGAAGACGGCTGGCTGTACGCAAAGCGCGCGTGGACTGACGGGCTTACCCTGCTGGGGCTGCGCGCTTCCAGCCCCTACGCGGGGGAAAGCCGGCTGGCGCTCCCCGCGGAGATCGACGGGCAACCGGTGACAACCGTTAACTGGGATTTCAGCGAACGGCTCCCGCACCCCCGGTGGATCAGGCAACTCGTGGTGCCGTCCAGCATTACCGTCGTCAACTATCACGCGTTCCTGCGGCTTGCCAATCTGGAAACCTTCGAAGGCGGAGAAAAGATCACCTACATGAGCTTTGCGGGCACATTCAACCGGGCTTCCCCCTTTTTCCGGGAGAACGTGCGAAAAAATTCGCTGATCATGGGGGACGGCCTCCTTGTGCACGCCATGTTTGACGAGCTGGACGCGCCCGACGCGGACGTCCGGTCGGGAACGGTTACCGTTCCCGATGGGGTGAAGGCGATCGCACTGTACGCGCTGGACTCGGCCAACGGGGTTGAGAGCCACACGAGCACGGTTACGGACATTCGCCTGCCCCAAGGCGTTCACCTGATGTCCTTTTCGCTGGACTTTTTCAACGGCAAAACCCTGACCATCCCCGACGGCGCGTATCTGGAAAACGGCGTCCTCGGCATGGAATGGCCCGATCAGCTGACGGATATTTGGATCGGGACCAATGTGCAGGTGGAAGAGTCTGCCTTTCTGGGGAATCTGGGTTATGCTTCGGAAACCTTTCACGGCACGCTCCATCTGGCGGACGGCGCTACCCTGACTTCGCTGATGCGCTTCATCAGCGGGGATTCTGAGATCAGCTATACGCTGGACTGCCAGCGCGGCGCCGTGCCGGATGATCAGATCCCCTCCGGGGTCAGGGTGGTGTACCGGGACTAGCGCTGCCGCGCGTGGACGGGCATCCGCGCATGGGTTCTGCCGGCTTTCATCCAACCATGCCCAAACCCAGTAGCCGCCTGTGTTGATCGCTCGACACAGGCGGCTACTGGGTTTCTAAATGCAACATACGATTGATGTTCTTAATCGCAACCACTGAATTCTTGGTGCTATGAGAACCAATGAACTTGATAATTTTCGATTCTTACTCGTGTAATGTAGGTTGATCCTAAATGCTGTTCATTCTCTGAAGACTCGAGGATATTTCTTGCAGATAGTGAATTTGAGATTTATAGTACCTATCGCTATTCATTGAATACAATGTCATGAAAAAGAGGAGTATACCCCCTATAATAGAAATAGCCTTTAGTGCGAGCACTCCACCCATGTAGCCTGCTTTCAACGAGGCTTCCATTTGGTAATTATACGCATCGCCGCCAACATATTCTTCGCCACTAATATCCATCCATGTATTGTCATATGCATAACTGCTTACTAGTAAACGCTTTTCCGGTGTGGGATACGCAACCCCAGAAATTATCAAAGCAATAGCAATGATGATGCCCGACACATGCCACTTTTTCATTGAACCACTTCCTGTTAGGTTTATAGTATATAATATCAAATAATCCAAAAATAGTCAAACTTTTGTCGTCGTACACGATCACTCGCCTCCCGGCAACGTAAAGTTCCCCTTGCAGCCTAACCTTAGCGTTTGGGGTTGACAACCCCCGCCCCGCATGGCTACAATGCCAGTACAGAGGCAGGTGTTCAGCCGTGAAAAAGGCCAAGCGTGAAACCGTCGAGTACCGCTATTATGAGATGCCCTCGGATATTCCCGTGCTGGCACTGCTGGGGGAGAACTGGATTCGGCCCTACGGCGAACTGGGACCGGAGGCGCTGCATTTCCATAACCATCTGGAAATCGGCTTTTGCTATGAGGGGCACGGCACGCTGGTCATTGAGGAGCAAACCAAGCGCTACCAGCCGGGCACCTATTCGATCATCCCGCATAACGTGTGCCATACCACCGTCAGCGACGGCGGAATGCTCTGCCGCTGCGAATACCTGTTTATCGACGTGGAGTCGTTTCTGGAAAGCATGTACCCCGGCGACCGCCGCTTTGCCGAACGGATGGCGCGAATGGTCAACCAGCGCGCGCTGGTGGGCTGCGCGCAGGACAACCCCAAGCTTCCGCAGCTGATCCTCGCGCTGATCGACGAAATGCGCCAGAAGCGGCCGTTCTACCTCATGAGCGCGCGCGGGCTGCTGCTGACGCTGCTGATTGAGCTGGCCCGCGCCGGGGAGGACGGCCAAGCCAAGACGCCTTCGCCCCGGGCGGAGCGCAACCTTGTGATTCTGGACGCGCTCAACTACGTGAACAGCCGCTATAACGAGGATTTGAAAATCCGGTCGCTGGCCGAGGCGTGCCACATGAGCGAGACGCATTTCCGCCGCGTGTTCCGGGAAATCATGTCCATCGGCCCGCTGGAATACATCAACATCGTGCGGGTGGAGATGGCCTGCAACATGCTGCGCGCCACCGATTATAGCATGGATACCATCGCCCGCCGCTCCGGCTACCCCACGATGACCACGTTTGACCGCAACTTCCGGCGCGTCACGGGCTGTTCGCCCCTGCAATGGAAGAAAAACCCGAGCAACTACGAGCAGAAGCTGCGCAACTACCGGATCGCCGCGTTTCAGGGCTGGCGTTAGCCGGGGTGGGGCCGGCCGCGCCATGCCTGCGGCGTGGCGGTTCGGGCAAGCCGGCCGGGACCTTGGCGCGTTGGCCGTATGCCGGCAGGGCAGCCCGGTTTGTATTGTACCGAATTTGCCTAATAAGAGGGCGAAAAAGGCCAAAAACGTGAATATGTTTGGTATATGGCTGTATTGTCGCCATATCATCCATGGCGATGGTCGAAAATGCATCATTTGTGATTGAAAATAATGCCAAACGCAACAACGATTATGGTACGATTCACCCATGAAAAGTCGGTTTGATTGTGAGAAATGACGGGGCACCGCGGCAAGCGGCCCCATCTTTCCGCGAACGATAACCGCCTTGAGAAACGAACAGGAGGAATCATCATGAAGAAGCTGGTTGCCGTACTGCTTGTGCTCGTCATGGCACTGTCGCTGACGTCCGTACCCGCCTTCGCCGAAGCGGGCAGCCACAAGCTGACCGTCTGGTGCTGGGATCCCGCGTTCAATATCTACGCGATGCAGGAAGCCGCCAAGTTCTACAAGGAAGTCGATCCCGCCTTCGAGCTGGAAGTGATCGAAACCCCGTGGAACGATCTGCAGACCAAGCTGACCACCGCCGGCATGGCGGGGGACTACAGCACCCTGCCCGACATCTTCCTCTGCCAGGATAACGCCTTCCAGAAAAACGTGATGGCGTTCCCCGACATGTTCACCGACCTGACCGCCAGCGGCATCGATTTCACGCAGTTTGGCGCCGCCAAGACCGCCTACTCCGTGATCGACGGCAAGAACTACGGCGTGCCCTTCGATAACGGCGCCGTCATCCAGGCCGTGCGCACCGATATCCTGGAGCAGGCCGGCTACACCGTCGCCGACCTGACCGATATCGACTGGAACCGCTACATCGAGATCGGCGAGGATGTGCTCGCCAAGACCGGCAAGCCCATGCTCAGCAGCACCGCCGGCGAGCCCGACATGGTCATGATCATGCTGCAAAGCGCAGGCGCCAGCCTCTTTGACGCCGAGGGCAAGCCCGCCATCGCCGGCAACGACGTGGTCAAGAAGGCCATTGAGCTCTACGCCACGCTGGTGCAAAAGGGCATCCTTGTGGAAGTGACCGGCTGGGACGGCTATATCGGCACGCTGGTCAACGGCACCGTGGCCGGCACCATCAACGGCTGCTGGATCATGGCTTCCATCCAGACCGCCAAGGATCAGGCGGGCAAGTGGGCCGTGACCAACATGCCCAAGCTGCCCGACGTGGAAAGCGCCACCAACTACTCCAACAACGGCGGCTCGTCCTGGGCTGTCAGCGCCAACTGCAAGGACACCGCGTTGGCCTTCGACTTCCTGGCCAAGACGTATGCCGGCAGCGTCGCCTTCTACGAGGATATCCTCCCCTCCAGCGGCGCGCTGGCCACCTACCTGCCGGCCGGCCAGAGCGACGTGTACGCCGCGCCGCAGGAATTCTTCGGCGGCGATACGGTGTTTGCCAAGATCACCGAGTTCGCTGGCAAGATTCCCAGCAACTACACCGGCGCCTACTACTATGAGGCGCGCGACGCCATCACCGTGGCGATCACCGCCATCATGGCCGGCGGGGATGCGGACGCGGCGCTTTCCGAGGCGCAGAGCACGGTGGAGTTCGCCCAGGGCGTGTGATCCCGGATGACCGACCCGACCCACGTCGGCGGGGGAACGTCCACGCAGCGTTCCCCCGCTTTCCCATCGGGGCGGCCGGAATCTTCCAAACGAAGCGAAGGGGGAGCGCGCCGTGAATCACATGGATATCAAGGCCAAAGCGCCCGCAAAGCGCAGGCTGTCGCTGCAAAAGAAACAGAACCTCGTCGGCTGGGCGTTTCTGCTGCCCGCCGCGCTGCTGATCGTCTGGATGTGTTTCTATCCGATGCTCAAGGCGCTGCTGCTGTCCTTCCAGTCCGGGCAGGGCGCGCGGCTGAGCTTCGCCGGGCTTAAGAACTACGCCTTTTTGCTCAAGGACAGCGTCTTTCAGCAGGCGCTGAAAAACAACTTCATCTATCTGCTGATCCAGGTGCCCATCATGCTGATGCTGGCGCTGATGCTGGCGGCCCTGCTCAACAACCGGAAGCTGAAGCTGCGCGGGCTGTACCGCACGGCCATCTTCCTGCCCTGCGCGACGTCGCTGGTGTCGGTGTCGCTCATTTTCCGCTCGATGTTCGCGGTGGGCGGGTTTGTCAACGTCACGCTGATGCGCCTGGGGATGATCCAGAACGATATCAACTGGATCAACGGCAGCGGCGAAACTGCGCGCGCCGTGATCATCATCGCGCTCATCTGGCGCTGGACAGGTTACAACATGGTTTTCTACTTAAGCGGCCTTCAGAATATCGATTCCACCCTCTACGAAGCCGCCTACATCGACGGGGCGAACCCCCTGCAGCAGTTCCGCAGGATCACGGTGCCGCTGCTCAGGCCCACCATCCTGCTCACGGTGATCCTTTCCACCAACGGCACGCTCCAGCTGTTTGACGAGTCCTTCAACCTGACGCGGGGCGGGCCGTCCAACCTGTCCATCACCATGAGCCACTACATCTACCGTACCTCGTTTGAAAACGTGCCCAAATTCGGTTACGCGGCCGCGATGAGCTATGTGGTGTTTATCCTGGTGGCGGTCCTGGCGCTGGTGCAGATGAGAGTGGGTGACAAGCGGTGAAGCGCAAGCTTGCCAACGTGCTGGTCTATGTGTTCCTGACGGTGGTTGCTCTGTTATCCGTGTTTCCGCTCGTGTGGATGGCCGTATCCGCCACCAACGACAGCCAGACCGTCCTGAGCGGTTCGCTGACGCCGGGCCGGCACCTGCTGGATAACTACCGAAACCTGCTGGCCAACCAGGACGTCTGGAAGGCGATGAGCAACTCCCTGGTCTATTCGCTCAGCCAGACCCTGCTGGCGCTGGTCATCTGCTCGTTTGCCGGTTACGGGTTTGAGATTTTCCACACCCGCAACAAGGATCGCCTGATGAGCGTCCTGCTGCTGGCCATGATGGTGCCGCTGGCCGCCACCATGGTGCCCCTGTTCCAGATGATGAGCAAGATGGGCTTCCTCAACACCGCCGCGGGCTTTGTGCTGCCCTCGGTTTCCACGCCGTTTTTAATCATGATGTTCCGCCAGAGCGCCCGCGCCTTCCCGCACGATATCATCGAGGCGGCGCGCATCGACGGCCTGGGCGAGATCCGCATCTTCCTGCGCATGTTCTTTCCCACCATGCGTTCCACCTACGCCGCCGCCATGACCATCACCTTCATGAACGCGTGGAACAACTACCTCTGGCCCAAGGTGATCATGCAGACCAACGACGCCATGACCATGCCGATGCTCACCGCCAACCTGATGTCCGGCTATGTGGTGGATTACGGCATGCTGATGGTGGCGGTGCTCCTGAGCACGCTGCCCACGGTGGTCATCTTCTTCCTGCTGCAAAAGAGCTTTACCGAGGGCATCGCGGGCGCTGTCAAGGGCTGAACCTTCGCAGCCCGACCCGGCACCCAACGCAAACGGACCAAGGCGACGCCATCCGCGGCCTTGGTTCTTCCTTGAAAAGGAGAACACCATGGAGGACCGACGCCTGTGCCTGGACCGCGGCTGGCGCTTCACCCAAAACCCCCAGAGCGTGCTGCCCCGCGTGATCACGCATGATTCCGTATACGCCTTTGCTAAGGGCGACGGTGCGCAGGGCCCCGCGATGCTCAATTTCAACGATGCGGACTGGGCGCCCGTGGATTTGCCGCACGACTGGCAGCATACCGAACCCTATGAGATGACGGGCGTTGTGAGCCACGGATACCAGCGCACGGGCATCGGATGGTACCGGCGCACCTTCCTGCTGGAGCCGGAGGACGCCCAGGGGGACGTGACCCTTTCGTTTGAGGGCATCTCCGGCATAGCGGATATCTATGTCAACGGCGCGAAGCTTTTGCACAACGAGAGCTGCTACAACGGCTTCCACCTTAGGCTGAGCGATATTGCGAGCTTCGGGGCCACCCCCAACGTGGTGGCGGTGCGCGTGGATAAAACCGCCTGGGAGGGCTGGTGGTATGAGGGCTGCGGCATCAACCGCCATGTGTGGCTGATCCGGCGTCCCCTGCTGCACGTCGCGGACGACGGCGTGTGGGTGAAGCCCGTGCGGGAAGCGGAGGGCTGGCGCGTCTGCCTGGAATGGACGGTCGAGAACACGGGGGCGGAACCCCTCGCAGGCACGCTGACAGCCGAGATTGTCGACCCGCTGGGAGAGCCGGCCGGCCGGCAGGAGGCGCCGGTTGCCGTGGAGGCGTTCGGCCGTGCGACCGTGCGCGCGTCCTGCGCCGTGGCCGATCCCCTGCTGTGGGACGTCGACGCGCCTCGCCTGTACACCCTGCACACCGCGCTGGTTTCGCCCGCGGGCGTCAACCGCGTCCAGACCCGCTTCGGCTTTCGGGAAACGCGCTTTGACGCGCGGGAGGGCTTTTTCCTCAACGGCCGGCCGCTTAAGCTGCTGGGCGTGTGCAACCATCTGGACCACGCGGGCATCGGTGCGACAATCCCGCGCGACCTGTGGCGCTACCGGGTGGAACTGCTCAAGGGGATGGGCTGCAACGCCTGCCGCTGCTCCCACAACCCCCCGCCCGCCGCGATGCTGGATGTCTGCGATGAGCTGGGCGTGCTGGTAATGGACGAAAACCGCTCGTTTTCCACCTCGCGGGACGCGCTGGGACTGCTTGGGTCCATGGTGCGGCGCGACCGCAACCATCCCTGCGTGATCCTCTATTCGCTGTTTAACGAGGAGCCGTTGCAGGGCACGCCCAAAGGACGGCGGATCGCCCTGCGCCAGCGCGCGGAGGTGCGCCGCCTGGACGATACCCGCCCCTGCATGGGGGCCCTCAACGGCGGCATGTTCGAGCCCGACGGCGCGGCGACGGCGCTGGATGTGACGGGCATCAACTACTATCTGGACAGCTACGACCGTTTCCACGCCCTGCACCCGGATCAGCCGATGATATCCAGCGAGGCGGTGTCGGCCTTTGCGACCCGCGGCTGTGTGGAAACGGACGAAGCCCGGCAGGTGTTCAGCAACTACGACGAAGCCTGCGCCGACTGGGGCGAAACCGCGCGGGAAGCCAATACGGCGGTGCTCGCCCGGCCTTTCGTGATGGGCCTGTTCGTGTGGACGGGCTTTGACTACCGCGGCGAACCCACCCCGCACGAGTGGCCCAGCGTCAGCAGCCATTTCGGCGTGATGGACGCCTGCGGATTCCCCAAGGATACGTACTACCTGTACCGCGCCTTCTGGACGAAGGAGCCTTCCATCCACGTGCTGCCGCACTGGAACCATCGCCCGGGGGCGGAGGTGCGGGTGATGACCTATACCAACTGCGAGGAGGCCGAGCTGTTCGTAAACGGCCGCTCGCTGGGCCGGCAGCCAAACGTCATGGCCGAACAGTGCGCCTGGCGCGTGCCGTTCGAGCCGGGCGAGCTCAGGGCGGTGGGCTACCGGGCGGGCAAGCCCGCGGCGGAGGACGCCGTGCGCACCGCGGGGCCCGCCAGACGCCTGCGGTTGGATGTGCCGCTGTCCGCGCTGTACCGGGATACCGATTCGCTTGCCGTGGTCAACCTGTCCTGCGAGGACGCGCACGGCGTGTTCTGCCCCACGGAATCCGCGCGGCTGTCGATCGCCGTGACGGGCGGGCGGCTGCTGGGCGTGGGCAACGGCGACCCCAACGGGCACGACCGGGACGACGACAGCTGCGTGCGGCTGTTCAACGGCCGCGCGCAGGCGCTGTTCGCCGCCGACGGGGACGCGCAGGAACTGCGGGTGATTGTTTCCGCGGAGCATTTCGGCGATGCGAGCGTTACGCTGCCGGTCGCCTCCAGGCCGTTTCCCCCGGATGTTCCCGTCTCCGAAATGCGGTTGCTGGGCGGCTGGCGCGTCACGCAGACGCCGCTTGCCGAGAAGCCCGATGTGACGGCCGAAACGGGCCTGGGCGACTTTGGCGTGATGGACCCCGTCGCCTTTACGGGCGTCTGGCAGCCGGCGCTGGACGGGCATCCGGGCGCATACGCGCTCTACCGCGCCAAGGTGAACGTCGGGCCGTCCGCGCACGGCCGCCATCTGGTGCTGGCCGCCGTGCAGGGCACCGTGGAAGTCTACGCCAATCACCGGCTGATCGCCCGCGCCGAACGCTTTATCAAGGGCCGCGTAGAAGCGGAATTGCCCGTATCGCTGTCCGGGGAATGCCAGCTTTCGCTGGTGCTGCGCAATGAAACGGTGGATCGGCACGCCGGTATTCTGGAGCCGATCAGCCTGGTGCAGCGCTGACGGGCCGCCGCGGACGCGCGCCGTCCCTTACCCCTGCTGCAATCGTGCAAGGAGAGGAGAACCCCATGAACTTTATGGACTACGACCCCTACTACCGCACCGACCCCCGCGTTTACGCGGTCGGCCGGCTGCCCGCGGTGTCCGATCACGATACCTTTGCCGGCCCCCAGGAAGCCGCCGCCGGCCAAAGCAGCCTGAGCGTCCGGCTGGACGGGCGCTGGAAATTCGCCTATGCCCAAACGCCGGATGAACGGCCCCTCGGCTTTGCCATGCCGGACTACGACTGCTCCGGCTGGGCGGAAATCGACGTGCCCGGCCACCTGCAACTGCAGGGCTACGGCGAGCCGCACTATGTGAACACCCAATACCCCTGGGACGGGCACGAAGCGCTGCGCCCGCCGGAAACCCCGCGCCGGCAGGACCCGGTGGGCTGTTACGTAACCCGTTTCCGCACGCCTGAAAGCTGGCGGGGCCTGCGGGTGACGCTGACGCTGCACGGCGTGGAAAGCGCCTGCTATGTCTGGCTCAACGGCGTTTTGCTGGGCTATGCCGAGGACGGTTTCACCCCGTCCCGCTTCGACCTGACCGATGCCCTGCTGGACGGGGAGAACAAGCTCGCGGTGGAGGTGTACCGCTACTGTTCCGCGTCCTGGATGGAGGATCAGGACTTCTGGCGCTTTTCGGGCATCTTCCGCAGCGTGGAACTGCGCGCCGAGCCCCGCGCCCATGTGGAGGACCTTTTCGTGCGCGCGACGCCGCGGGATGGACTCCGTTGCGCGATGCTTACCGGCGAAGTGAAGCTGCGCCTGCCGGACGAGCCGGTTTTGGTGACCGCCGAGCTGACGGACGCCGCGGGGGCCAGGGTGGATTGCTTTGCCATACCCGCCGCTGCCGAAACGGGCTTTGCGCGCCGGATTGATGACCCCCGCCCTTGGAGCGCCGAGCAGCCAGACCTGTACACCCTCCGGCTGACCCTGGCCGACGGGGACGGCCGCGTTTGGGAGGTGGCGCAGACGGAGGTCGGCTTCCGCCGCGTGGAGATCCGCGACGGGGTGATGCTGCTCAACGGCCGTCGCCTGCTCCTGCACGGCGTCAACCGGCACGAGTTCAGCAGCCGCGCGGGGCGCGTCCTGAGCGAAGCGGAGATGCTGTGGGACATCCGCACCATGAAACGCAACAATATCAACGCCGTGCGCACCAGCCACTACCCCAACGACAGCCTCTGGTACCGCCTGTGCGACCGCTACGGCCTATATGTGATTGACGAAGCCAATCTGGAAAGCCACGGCACCTGGATGAAACGGGGAAAGGTCGACCCCGAATGGGCCGTGCCGGCCGACCGGGAGGACTGGCTGGACGCGTGCGTGGACCGCGCGCGCTCGGTGCAGGAGCGCGACAAGAACCATCCCTCGGTGCTGATGTGGAGCTGCGGCAACGAAAGCTACGGCGGATCGGTCCTCTACCGGATGGCGGAATGGCTCCGAAAACGCGATCCATCCCGACCGGTGCATTACGAAGGGGTGTATTTCGACCGGCGCTACCCCGCAACGAGCGACGTGGAAAGCCGCATGTATCCCCCGGCGACCGAGGTGGCCGCGTGGCTGGAAACCCACCGCGATAAGCCCTATGTGCTGTGCGAGTATTGCCACGCCATGGGCAACAGCTGCGGCGGCCTGTCCGATTATCTAGCGCTGGAGGACATGTACCCGCAGTATCTGGGCGGGTTCATCTGGGATTTTATCGATCAGGCGCTGGAAAGCGCGCTGCCCGGCGGCGCGCGGGGGCTGGCGTACGGCGGGGATTTCTTCGACCAGCCCACCGACCGCAACTTTTGCGGCGACGGGCTGGTGTTCGCGGACCGCACGCCCAGCCCCAAGCTGCAGGAGGTCAAGTACCAGTACCAGCCCGTGCGCATCCGGCCCGACCGGGCGGGCGTGACGCTTGCAAACCGCGGCCTGGCGGACAGTCTGGAAGGATTCACCCTGCGCTGGCGCCTGACCCGGAACGGCGAACGGATCGCGGCGGGCGAGGTCGCGGACGCGCGCGTACCGGCCGGGGACAGCCGATATTTCCCCCTGCCGTTGCCCGCGTGCGACGCGGCGGGCGAATACGCGCTGCTGTGCGAGCTGTGCCTGAACGCGCCGACCCTCTGGGCGGAGGAGGGGTATGCGTTGATGCACGGGCAGGCGGTGATCGCGGAGGTTCCCGAGGCGGCCGACGCGCCTTGGGCCGTGCCGGCGGCCGCGGAAGCGACGGCGGCCGAACCTGCGCCGGCTGAACCTGTTTTGGCCGAACCCGCCCCGGTCAAGCCTGCGCCGGCCAAACCCGTGTCGGCCGGGTATGCGGTCGCGCGCGGTGATGTGAATATCGGCGCGTACGGGGAAGGCTGCGAGGTTCTGTTCAGCTACGAGGAAGGCGGGCCGGTTTCCTTCCGGCGCGACGGCTGCCTGCCTGTGCTCAACCATGCGCCCAGGCCCAGCCTGTGGCGCGCGCCGTTGGACAACGACGTCGGTAACGGGCTGGATGTGGATACGGCGCTGTGGATGGCGTTCAGCGCTCTGGCTGCGGGCGAGTGCGTCCGGGCGGAGACGGCGGAGGGACGGCTTTGCGTCCGCTACCGTCATACGCTCCCCTCGCTTACGCAGGCGTATGTTCAAACGGTGTACGATGTGCTTGCCCCCGGCCGCGTGCGGGTGGAAGCGACCTATTCCGGCGGCGCGGGTCTGCCGGACCTGCCTGCCTTCGGGCTTTGCCTGCGCCTTCCGAGCGCGCTGAACAACGTCCGCTATTACGGCCTCGGCCCGGAGGAAAACGGCATCGACCGGCAAACCGGCGCGGTGCTTGGCATTTACCAAACGACGGCGGAGCAAAACCTGACCCCCTACCTGAAGCCCCAGTTCTGCGGCAACCGCGCGGGCGTGCGCTGGATGGAACTGACGGGCGCCGATAGCCGCGGCCTGCGCGTGCGCATGGACGGGCAACCGCTGGAAATGACGGCGCTGCCCTACGGCCAGGCGGAGCTCATGACCGCCCGGCACCGGCAGGAATTGCCCCCCGTCGCCTATACGTATGTGGACATCGCCGCGCGGCGATACGGCGTCGGCGGGGACAACAGCTGGGGCGCGCCGGTTCTGCCCCAGTACCGGCTGCACGGCGAGGAGCCGATCCGGTTTTCGTTCATTCTGGAACTGATGTAAAATATCCCTCCGTGCGTCGCGGGGCGGCGGGTTCGGCCGGGCGCAAGCCAACCTTCCCAAAGCCCCGGGAATGCGCGGGCCTCCGCAAGGGGCGGCAAACGCCCAGGGAAAGCGGATCGCAAGCATGCAAACGGGGGAGCGCCGTCCGGCGCTCCCCCGTTTGGGTTTTACAGGATGTTGGCCGAGGTGCACTCGACGTAAACGCTGCCGTCCTTGCGGCGCGTCAGCTTGGCCTTGTTGCCCTCGCCGTCGTCCAGTGTCATTTTTTCGATGTCGTTGAGCGTCAGAAAATTGACCGCGTCGCTTTCCACAAAGGCAACCCAGTTCTTGCGATCCCGCTTCTCCTGCGCCGCCGCGCCGTCGGTCATTTCCTGGATGGTCGCGCGTTTGTCAGCCATGGTTCAACCTCCTTCAGTGGTGAGGTAGATGATAGCGCATCCGTGGGAAAATTGCAAGCCGTTGGGTTGCGTTCGGGCCGGCGGGAGCGGGCAGTGATCTCCCCGGGGGCGGGGCGGCGGCCGGGCCGCAACCCGACGGCGCGGCAGCCTCAGGCGGGAAGCCACAGGCGAAACACCCCGGCGAAACATTCCGAAACCGACACCGGTAACTATTGACAGCCCCTGCACGCATCGCTATAATTAAAGCATATCATCGTTGCCAAAAGGGGGTTCCGTTGTGTCCGGCTGCGTAGCTTTCAAGACGAATGTCATGAGCTGCCGGCCGGTTTGCGGTTCTTCCAGTGTGCAAGCTGCACACTTGTCAAGACATCAAAGGGAACGGGAAACGCGGGCGTTTGCGGTTGTGCGGATGTCGGCGGACTGACCGCCCCTTTTCTTGTGCCGCGAAAACGGAGGGCGGGGCCGCGGCCGCCAAACGCTTTACGCCTCACGCTTCGCGGCCCCGGGCCGCGCGGACTGTCGGGCCGCCCGGCGCGGGGCCGATGGACGGAGGACGGATCGACCGGACACAGAGGAGAGATGCTCTTGCGAAAGCTCGCCCTCCTGCTTAGCCTGCTGCTGGCGGTAACGCCCGCGGCGCTGGCCGCCGCGCCGGAGCAGGCTCCGACGCCCGCGGCGGAGGAACGCGCCGAAAGCGCGTTCCTGCAAGCGCTGCTGGAGGATCTGTCGCGGCAGACGGCCGACCCCTGGACGCAGGCCATCCTGTCGGAAGGCGCCGCGGATGTCCGGCTGGCCGGCGGCGTGCTCTCGTTTTCCCTGCGCTCTTTCAAGCCCGATCTCCGGGACGTGGACACCGCCGCGGCCGATTTCCGCGCCCGGCTGCGCGCCCGGCTGAGCGCGCACGATCTGCCCTGCGCGCTCAAGGTTTCCGGCGATGCGGAAACGCTCACGGTTTCCTCCGCCGAAACGAAAAAACTGATGAAAACCGTCGCCAAGGCGGCCGCCGCCGCGAAGAAAGCGTTTGGCGGCAAGGCCATGCTGGCCGTAATGCTGCAACTGCTGGCCGAAGGCGCGCAGGCCGCCGCGCCGGACGAGCGGTACGCGCCGCTGTTTGCCGCCCAAACCGGGGCAAAGCTTGCCACAGCCGGCGGCCCGCACGCGCTGGTGCTGAGCGCGATGTTTGCGGATGTGGACGCCTTCCTGGCTGAGGGGTACAACGCGGCGCGCCGGCAACTGGCCGAAACGGGCGGCGCCAAAGCGCTGACCGCCGGGGAGATCGCCCGATCGTTTACGCAGGCGCTGACCGCTCAGGCATCGGCCCTGCGGAAAAAAGCCCAAAACCCCTATGCCTTCACCGTGGATATCGACGCCCTGCTGGCCGATCCTCCGTGCTTGCGGGACGAGGCGTACGGCGAACTGCTGGCGGCATACGCCCAGGCGTTTGAGACGCGCCTGGCCTGGCTGACGACCGCCGCCGCGAACATGCCCGACGCGCCGGCGCGTGCCATGCCTGCCAACGGGCGGCTGTCCGGCTCCGTCAAGGGCACGAAGATCGTCTGCAAAAACAGGACCGAAGGCTACGTCTGCTACCTCCAGTTTCGAAACGCCGAAACGGACGCAAACGTGGTTACGGCGTTCGTCGCCAACGGCAAGAACATCACGGTGCGCATACCCGAGGGCGTGTACGATATTTTGCTGGCCGTCGGCGATCTGTGGTACGGCGAACTTGATCTGTTCGGCGATGAAGGCGAGTATCTCCGCATGGAGGAGCTGAAGATACTCGGCGACGAGTATTTCTACACGCTTACGCTCAACACCGCGGAGTACGAGCGCATGAACGCGCAGGAGGTCGACCGCTCGGCCTTCCGGTGACCGGCGGCCCGGCGGCCCGCCCGCCGCCTGCCGCGGGGCCGCGCGGCAAACCGTCACGCTCCTGAGAACGTTTGGGTTGCATGGGCGACCGCGGGGCTTCCCGCGCGCCGGAACTATAGGATCGATTGGATCAACAGGAAAGGAAGATGGACATGGTACGCAAATCCGTAATCGCACTGACCGTCCTTGTGCTGCTGACCGGTTTGTGGGGAGGGCTCGCGGCAGCCGCGGCCGCGGAAGGGCAAGCCGTCATCCGGTTCACCGACGCCGCGCTGGAGGCGAAAATCCGTACGTCGATGGGCCGGCCGGACGGAGACATCACCGTGGAGGAAGCCGGCAAGGTGGAAAGCCTGAGCCTGTCCAACGAAAACAAGGAAGGGCTGCCTACGGAGGAGCTGATTACCGATATCAGCGACCTGCGCTACTTCCCCAACCTGTTCTCGCTGGACGCGGTCAATAACGACATCGCCGACATCGGCCCGCTGGCGGACATGCAGGGGCTGAAATATCTGGATTTGGGCGGCAACGCGATCACCGACGTATCGCCGCTGAGCCGCTGCACGGAGATGCAGAGCCTGGGGCTGTGGGGCAACAAGATCGCCGACATCAGCCCGCTGGCGGCGCTTCAAAACCTGACGTGGCTCTACCTGAACGATAATGAGATCGCCGATTTTTCGCCCATTGCCGGGATGACCCGCCTCACCGCGCTCACCCTGCGGTTCAACGCAACCCAAAACTACGACGCGTTGGCCGCCCTGTACCCCGGCCTGACGGAGGAAAAGGATTTCGAGATCCTCACCACGCCGTTTGACCCGGCCGAAATCCTCGTGATGGAGGACCCGGTGCTGGAGCGCAAACTGCGCGAGGCGATGGGCATGCCTGAAGGCGACATCACCGCGGGCGACGCGAAAAACGTGACGGAGCTTGAACTGGGCAACCCCTGGGGAACGGACCCCTCGGACGCCGACAAGATCACCGACATCGCGCCCCTGCGCTACTTCGTCAACCTGCGCTACCTCAACCTCCAGCGCAACGGCATCCACGACGTGAGCGCCCTGGCGGAGCTGACGGCGTTGGAGGATCTCCGGCTGGAGGAGGACGACATCTTCGACTTTTCGCCGCTGGCCGGGCTGGTGAACCTGAAAACCCTCTACATGAGCAGCTATACCCGCGATGTGAGCTTCCTCTCCAACCAGACGAAACTGGAGAACCTCAACATCGGCGGCTGCCGCGCCCTGCCCGAAGGCCTGGCCAACCTCACGGAGCTGCGGTCCTTCGAAGCCAACGGGGGCGAGCTGAGCGACATCAGCCTGCTGGCGAACCTCAAACAGCTGGATAAAGTCGGGATCGCCTGGAACCTGGTGGAGGATTTGTCGCCGCTGGAAGGTCTGCCGATCACGCGGCTGTACCTGCAGGGCAACCCCATCAAGGATTACAGCCCCATCAAGGCGATTTATCCCAACCTTGTGGAAAAGGATTTTGTGGCCCTTTTCCCCGAGGATGTGCCCGAGGAACCGCTCGCCTTCGCGGACGCGAATTTTGAGGAAGCGCTCCGCAACGCCATGAACATCCACGACCGGCCCATCACCACGCGGGACGCCTACGTGACCACCAAGCTGGACATCGTCCGCGAGAAGGACCCGACCAAGGGCTTCTCGGACATCTCCCCGCTGGCGGCGTTTACGAACCTGGAGGAGCTCAGCTTCAACAGCAGCGACATCTCCGATTTGACGCCGCTTGCCAAGCTGGTCAACCTCCGGCATCTCAACCTCTCCTTCCAGCAGATCACGGATATCGGCCCGCTGGCCGGCCTGACCAAACTCACGGGGCTATCCCTGCGCAACAACCGGATTGTTGATATCGCGCCGCTTGCGAACCTGAAGGAACTGAGCTGGCTGGAAATGGCCGAGAACCTGATTGTGGACGTTTCGCCGCTTTCAGGGCTTACCAGCCTGCGCAGCCTGTACCTCATGGGCAACCCCATCGGCTCCTACGCCCCGCTGGACGCGATCCTGCACGGGCTTGAGAACACCGATGTGGTGATCGTGCCCGGCGATATCCCCGACGAGGCGATCGTATTCCCGGACGCGAACCTGGAAGCCGCCATCCGGCGCGCCGTATCCTTTGGCGACGGACCGATTTCCCAACGCGACGCCTACCGGGTGTCCGAAATGGTATTGGACGGCGGCCAGAACGGCGACGTGCGCTTCTCCAGCCTGGAAGGGCTCCAGTTCTTCCAGGGCCTTAAAAAGCTGGAGATTCACTGCCAGTCCGTAACGGACCTGACTCCGCTGGCCGGGCTTACGCAGCTGGAAGAACTGCTTATCAAGGAAACGCCCGTGAGCGACCTGACCCCGCTGGCCGGCCTGACCAGCCTGACCCGGCTGCATCTGGTTTTCGATCAGGTGACCGATGTGCGGCCGCTCCAGTCGCTGACGAAGCTGAGCAATCTGGAGCTGCAGGGCAACCAGATTGAGGACGTCGCGCCGCTGGCAGCGCTGGGCGAGATGGACTATCTGGATATTTCGGAAAACCAGATTACGGACTACACGCCGCTCACAGGGCTTGGTAAACTCAAGACGCTCCGCCTGAGCGGGAACCCCGGCTACCGCTATTATGTACTCAAAGACCTCGCGGATCGGTTGGATATCAAGGATTTCAGCGCCGAGCTGCCCGACGGGGTCAAGGACGAACCCATCGTCTTTGGCGACGCGAAGCTGGAAGCCGCCGTGCGCGCGTCGCTGGGCGTCGCGGACGGGCCGATCTCCCAGCTGGAGGCCTACTATGCGACCAGTGACCTGATCATTCCGGACGCCGGCATCACGGATATCTCCGCGCTGCGGTACTTCCGCAACGTGGCAGGGCTGAACCTCGACTGGAACAAGATCAAGGATTTCAGCCCCTTAAGCGCGCTGACCAAGCTGCGCTACCTGAGCCTGGGCGGCACGGGCATCAGTGATCTGTCGCCCCTGGCCGGGCTGACCGAGCTGGATCAGATCTACCTGTTTGACAACGGCATCAAGGACGTAAGCCCGCTGCTCAACCTGACCAAACTCAAACGGCTGTACCTGAGCAACAACCCCATCGGCAATCTGGCGGTGCTCAAACCGCTCGCCAACCAACTGGAGGATAAGGACTTTGACCCCGCCTCCGGCGATCGGCCGGAAGGCCTGGAAAAGAAGCCCATCGCCTTCAAGGATAAGAAGCTGGAAAAGGCCCTGCGGGCGATCCTGAACATCTGGGATCGGGACATCACCGAGGCGGACGTTTACAATGTGCTTACGTTGGACTTCACCACGGCGGAGGGCGGCGACCAGAAGTTTACCAACCTGAGCCCGCTTGCGTACTTTGTGAAGCTGGAAGAACTGCGCATGACCGGCAACGGCGTCAAGGACATCAAACCGCTCGCAGGCCTGACCAGGCTGCGGGTTCTGCGGCTGGAAAACCAGAAGATCAAAGACCTTGCGCCGCTGGCCGGGCTTACGGAACTCAAGGAGCTCTCCGTCAAGGAAAACAGCATCGTCAAGCTGGACGCGCTGGCGGGCCTGACCGGGCTGATGTCGCTGGACCTGACCGGCAACAGCGTAAAGGACGCAAGCCCCCTGGCCGGGCTGACCTCGCTGGAAGGGCTGTACCTCTCCAACAACGCCATCGCGGACGTTACGCCCATCGGGCAGATCACCAACCTGCGCACGCTGCACATCCAGAACAACAAAATCAAGGATCCCTCGCCGATTGCGAACCTGACGCTGTTGGAGGGGCTGATGATTACGGGCAACAAGATCAAGGATTACGGCTCGCTCTCCGCCCTCTATCCGCAGCTTCAGGATACGGACCTGCTCAAGCCGTAACCGGATTCAACGGCGGAAGATGTGGTTTGCACCGGCAGGCCGGGAGGCTCGGGTCGCGGTCACGCGGCCCGAGCCTCTCTTGCCGTTAACCCCAGCCGCTGCGGATGCAAATCAGGGATCGAAAACAGCGATGGATTGCAGGCCGATGCCCAAACGCTCAGTTTGTAAGCGTTTGCTCTGATAAACGATCCGAAGCAAGGCGATGGCGGGGGACGGCAACCGCGCATGCAAGGGTCTGCCCAAACGGAAAGCTCAGGCTGTGACCACATGGCCTGATCGGGCGCTGGCATCCGCTGAACGGACCGCGGATGACAAACCGGCATGCCTTGCCTACCCATCACAGCCCTGCCCATCCTTCACGCGGAACACAGTAAAGGCCGGCGTCCTGCCGGCCTTGAAACGCAGTCCCGGGAAGCCCTTGCCGTCGCCGACGGCCGTAGACGCGGCCAACGACGTTCGCTCGCGGCCCATTACACCGAACAGGGGGTTTCGCTGTCCAGATCGGCGATGTTTTCCGTTCCGGCGGGGTAGATAAACGCCTTATCGCAGCGTTCGACGCCGTTGCGCTCCTCCATGCAGCGGATGAATGCCGTAACCGCGAACGGATCAAACTGCGTGCCGCTGCAGCGGCGCAGCTCGTCCAGCGCCTGGCTGTAGGTTTTCGTTTTCTGGTAAGGGCGCAGGGACGTCATGGCGTCGAAGGCGTCCACGACGGTCAGCAGACGGGCCAGCGGATGGATGGCGTCGCCCGCGAGACCCTGCGGATACCCGGTGCCGTCGAACCGCTCGTGATGCTGCAGGATGATCGGCTTGACCTCCTCCAGCGCGTCGTTGTTTTTGATGATATCCACCGCGTATTGCGGATGGTTCTTCAGCGTGTTCCATTCGTCGGGCGTCAGCGGATCGGTCTTGATCAGGATATCCTCGGAGATGTTGATCTTGCCGATATCGTGCAGGTATGCCGAGTAGATCAGGTTGCGCTTTTCATCCTCGTCCAGGGACAGTTGGTCGGACAGCATGTTGCAGTAGAACACGACCCGCTCCACATGGCGGTACGTATACTTGTCCTTGGCGTTGATCACGGCGATCAGGGTCTTGATCTGGGTGATCACCTCGGGAGCGAACTGGAACTCGTTTAGGATGGAGAAGTAAGCTTCCACGCGGTTCTTGCAAAGGAACTTGGCGCGGTAGCAGGCGTCGTCCGCGCCCTTGATCAGTTCGGCATAGGTGCGGGCCTTGACCGGAAAGGTCGATACGCCCACCGAGATGGTCAGGTTGCCTCCGGGCAGGCTCTCCTGTCCGTCAAAGGGGTGCTCCTGTACGGCGCGCCGGAGCTTTTCAGCCTCGAACACGGCGCGCTCCTCGCTGTAATCCCGCAGGATCACCGCGAATTCCTCCCCGCCGTAGCGGGCGATGAACGTTCCCTTGGAGAAGGTGGCTTTCATAATCAGCGCGATGGAACGCAGCACGTCGTCGCCCCGCTGGTGGCCGTACATATCGTTGTAGTACTTGAAGTTATCAATGTCAATGAACAGAAGCGAAAGCGGAAACCCTTTCTTCTCGGCCTCGACGATCTGGTCGGAAAGGTAATCGTAAAAATAGCGGTGGTTGTAAAGCTCCGTCAGGCCGTCGATGTTGGCCAGTTCCTTAAGGTAGGCGATGTGCTTCTTGCGGATGTTATCGTAATAGCCTACCGTCCAGGAGATGATCATGAACACGCAGGCCAGCACGATATCGCCTTCGAAGTAGGAGTTCACATCGGTTTTCGGGCCGTAGACCAGGTCTACGCACAGGATGATGACCGCGGAGAGGCCGGCGACCGTGAGGCTGGTGCGCTGGCCGCACTCGATGCTGGTAAACAGGATCACAAAGATGAACAGGAACTTGTAGTTGCTTTCGTAGGAACCGGTCAGGATCACCGAGAGCAGGGCGATCGACATGGAGACGATCGGGTCGATGAGCTTGCGGGTGACGGCCTTGTTGACAATACGGGACTGGAGGAAAATCCACAGGGAATAGACCAGCAGAATGACCAGCAGGATAGAGATGATCAGAACCTCATGCCGCAGGGTCATGAGAAAATCAGGCATTTTTGCATAATATTGTAAAAACGCGACGGCGGGAAACGCAAGCGATGATACTTTAATGATATTGAGAATTTGCTGGATTTGAATCTTGTTATCATTATCCATATCCATCACAACGCTTTCGCCATAATCGCAAAGGAATGCTGGACATGGGAGGCGACGGGTCGCCTCCCACAGATGCGCTGCTTACTCGTTGCGGAGAGAAGCAGGCTCCTCGGGCTGATAGAAGAAGATGTAGCAAGCCGAGGAGGCAACCAATGCCGCTACGATGGTGCTGACAGCGGCAACCAGACCGTACAACTTTTTCATCGAGGATCCTCCTTTCTGAAGTACTTAGGCAGATCATTCAGCTTATTCAGCAGAATGGCACCTATGGGTGTGAGGGTGAGGGCCTGCCAGGACACGCCCAGCAGAAGACTGATCCCGTAGGATCGAAACGCTGCGGAAACGCCCCCAAAATGATAAAAAAGGAGTTGCAGGGCTACATATACCGTCACGATGATGGCACTCCCCCTGCGCATCCTCTTTATCTTTTTTTCCGTTTTAATGGGTTTGTTGGGAGAATCCACCGGGCAATAGCGGTAGATGATCCAGTATACCGCGGCGTATACAACGGCGATGGCGATGAGCATCAGAACGGCTTGGTGATTTACCGCCAATAATCTGGAGACGAGAGCGGCTATCGTGCAGTACACAACGCTGACTACCGTACAAAACTCCGCGTCGTGCGCGTGCGCACCACCGCTGTATTTACGAAGAATACTGACAGAAAAGCAGACAATCATCGCCTCAACCGGCGCGCCGATGATGAAACCGAAGAGTAACGCCAGCAGGATTGTGATCGTTATCTGGACAATCGCGATCAGGCCATAGGCGACAACAGCTTCCCTTTCCGCGTCTAACCCTAATGATCGCGCAATTTTACTAGCTTGCCTGCGTATAATCTTTTCCATGTCCCAGATTCCTCTTCATGCGGATATAGCGTAGAATGAAGTAAATAAGCACCAAGAACATCGCCATGAATATGGTGGAAGGTGAAGAATAAACCGCTCGTGTCAGACCGTCGGTCGAAGTGAAAAGGGCCTCGGCCTGACTGCGGCCGAAGATCACTGTCAGTAGAACGACGTTTAGCACTTCCGAAACGGCGATCAGGATGAGAACAACCACCGAGGAGATCACCGCGCGAATCACTTGATTCAAGCCAGCCTTATATACCACTTGAAACGCGAAGGTGAGCACAAACAGCGAAAGCACCGTGTTGATGCCCAGTGTAATCGGCAGGAAGCGAATGAGATACGTAGTTACAATGTAGAAGAGGCTCAGCAGAGCGTACTTCTTGAACTGCAGAGGCGTGTTGGTAAATAAATGGATCGCCCAAGCAACCAGTAAGCCTTCCGGGATACCTTTTATCAGCAATACGCTGACATCCACCGATATTCCGCTCATTGCGCAGTTTCCTCCAGTTTTCTTTGTGTATCTCCGGTTCCGTACCGACGGTTGACCGCCCGAATGAGTTCGAAAAACAGAATGCAGGCGAACAGGTGGATCAACAGATCGCCGGGGCTTAGGATGCTGTAGCCGTAGTCGATGTAGTCCGCCAGAAAGGGCAGCCGCGTGCCGGCGTCGCCCATGGAATGGATGCTGTCCACGGAGCTGAGCATATCGGGGGTCACGTAGCCCGTCAGGTAGGAAAGCGTCGGGAACACCGGCATTTTGCCCGCGTTTTGGGCGATGACTGCCTTGTTGAGCAGTGTGCCCGCCACTACGCAGGCGGAACCCACCATCGCCGGCCCGTACAGGCGAAACGTCACCACGGCGAACAGGAACGACAGGATGACCGCCATCTCCGTGTAGGGCACCGCCGGGAGAAACAGATAGACCCGCAGGAAGATGCTCGCCTGAAAAACGGCGAGCGCGAGTTGGGCCAGCAGGATGGGGTAGAACGTCCAGGTCCGAAACAGGAGGGAGAGTTTCAGATGTTTCAGTTTGGCGAGGATGCATATCACGACGATTTCGACAAGCATGATATGCACCTCCTCATACATGATTACGTAACTATAATCAAAATTAGGATACCAAAAACATTCGGAAAAATCAATACGCTGATTCGGTGAATATCTGGACCATTCCGATAGTCCAATATCATACGTTTCCGAAACGAAAAGGGTTTCTAGCCATTCACCCACAACGGTTCGCGGTTACTGCGCGAATTCCCGGAACGCCAAATGTAACCGTCAACCCGAAACTTTTTTCCATTGGTCGGTTTTCATACAGATACATATGTAACCAAATTATAAAGTCGGATCTGAGGGGCAATGTATAACTATCGAACTGCGTGTATAATTATCCCGTTTCTATCTCGCGCGGCCGTCAACGCCGGGTTCATCCTCCCACGGCCGACCCGGGACAGGGCAGGCCGATCAGGGGCCGTGGGTTGGGATGCCGTGACGTCGGCCAGGCCCGCGCGGTTGCCGGGCGACTGCCACCGATCGCCACCGACTGCTGACCGGCCGCGCCTTGGAAGCCCGACAGCCGTACCGGCGGGTCAGGCGGGCGCGGCGCGCTTGGCGCAGGGCCGCAAGGAGCAGCCGGAAGACCCGACAGGGATGCTGCCGCGAGAGGAGCGCGCGGCTTTTCTTCGGCCGCTTGCCTTGAGAGGGGGCCGGCCTGCCCGTCGCCTGAACCGCTTGCGCGTTGCCACCAATGGGAACCTGGCGGCCGCGCTGATACGGCGGACGGGAGGCGGGGCCGCCGCCTGCCCGGCAGCGCAGGGTTACGCCGTGGGGAGGACGGGAAGCGGGGCCGCCGCCTGCCCGGCAGCGCAGGGATACGCCGTGGGGAGGACGGGAAGCGGGGCCGCCGCCTGTCCGGCAGCGCAGGGATACGCCGTGGGGAGGACGGGAAGCGGGGCCGCCTGTCCGGCAGCGCAGGGATACGCCGTGGCGACAGGCGGCAAACGTGACAGCCGCCGGGGCTGCGAGGCTTGGGCGCAGGCAAAACCCGGCGGCCACCGCCCGCTTACGAGGCGGCCGGGGTCGCCTAGGGTTGCGGCGTGGCTGTGGGCGCGGTGCCCACCATTCCGTCAAAGTAGGATTGCATGTTGGCGACATCGCGTTTATTTACCAGCATGGTCGCGTCGCCGTTGACCACCGCCTGATCGAAGTTTTCGTCGTAGGGGTAGTAGGCCGCGGTGACCGTCTCAAAGCCCGGCCGGTTCTGGGTGAAGGTGACGCTCAGCACCGGCTCCGCGTCCGTGGCGACGGGCTTGTCGGTGTACGTTTCCGCCTGAATGTCTTTGAGGTAGTTCACAAACAGGTTAAACAGCGTGCTCTTCATCTCCTGCCCGTCCACCTGATAGACCACCTGCGTGGTCTGGTCGCCGTTTTCCGCGGTGACCACCTGCGTGGAGGAGGTGACGGTCTTGGTGACGCCTTTCATGGTGGCGGTCAGGCCGGTCAGCTCGCCCGCGCTCAGCTGCAGGGGCCGGGACGCGCGCAGATCGTCCGGCGTGAGCTTGAGCAGCGCGGCCAGGGTATCGGCGCTGACCAGGAACACGCGGCTGGTCTTGCTGTGGGTCATGTACACGTTGCCGTCGGCATCCGCGTTGCCAAACCATAGGGTGATGGAGCGTTCCACCGACACGTTCGGTTCCGGGGTGGCGGTGGGTTCCGCGGTCGGCGTTTCGGTGGGCACGTTGGACGCGTCCTCCGCCAGGGCGGCGGGCAGCGCGCCGCTGTTCGCGGCGGTGGCCGTGGCGGTGGGGGTTGCGGTAGCGTTGGCGGCCGGCGTCGCGGTCTCCTTGGACGCCGCGGTTGCGGCGGCCGTGGGAGCGGCTGTCGCGGTGGGCGTTGCCGCCGGGGTTGTCGCCGGGGTTGTCGCCGGGGTCGCCGCCGGGGTTGCCGCCGGGGTTGCCGCCGGGGTTGCCGCCGGGGTTGCCGCCGGGGTTGCCGCCGGGGTTGCCGCCGGGGTTGCCGCCGGGGTTGCCGCCGGGGTTGCCGTCGGGGTTGCCGTCGGGGTTGCCGTCGGGGTTGCCG
>JAAYUF010000075.1 GCA_012517815.1 Clostridiales bacterium
GGAGTAGCGGCTCGCCGCGGAGTAGCGGCTCGCCGCGGAGTAGCGGCTCGCCGCGGAGTAGCGGCTCGCCGCGGAGTAGCGGCTCGCCGCGGAGTAGCGGCTCGCCGCCCCGAGCGGCCGCAAAAGCACAGCGTCATCAATCGGGGGCCGAACCCTCCCGGCAGGCTCCGGCGGCATAGGCTTCATGAGGCGGCGCGCCGGTCTCCCGAAACGCGGCGCGCAGGGAAGCCGCCGCGTGCGCCGGTCGGCGCGGCTGCCGAAACGGTATCGCCGCAAACAGGACCGCTGTATCGCCATCGACGTTTACCGCTCCGTTGAAGTCGTTTCGCCGTGAACCGCTCCGCTGAATACGGTATTGTTGCATGCCACGCCGTTGAAACCCTTACGCTGTAAACCTTTCCCATGCAATGGCTTCGAAGTGAATCGCTCCGTTGCAACGGCCTCGCTGCAAGCCTTGCCCTCCAAGGGACATCCCACGAAACCGACCTGCCCAAACGGTATCCGCTCTGAAAAAGCCCTTTCCGCAAGGCGTTTTGACCGTCGAGGGAACGTCGCGCGGTTTCGGCGCCCCGGCCGGCGCGCACGCAGCGGCCGCCGGAAGCCTATCCGCCGTCCCGAAAGGGGCGCATGTTTGGAGGATTGAACCATGACAAAACCTTCATTTTCGGTTCGCAACACCGCCATCGCCGCGGTGGTCGCGGCACTGTACGCCGCGCTCACGCTCCTGTTCGCGCCCATCAGCTACGGCGCGGTGCAGTTCCGGATCGCCGAGGCGCTCACCATGCTCCCCGCGCTGCTGCCCCAGTCGATCCCCGGCCTCGCGCTGGGTTGCCTGCTGGCGAACCTTCTGGGCAGCGCGACCCCCTGGGATGTGGTGTTCGGTACCCTCGCCACGCTGCTGGCAGCCCTGCTGACCCGGCACTGGCGCAAGAATGTCTGGCTGGCGGCCACCGCCCCGGTCGTGTGCAACGCCGTGGTCGTGGGCCTGGTGCTCACCCTGACGCTTGGGAATCTGCTCCTGCTGCCCACCGTCGCCAGCGTTGGGCTTGGGGAAGCCGTGGTCGTGTACGCGCTGGGCGTGCCCATGCTGCTCACGCTATCCCGCGTGCCGCTGCTCCGCAAGGCGGGCGGGCTGGCGGATGCTCCGGCATCCCTGCGCGACATAAACGGCGAAGACGGCTCCGGCGGCGGGGACGCCGGCGGGCAAGCCTAACGCGACGGCGTGCGGCCCCGCCGCGCGTTTGTGCCCGTTCGCGGGTCCGCCTGCGGACGGGCTTTGGTTTACGGGCCGCCCCGGGCAGGCGCTGCGCATGCGGGTCAACGTGCCTGTCACAACGATCACAACGCCTTCCAACCGCTTGACAGCCGGCCGATGGTAGCCTATACTTCATCCGGGAAATACCGCCGTTTCCATCCGCTCCGTCCGGCCCGCACCCGCCGTTTCACAACGGCCGGTAGCGGCGTGCGCGGCGCGTTTGCCGGGACCGCCGGCTGTTGATCAAGAATCGCTAAGGAGGAAACCCATCCATGAACCGTATGCCGATCCGCCTGCTGTCCGTCCTGCTTCTGGTCGTTTTAACGCTGGCGATTCCCGTGGAAACCCTCGCATCCAGCTCGCTGGATATGACCACCGACGAAACCGTTGAGGAGGGCATCACCGACAACCCCGACCTGAGCGACGCGGAAAAGCAGCAGTGGATCGAATGGGCAAGCGAGGAAAGCGCCGCCGGCGATACCGTCGACGACAGCGCGCTGGTTGCCGAACTGGAGGACGCCACCGCCGACAACGTCCAGCTGGACCCCGAGGATCTGGACAACCTCGAAATCAACGACGCGCTCCCCGGCAACGTGATCAACATTCTGCTGCTGGGCGTGGACAACCGCAGCGTCGACCTGAAAAGCGGCCTGAGCGACGCCGTGATCATCTGCTCGATCAACACCGACGACGGCTCCGTGAAGCTCACCAGCATCACGCGCGATACGGCCGTGGTCGTCCCCGGATATAAGGACAAGCGCCGCATCAACTGCGCGTTCAAATACGGCAGCAAAAACGGCAACCTCAACGACGGCGCGCTGCTGGCGATGAAAACCGTCAACCGGAACTTCCAGATGAACATCCAGCGCTACGTGGTGGTCAACATCCACGGTCTGGCCAGCATCATCGATGCGCTGGGCGGCGTGGATATGGAGATGACCAGCAA
>JAAYUF010000076.1 GCA_012517815.1 Clostridiales bacterium
AAGCTGGCAATGTGGAGAGGGAATCCCTCGCTTTTACGCTGCTTCTTGTGCTTGCAAAGAGCTTTCACTGCTTTTGACTTCGTTTTCAATGTTAAGAACCCGCGTTTCTGTTTTGAAACACGGGTTCTTTGACGGTCTGAAGGCCGCGCCCCCCGTGGGGCGCGGCCTTGTCTGTGGAAAAACCCCGCCGCAATAAAAGCGGGTCCAGGGTGAAACCCTTGCGGGCTTTGGGGCGGAGCATTTGGCCAAAGCGAGCGAACCGCCCGAAGGGCGAGGGGGCGAGCGGCACGGATTGCAGGGCTATTTAGCAGCCTGGGGCCGCGCCGCCCGTAGGGCGCGGCCTTGTCTGTGGGAAAACCCCCGCCCGGCACAACCGGGTTCAGGATGTCGGAGGGAAGCGGGCGGCCTGCGGCTGCTTGCGCAAACCTGAAAGCAATCCGGAAACGGGGAGTTGCACGGGAGCGGGGCGCGGCCGCGTTCCGCTCGCCGGCAAAACCCCGGGCACAACCCTTGCGGTGTTGGAAAGCACGCCGGCGTCCCGTTCAAAAAGGGACAAACGGTCGTGGACGAACAGCGCGCGGGGCGCGCGCGGGGATGATCATTCCGATGAATACCGGCACGCCGAGGCCGCGTTCCCACAGGGGCGCGGCTTTTCATCCGCTGGCCGCGGCGCGGCGGGCCGACGGCTTCCTGCCGGGAAGCAGCAAGGCCGAACCCCGATTGGGGAGCTATCGGCCACCCTCGGCGGGCCGATCGACAGCACCGTTGCGCAGCGAAGCACGCGGGCGGCTTACGCGCAGGCATGCCCGGCTGGCCGAGAGCGCCGGCGCGTGCGCGGCAGAATCCGCCTACCGGACCGGAAGGCGAAAAGCCGCACAACGCTTTTTACGGAGCCGACGCGAAAAACCGGCCGGCGCGCCGGGACGAGCGGGAAGCGACGCTTCCCTTGTCCCGGACGGGCCGGCCGGTTGACGGAATTCCTTGGAGCGGGGGTTTGCCAGACGCGGCGAGGGTTTGCCCCGGGCCGCGGAGCCACGATACCGGTATGGGCGGCTCCTTACGGAGTAACCGTCTCGGTCGCGGCAGGCGCTTCGGTTGCGGCAGGCGCTTCGGTTGCGGCGGCATCCTGCTCGTCCGCGGTGTCTTCGGCGGACTGCACCTCGTCGATGGTCTTAAGCAGGCCCGTATACACGACGGTCGCGGCGTCGCGCCAGGCGTTCATCGCGGTGTTCTCCTGCTCGGTCTGCAGGCTGGCGCGAATGGTTTCCTTCAGGGTGTCGGTCAGTTCCACGGGGCCGGCGGGCACGTCCTCCATGTACTTGACGATGTGCACGCCGTAGGAGCTGATGTAGGGCGCGCTCACGTCGCCGACCGCGTCCACCGAGAAGGCGGCTTCCACAAACTCGGGCACATAGCCCTTGGAGGCGAGGGAAACCTCATACCCCTTGGGGTAGCTGCCGCTGGTCATGCCGGGGTCGCTCGCGGTGCCGTCGGCGTTGACGCCGTATTGCGTGATCAGCGCGTCGAAATCCTCGCCGGTGGCGATCTTATCGTAGATTTCGGCGGTCTTTTCCTGCACGGAGGTGAGGATGTCGGCCTTCGCGTTGTCCACGTCCGCCTGCGTCACCGGGGTCTGGGTGGGCTCGGGCGTGGAGGAGGGGTCGGGCGTATCGGTGGCGACGGCTTCGGTGGCGGTTGCCGCGGCGGCTTCCGCTTCGGCATCCATCTGCTCTTCCAGCTGGGCCTGCAAATCGGTGTAGGCGGTCAGCAGGGTGCTGTCCACCGGGATGAGGATATGCTTGACGTAGCGGTACCCGTTGGGATGGTACCAGGGCTTTTCGGTGGCGTAACCGTACTGCACCATGGTCAGCTGGGTTTCATACGCGTCCGCGTCGTCCGCGTAGATCGTCTGATCCGCGGCGATGTTGGCTTCGTACTGCGCCTGCACCTGCTCGTCGGTCACGGCGATGTCCTTGCAGATCATCTGCTGCACGCGGTCGTAGGTCTCGTACTGCTTATAGTTCGCGCGCAGCTGGTCCTTGCTGTAGCCCATGCCGCCGTAGTAGGTTTCGGCTTCGGTATAGGCGGCGGCCTTCTCCTCCTCGGTTGAGGTATCGGTGATGCCGAGGCTCTCCACATAGCTGTCCAGCGCGGCCTGCCAGTCGCTGTCGGACTGGGCGTACACGGAGGCGAGCTCCTCGTCGGTGAACTGGTCCAGCCCGGTTTGGGCGGCGGTGAGGGCGAACAGCTTCATCGTAATGGCCTGTTCCATCGCCACGGCGTAGTACAGGTCCGTCGTGGTGCTGTCGGGCTCGCCGTAGTCGTTGACGAGGCTCTGGTACTGCGCCTTGACCTCGGTGCCGGTGATATCCGTGCCGTTGACGGTGGCGACGATGTCGCCGTCCTCCAGCGCCTTGGCGGTGGTGGCCACGGCCTGGGTGACGTCGCCGGTGGCGGCGTCGGTCGCGGTCTGGCTGGCGTCGGCCGTTTCGGCCAGCGCGAACGTTGCGCCTGCCAGCAGGCAAAGGCTCAGCAGCAGGGCAATCGCTTTGCGGATATTGTTCATGATCATAAGCGTCCTTTCCAAATTATGGTTTTTACGTGGGATGCGGAAAGCCTCCGTGCGCGGCGTTTCCCGGCGGCAGGGACGCCGCTTTCGATTCATTATGGCATAGGCGCGGGGGATGCGCAAGGGTTTTGGGGCGCGCGCGAAGAATGTTGCAGCATGTTCATAATTGGCCGATCCTGCGCGGGAGGGGATAGAATGCGCGTACAAATTGAGAAGGCCGCGCGGCGGCTGACCCTGTGGGACGGGGCGCGCGCGATCCGCGAGGCGCGCGTGGCGCTGGGGCGCGAGCCCGTGGGCGCGAAACGCCTGAACGGGGACGGACGCACGCCCGAGGGGGTTTACCGCATCTGCCTGATCAAGGAGCGGGGCAAGTACGGCCTGAGCCTGGGGCTGGATTACCCCAACGAAGCGGACGCCCGTCGGGCGTTTTGCGAAGGGATGATCGACCGGCCGACGCTGATGGCCGTCGAAAGCGCCCTGCGCGAAGGCCGCCGGCCGCCGTGGGGCACGGCGCTGGGCGGGGAAATCTACCTGCACGAAGGCCCGACCGACCGCGATTGGACGGAGGGCTGCGTGGCGCTGTCGCCCGCGGACATGGCGGCGCTGTTCGCCTGCCGCGACCGGATCGAGGCGGTGGAAATCCTGCCCTGACGCAGGCAAGGGCCCATGGGCCCGCGCCTGCCAGCCGAACGGGGGCGGACGGACGCCGCGCGGCGCGACGGGGGCGCGGCGTTTCCCGTGAAGCCGGACAGCCGCGGGGCAGCCGGCCTCCCTCTGGGCGACCCGAGCCGAGCGACCGGCCGGCCGAGGCTCGTCAGCCTGTGAAAAAAGCGCCTCCCGACGGGAAGCGCTTCCTTATGATTTCCGTCTGGTTCCGCCGGTTCAGCCGACGGACGCGCCGCCGCGCCTACTCGTGGTCTTCGCCGTCCTCGGCGTCCTGCTCTTCGATGGCGGCCATGCACCGGCGGAACACTTCCTGATACTCGTCCTCGTCCTCGATGGTGGCGTAGAGGTCGTCGCCGTTCTCATCCCGCTCGATTTTCAGGATGATGGATTCGCCCTGCAGACAATCCTCCATATCCTGCTGCGCTTCCAGCAGAATATAGCTGGCGCCCTTGTGCTCGATGGTCATCAGATGCTCGAAGGCGACGTCGTTGCCGTTCTCGTCCTGCAGGGTTACCAGATGGTCGTCCTCGCCGGGCAGTTCTTCCCGCCGGTCCTGATCCTTCATTGTCGGTATCTCCTTTGCCGCGCGCCGCGCGGTTGATGCGCGGGCGACCTACGCTTCCGGCGCGCCGGCCGCCAGCCACTGCTCCAGAATAATCGTCGCGGCCACCTTATCCACGGTCTGCCTGCGATCCTCGCGGCGCACCCCGCCGCTGATGAGCGCGCGTTCCGCCGTGACGGTGGTCATGCGCTCGTCCCAGTAGAACACGTTAAGCCCGGTTCCCGCCAGCACGTTGCCAAACGCGGCGGCTTTATCCGCCTGGCCGCCCCAGGTGCCGTCCATGTTGAGGGGAAGGCCCAAAAGCACGTCCCTCGTCTCGTACGTCTCGCACAGCCTGAGCACGTGCCGGCTGTCCGGCCCGTAGCCTACGCGGGTGTAGACCTCCACCGGCTGGGCGATGGTCCGCGTGGGATCGCTGACCGCCACGCCGATGCGCACATCCCCCACATCCAGGGCCAACACGCGCCCGGATCGGCTCACGCGTCCAGCCCCTGCAGGTAAATGCGCACCAGTTCTTCCACGATCTCGTCCCGCTCCAGGCGGCAGATCATGCTGCGGGCCTGGCCATAGCTGGTGATGTAAGTCGGGTCGCCGGAGATGATGTACCCCACCAGTTGCGTTACGGGGTCATATCCCTTGGCCTGAAGCGCCCGGTACACATGCTCCAGAATGTCGCAGGCACGATTGCTTCCCTCCACGACGGGGGAGAATTTGGTCGTACCGTTCATTTCCGTAGCCACTAGCTTCACTCCCTCCAAGCGATTCGCCTCATTATACACCAGACCGCCTGTTTTTGGAAGGGGCGCGGGGGAAACGGCCGAGTTTTTTACGGGGCGCGCGCCCAAGCCGCG
>JAAYUF010000010.1 GCA_012517815.1 Clostridiales bacterium
CGAAGGTTCCCAAAGGGCGACCGGAAAGCCCTTTGGTGCTCCCGCAGGCGCATCCCCCCTGCCCAGCGCCGCACAGGCGCAAAAGAAAGCAATCCAGCTGCAAGGGCCCCGAAGGTTCCCAAAGGGCGAGCGGAAAGCCCTTTGGTGCGCCCGCAGGCGCATCCCCCCTGCCCAGCGCCGCAAAGGCGAAAAAAAAGAAAAGCCCCCGCAAGGGCAAAAGGGGGTGCAGGGGGCCCAACCCCCTGCCCGCAAGCAGGGGCGGTTCCCCTGCTCCCCCTTGTTTGCTTTTCCTCCATTTTTGAGTATAATGTACAGCAAACAGCGTATGGAAAGAGGGATGCCCCGTGTCCGTGGAAGCCGTGCTGCCCTTCCTGCATGAGTTTGGTTTGGCCGACCGCGTGATGAGGTTTGCAAGCAGCAGCGCCACCGTGGAACTGGCGGCCGGCTGCGTCGGTTGCCAACCGGCGCAGATCGCCAAGACCCTGTCGTTTCGGACGGCCGAGGGCGCGATGCTCATCGTGACCGCGGGCGACGCGAAGATCGACAACCCCAAGTATAAGGCCAGGTTTCACCAGAAGGCCGCGATGCTTCCCGCGGACGAGGTAGAAACGCTCATCGGCCTGCGGGTTGGCGGCGTGTGCCCGTTCGGGGCTCGGGTGCCGGTTTATCTGGACGAATCGCTCCGGCGGTTTGCAACCGTCTACCCCGCCGCGGGGGACGATCACAGCGCCGTGCGGCTCACGCCCGCGGAGCTGGAAACCGCCAGCGGCGCGGCGGGCTGGGTGGATGTGTGCAAAGGCTGGGATGAGGTAGGGGCATGAGCGCGGAAGGACCGGTCGTTCGCTTTGAGCATGTGACGGTGCAGTTTCCGGGCGTGCTCGCCAACGACGACGTAAGCCTGGACATCCGCCGGGGCGAGGTTTTCGCGCTGGTGGGGGAAAACGGCGCGGGCAAATCCACGCTGATGAACGTGCTCTACGGGCTGCAAAAGCCCACGCTGGGCAGCCTGTGGATCAAGGGCCGCAAGATCGGCCCCCGCCACGATCCCCTGCGCGCGATGGCGATGGGCGTGGGCATGGTGCACCAGCATTTTAAGCTGGTGCCCAGCTTTACCGTGGCGCAGAACATCGTGCTGGGCATGGAGCCCAAGCGGCGCGGCCTTTTCTACGACCAGAAACGGGCGGATCACGACGTGCGCGCGCTGGGCGAGCGCTTCGGCCTGCCGGTGAACACCGCGGATACGGTCGGGGAGCTGAGCGTGGGCCTTCAGCAGCGGGTGGAGATCCTCAAGGCGCTCCACCGGGGCGCGGACGTGCTCATCCTGGACGAGCCGACCGCCGTGCTCACCCCGCACGAAACGGACGAGCTGTTTGAGGTGATCCGCCGCATCGTGGCGGAAAAGGGCATGACGGTGATCCTGATTACCCACAAGCTGGGCGAAGTGATGGCGCTGAGCGACCGCGTGGGCGTCATGCGCCGCGGAAAGCTCCTGGGCGTGCTGCCAACCGCGGAAACCGACGAGCGCGTGCTGGCCGCCATGATGGTCGGGCGCGACGTGATCTTTGACGAGCTGCGCGAAGGCGCGCCGGGCGAACAGGTGGTGCTCGCGGTGCGCGGGCTGGCCGCGAAGGACGACCGGGGGCTGCCGGCGGTGCGCGGGGTGGATTTGACCGTGCACGCGGGCGAAATCGTGGGCGTATGCGGCGTGGAGGGCAACGGACAGACGGAGCTGACCGAGTGCATCATGGGCATGCGGCCGCAGACGGGCGGCACCGTAACCCTCAACGGCCGGGACATCAGCCGGCATACCCCCCGCGCCATCCGCGCCATGGGAGTCAGCTGGATTCCCGAGGACCGGCTGAGCACGGGGCTGAGCGCCAAGGCGACCGTGACGGAAAACCTGCTGGTGGGCAAGCAGCGCCAGCCCGCGTTCAGCCTGCTGGGCATCCATTACCGCAGGCGCAACGCCCGCCGCTACGCGGCAAAGCTGGCAGAAGAGTTCGACATCCGCTCCGGCGGGCTGGAGCTGCCCGCCGCCTCGCTCAGCGGCGGCAACATGCAAAAGACCATCCTCGCCCGGGAGTTCAGCTTCGATTCGCCCGTGCTGGTCATCAGCCAGCCCACGCGCGGCGTGGATATCGGCGCCATCGAGTTCATCCATGAAAAGATACTGGAGAAGCGCAACGCCGGCTGCGCCATTCTGCTGGTCAGCGCCGATCTGGACGAGCTGTTCCGCCTTTCCGACCGGCTGGTGACGCTCTACGAAGGGCAGATTACCGGACGGTTCGAGGCCGGATCGATCGACAAGCAGGAGATCGGCTACTACATGACCGGCGGGCGGCAAAAGGAGGCGCGGAAGGCATGAACACGGGCTTTGTGCAAAGCGTGCGCGCGCTTGTCACCCTCAAACCCAAACAGAAGCTGACCGCGCAGTACCTGCTGAGCCTGCTGATCGCGGTGTCGCTGGCGTTTCTGGTGGGGGCGGGCATCATGCTCCTGTGCGGGTACGATCCCGTCGCCTGCTACGCCGCGCTGTTCAAGGGGGCGCTGGGCAAGCCGCGGGCCTTGGGCAACACGCTGGCCAAAACCGTTACCCTGTGCCTGACCGGCCTTGCCATGAGCGTGGCGGCTAAAGCCGGCATCTTTAACGTCGGCGGCGAGGGGCAGCTCTACCTGGGCGGGCTTGCGGCGGCGGTCGTCGGCGCGCGCATGGCGGACTCCCCGGCGTGGCTGATCGTCGTGTGCGCGCTGCTGGCGGCCATGGCGGCGGGCGGCGCCTATGCGTGGCTGCCGGGCATCCTCAAGGTGAAGCTCAGGGTCAACGAGGTGGTCACCACCATCCTGCTCAACTCCGCAGCCATCTATTTTTGCAGCTATCTGGCCAACGGTCCGCTGAAAACCGCCGAGCGCGGCATCCCCAGCGGCACGGATTCCATCGCCGCGGCCGCGTGGTTTCCCCCGCTGATCCGGCTAAGCAGCCTGACCACCGGGGTGTTTTACGCGGCGGGGATCACCCTGTTCATTTGGTACCTGATGACCCGCTCCACCGCGGGCTTTGAGATGAAGATCACCGGCACCAACCCGCGCTTTGCCCGCTACGGCGGCATCCGCGCCGATCGCCTCGCCCTGTGGGGCATGGTGCTCTCCGGCATGGTCTGCGGGGTGGTGGGGCCTTTGGAAGTGTTTGGCCTTCATCACCGGTTCCTGACCACGCTGAGCAGCGAGTTTTACTTCGACGGCATGCTCGTGGCCATGATCATGCGCTACCAGCCCGTTGGCGTCATCCTGATGAGCTTTTTCTTCGCCATCCTCAACATCGGCGGGTCGGCGATGGAGCTTTCCGCCGGCATCAGCAGCGAGGTGATCCTGATTGTGCAGTCGGTGATCATCTTTTTCATGGCGGCGGAGGGCGGCATCAGCGAAATGGCGCGCAGGAGCGCCGCCGAGCGCCGGGTGCGGCGGGCGGCCCGCCGCGCGGAAAAGGAGGCCTCGGCGTGAGCGATGTATTTAACCTCCTGCTGTTGCAAAACACGCTGCGCACCGCAACCCCGGTGGTGCTGTGCGCGCTGGGCTGCCTGATGACCGATCAGGTGGGCATCATGAACATCGGCGTGGACGGCATGATGCTCATGGGCGCGTTTTTCGCGGTGCTGGGCAGTTATCTGTTCGGCAGCTGGCTGATGGGCCTCGCGTTCGCGTTCGCGCTGGGGGTGCTGCTGGGGCTGTTCTACTATGTGTTCTCCATCAAGTTCAAAAGCGACGAGTTCATCATCGGCGTGGCGCTCAACATTCTGGCGGGCGGGCTGACGGTGTTCCTGCTGCGCACGCTGTTTGGCGTCAAGGGCTCGTTCAGCGGCCCGGGCATCGTCCCGCTGCCAACGCTGGACTGGCCCTGGCTGGAGCGCATCCCGGTGCTGGGGCCGGTGCTCAACGGCAACACCCTGCTGGTGTACGTGAGCTGGCTGATGGTGGCGGGCAGTTGGGTGTTCCTCTACAAAACGCCGCTGGGCTTCCACCTGCGGGCCTCGGGCGAGGCGCCGGAAGCCCTGCGCGCCAGCGGAAAAAGCCCGGAGCGCATGAAGCGGCTGGCTTCGGTGCTCTGCGGGGTGCTGGCGACGCTGTCGGGCGCGCACCTGAGCCTTGGCTACCTCACCATGTTTTCTGAAAACATGAGCGCCTCGCGCGGGTTTGTGGCCGTCGCGTGCGTCATCTTCGGCGGCAGCAACCCGCCCCGCGTGTTTCTGGCGGCGTTGCTGTTCGGCTTCATCGACGCGCTGGGCCTGCGGCTGCAAAAATACATCCCCAGCGACCTGACCAGCATGGCGCCCTATGTGGTTACCGTTGTGATGATGGTCGCGGTGGTGCTGCTCCGCCGCCGCCGGCAGTCCACACGCAGCCTTGCCTCCTGACAGGTCCGGTAAACCCGATCCCCCCTGTGTGCGGAAATCCAATCCTCCCTGCGGCTTGCCAAAACGTCCCAAACAGGGTACAATGAGTGCGTTATGATCTGTCCGTCATCCAACCGCATTCATTGCCATCATTCAAAGGAGGATTGTATGAATTCCTATGTCTTCATGACCGATTCGGATTCCGATCTCCCCTATGAGTTTGTCGACCGGTATGATCTTCAAATGGTGTACATGCCCTACATGATCGACGGCAAGGAGTACTTCGACGACCTCGGCCGCGCGGGCAAGCAGGCGGAATACTTCGACAACATGCGCAACGGCGTCGTCCCGGTTACGTCGCTGCTGCCCACGGCCGCGTATCTGGAGTACTTCGAGCCCATCCTGGCGGAAGGCCGGGACATCCTGTTCATCGCGTTTTCCAGCAAACTGTCCTCCACCATCAACAACATCTACGCCGCGCAGGAGGAGCTCAAGGAAAAGTTCCCCGAGCGCCGCATTCTGGTGGTGGATACGCTGTCCATCTCCGCGCCGATGACGCTTCTTTTGCACAAAGCCTACCAGATGTACGAAGCGGGCAAGAGCATGGATGAGATCGCCGCGTGGGTGGAAGCGACCAAGCTGCACACGCACGCCTGGCTTACGGTGGACGATCTCAAGTACCTTAAGCGCGGCGGCCGCATCAGCAGCATCGCGGCCACCATGGGCACCATGCTGGATCTGAAGCCCGTCATCATCCTCAACAAAGAAGGCGGCATGACCTCCGTAGACAAGATTCGCGGCCGCAAGGCGGCGCTGCGCTTTCTGGCGGACAAGACCGCCGAGTTCATCGAGAACCCCGAAACGCAGGAGCTGATCATCCTCCACGCGGACGCCAAGGAGGACGCCGACCGGCTGGAAGCGCTGATCCGCGAGCGCGTACCCAACCTGGGCGGCGTAACGCAGTACTTTGTTGGGCCGGTCATCGGCGCGCACTGCGGGCCGGGCACGGTCGCCAGTTGCTTTATCGGCAAGGAGCGCCCCATCTGAGGTTCCCGCGCTCCTCTGCAGTCTGAATCGCCGCGTTCTTGCTGCGGCCCCGGGCTTCGCCCCGCGGCCGCCGGAAGGCGCGGCGGTTTTTTTGCCCGGCCGGGGCGGCGCGGCAGGTGAACCCTGCGGCAAAACCGGCCGGCGAACCCGGCCTGAACGCCCGCACGGAAAGGCTTTGCGAGCGGCCGCTCACGCGCCGCTTGTCAACAGGGGCGGGAATGTGTATAATGGAGTCTGGTTTCGTATCGAAACTGATACGCGCTCTAGGTGGTGGTTGTCGGATTATGCTTGGCAAGGACAAGATGCTCATCATGGGCGGAAAACCCCTGATGGGCGAAATCACGGTCAGCGGGGGGAAAAACACTGCGGTCGCCGTGATCCCGGCCACGCTGCTGAGCGACGAGCCCAGCACGATTGAAAACCTGCCCGATATTGAGGATGTACACGCGCTCATTGAGATTTTAAATCATTTGGGCGTCAAAACCGAATACGTGCCCGACCAGTACCTGCGGGTGTATCCCGCGACCCTCCGCGATTGCAACGTTCCCTTCGACTTCACCAAACGCCTGCGCGCCAGCTACTATCTGCTGGGTGCGCTGCTGGGGCGCGGGGGCCGCGCGGAAGTCGCCTATCCCGGCGGGTGCGAAATCGGCAGCCGCCCGATCGACCAGCACCTCAAGGGCTTTGTGGCGCTGGGCGCGACCATCGAGGATCGGGGCGGGCTGGTGTGCGCCAGGGCCGACCGGCTTACGGGCGCGGATGTCTTTTTTGATATGGTGACCGTCGGCGCGACCGTCAACGTGATGCTGGCCGCCGCGCGGGCGCAGGGCACCACGGTGATCTACAACGCCGCCAAGGAGCCCCACATCGTCGATCTGGCGAACTTCCTAAACTCCATGGGCGCGCGCATCAAGGGCGCCGGCACGGACATCATCCGCATCACGGGGCGGCCCAGCCTGCACGGCACCACTTACACGGTGATCCCCGACCAGATCGAAACCGGCACGCTGATGATCGCCGCCGCCGCCACCCGCGGGGACGTGACCATCCACGGCTGCATCCCCACGCACATGGAGTCCCTGACGGCCAAGCTGCTGGAAATGGGCGTGCGCGTCACCCAGAGCGACGACAGCATCCGCGTGCGGCCCCAGTACGAACAGCGCGCCGTCAACATCAAAACGCAGGTGTACCCCGGCTTCCCCACCGATCTGCAGCAGCCCATGACGGCCCTTTTATGCATGGCCAACGGCACCTCCACCGTGTGCGAAACGATCTTTGAACAGCGGTTCAAGCATCTGGACGAGCTCAGACGCATGGGCGCGCGCATCAAGCTGGTGGACCGGACGGTGCTCATCGAAGGCGTGCACGAGATGTACGGCGCCCCCGTGACCGTGACCGATCTGCGCGCCGGCGCGGCGCTGGTGGTGGCGGGCCTGATGGCCAAGGGCATCACGGAAATCTATGAAACCGGCTATATCGACCGCGGCTACGAGCGCATTGAGGACAAGCTCTGCTCGCTGGGCGCCGATATCCGCCGTGAAACGCTCTAGCGCGGCCGCGGACGCAACGCGCGGATTTCGCACGCCGCGTCGGCGTCCGGGCCGGCGCACCCGATCAAGGGGGTGAGCCGAGTGTACGACAAGAAGCCGTTTGACGTGCTCGGCCTGAGCCCGAGCGCGGAGGCGCATCAGGTGCGGGCGGCTTACCGCCAGCGGGTGAAGGCCTGCCACCCCGACCAGTATCAGGACCCCGAGCAGCAGAAAGCCGCGCAGGAACAGCTCATCGAGCTCAACCTCGCCTATGAGGAAGCGCTGAAGCACTGCTCCCAGCGCCGCGTGGGCTTTAACCTGATCTCCCAGGAGGAAGCCAAGCATTTCGCGGCCCGGCTGGTGGAGCAGGGCAACCTGGAAAGCGCCCTGCGGCAGCTCAACCGCGCCGACACCAAGGACGCGGACTGGTACTACCTGCAAGGCAACATCCTCATGGGGATGCGGCAGTTTGCCACCGCCCACCAGAGCTACCGGGAGGCCGTGCGGCGCGAGCCGGACAACAACCAGTACCGCGGCGGGGCGCTGCAGGCCGCGATCGCCATCAAACGCAGCCATCAGCTTGGGTATCGGATTCAGACATGGCTGAGCGACCGGTTCCGCCCCGGCAACCGATAGCCGGGGCAACCGGGCCCATCGGGCGACCGGCGTCCCGATCCCCGTCTAGCACCCGTCCGGCCACCCGGCCGTCGTGCCAAGCGCGCGACGGCCTTTTTGCCGCCCCTGCCGAACCGGTCTGAACGCAGTACGGTTCGCAAAACTGAATGCGCCAAAGCCCACGGGCGGTTTTCTTCCGTGGCTTGGAGCGGAAGCGAAAGCGTGGCGGGGTTATGCCGGGCTTTCGCGCAAAGGCGCTGGAGACAACCGCCGTGAGAAGGTGGCGCTCATGCTAAAGGCCGTATCAAACCGCCGCTCCCTTTCCCTTTCATCAGCCAAAGCGTAACAAATGCCGTGTTTTTTTGCGGTACTGCGGGGCGTCCGTGCGGCCCGCGGGCGCTTCCGGTTGTGGTGTGGAAACGGTTTCCGGCCCGCGCGCGCCTGCATTCCCACAAACCGTCCACCGCCCGCGCGGCTTGACTTTTCCGTGTCAAGTTCCTATAATGTATGGTTGTTGGAAACCTCCGTCTGTTTCGGCCGCATGCCGCCGTCTTGGCGTGCGCGAGGACGTCCGCCGATGGCGGGGAGGCCGCGATGCGGCCAAGGGCAGGCGGCTTTCAATCATACATCATGCTAAAGGAGGAAAAAACCAGATGTCGACCAAAATGACCGTTGACGGCAATACGGCCGTAGGCCACGTCGCGTACGCGTTCAGCGATGTGGCGGCCATTTACCCCATCACCCCTTCCTCTCCGATGGCGGAGGTCGGGGATGAGTGGGCGGCGAAAGGCCTGAAGAACCTCTTCGGCCAGACGGTACATGTGCAAGAGATGCAAAGCGAGGCCGGCGCGGCGGGCGCCGTGCACGGCAGCCTTGCCGCCGGCGCGCTGACCACCACCTTCACCGCCAGCCAGGGTCTGCTGCTGATGATCCCCAACATGTACAAGATCAGCGGCGAGACGCTCCCTTGCGTGTTCCACGTCAGCGCCCGCGCGCTGGCCGCCCACGCGCTGAGCATTTTCGGCGATCACGCCGACGTGATGGCCTGCCGTCAGACGGGCTTTGCGATGTTAAGCAGCAACAGCGTGCAGGAAGCCATGGATATGGCCCTGATCGCGCACCTGGCCACGCTGGAAACCAGCGTGCCCTTCCTGCATTTCTTCGACGGTTTCCGGACCAGCCACGAAGTGCAGAAGATCGACGCGATCGATTATAAAGACATCGCGCCCCTCATGCCCTGGGATAAGGTGAAGGCCTTCCGCCAGCGCGCGCTCAATCCCGACCATCCCCACCAGGCCGGCACCGCCCAGAACCCGGACGTGTACTTCCAAAACCGCGAGGCCGCCAACAAGTTCTACGACGCGACCCCCGCGATCGTGGAAGACGTGATGGCCAAGGTCAGCAAGCTGGTCGGCCGCGACTACAAGCCCTTCAACTATGTGGGCGCTCCCGATGCCGATAAGGTGATCGTCGCCATGGGCAGCGGCTGCGATACCGTCGAAGAAACCGTCAATTACCTAAACGCCAGGGGCGCCAAGCTGGGCCTGATCAAGGTTCGCCTGTACCGTCCGTTCTGCAGCCAGCGTTTCCTCGCGGCGATCCCCGCCACGTGCAAGAAGCTGGCGGTGCTGGACCGCACCAAGGAGCCCGGCGCGCTGGGCGAGCCGCTCTACACCGACGTGGCCGCCGCGCTGTTTGAAAACGGCCGTTCGGACCTCAAGGTCGTCGGCGGCCGCTACGGCCTGGGCAGCAAGGAATTCACCCCCACCATGGTCAAGGCCGTGTACGACAACCTCGACGGCGAGATGAAGAACCACTTCACCGTGGGCATCGAGGACGACGTAACCCACCTGAGCCTGAAGCTGGGCGAGCAGATCATCTCCGCGCCGGAAGGCACCATCTGCTGCAAGTTCTACGGCCTGGGCTCCGACGGCACCGTGGGCGCCAACAAAAACTCCATCAAGATCATCGGCGATCACACCGACCTGTACGCGCAGGGCTATTTCGCCTACGACTCCAAGAAGTCCGGCGGCCTGACGGTTTCGCACCTGCGCTTCGGCAAAAAGCCGATCCTGAGCACCTACCTGATCGACTCGGCGGACTTTGTGGCCTGCCACAACCCCAGCTACGTTACCAAGTACGATATGGTTTCCAGCCTCAAGGACGGCGGCGTGTTCCTGCTCAACAGCCCCTGGACGGCCGAGGAGATGGACAGCCACCTGCCCGCCGGCATGAAGCGCATGCTCGCCAAGAAGCACATCCGCTTCTATACCATCGACGGCATCGATCTGGCGCTGAAGGTGGGCATGGGCAACCGCATCAACACCATCATGCAGGCCGCGTTCTTCAAGCTCGCGCAGGTCATCCCCTACGAGAAAGCCGACGAGTACATGAAGGCGTACGCCAAGAAGACCTACGGCAAGAAGGGCGACGCGATCGTCCAGAAGAACTACGAGGCCATCGACGTGGCCATCGGCGGCCTGAAGGAAATCCCCGTGCCCGCCGAATGGGCCACCGCCACCACCGGCGCCGTGCCCGTCAAGGTGAAGGCCAACGAGTACTTCGAAGGCGTGATCGATCCCATCCTGGCGCAGGAAGGCGACAAACTGCCCGTGAGCGCGTTCAGCCCCGACGGCTTCGTGCCCACCGGCACCACCAAGTTCGAAAAGCGCGGCATCGCCGTGACCGTGCCCGAGTGGCAGATCGACAAGTGCATCCAGTGCGGCACCTGCTCGCTGGTTTGCCCGCACGCCGCCATCCGCTCCACGTATGTGACCGATGAGGACATGAAGCGCGCGCCCGCGGCCTTCGCCACCAAGAACGCCACCGGCAAGGAATTCGCCGGCCTGCAGTTCCGCATTCAGGTGAGCCCGCTGGATTGCACCGGCTGCGGCAACTGCGAGGACGTGTGCCCCGCCAAGGGCAAGGCCCTGTTCATGAAGCCGCTGGAAACCCAGTCCGAGCAGGAAACCAACTGGGAGTTCGCCATGACCGTGCCCCAGGTGCGGCCGGAGGCCATCACGTCCATCAAGACCAGCCAGGCCCTCAGGCCCCTGTTTGAGTTCTCCGGCGCCTGCGCGGGCTGCGGCGAGACCCCGTACGTGAAGCTGGCCACCCAGCTGTTTGGCGATCGCATGATCGTCGCCAACGCCACGGGCTGCTCCTCCATCTACGGCGGCAGCGCGCCCACCTGCCCCTATACCGTCAACGAGGAAGGCCACGGCCCCGCCTGGGCCAACAGCCTCTTTGAGGACAACGCGGAGTTCGGCTTCGGCATGAACCTCGCCTACAACCAGCGCCGCGCCAAGCTCGCCGATACCGTGAAGGCCCTGATCGCCGTGGACTACACCGTGCCCGAGATCAAGGAAGCCGGCAAGGCGTGGCTGGAAGGCATCCAGGATGCCAAGATCTCCAAGGAAGCCGGCAAACAGCTGCTGGCCGCCTGCGAGGAGGGCATCATCGAAGGCTGCGATTGCGAAGCCTGCACGCTGGCCCGCCTGGTGGTGGCCGACGCCGATCTGCTCACCAAGAAGAGCGTCTGGATCATCGGCGGCGACGGCTGGGCGTACGACATCGGCTACGGCGGACTGGATCACGTGCTTGCGCAAAACCAGGACGTCAACATTCTGGTGCTGGATACGGAGCTGTACTCCAACACCGGCGGCCAGTCCTCCAAGGCGACGCCGACCGGCTCCGTGGCGAAGTTCGCCGCCGCCGGCAAGCGCACCAAGAAGAAGGACCTGGGCATGATGGCCATGAGCTACGGCTACGTGTACGTCGCCAGCGTCGCCATGAGCGCCAACCCGCAGCAGCTCATCAAAGCCATGAACGAGGCCGAGGCCTACCACGGTCCGTCGCTGATCATCGCCTACTCGCCCTGCATCAACCACGGGATCAACATGGGCCTGTCCCAGGCGGAAATCAAGAAGGCCGTGGAGTGCGGCTACTGGACGCTGTACCGCTACAATCCCGACCTGGCCGCCGAGGGCAAGAACCCCCTCACGCTGGACAGCAAGGAGCCCGCGGGCGGCTATCAGGATTTCCTCGCCAGCGAGATCCGCTACGCCTCCCTGGCCAAGCAGTTCCCGGATGTCGCGCAGGATCTGTTCAAGAAGAACGAAGCCGACGCCATGGAGAAGTACGCCAAGTACAAGAACCTGGCCGAGTAAGGCTCGTACGGTATCCCTTGTGCGGGAGGATATCCTTCCGCGCAAAACACCTCCGGCTATGTGCCGGGGGTGTTTTGCATGGCGCGCGGTATGTTGGACGGCGCTTCGCAGGGGGAGGCGTTGGCCGGAATCGCGGGGTTGATGGTCGATCCTGATTGTGGACGGAGTGGACGGTTGCGCCAAGGAAACATCCGTGGATACGCACAAGCGGAACCGTGGGAGTGTTGACAACCTCTCCGGTGAGGATTGAATCATCCGGGCGGCCGGTTAGCCCCGCTCGCCTCATTGCCCTTCGGGCTGTTCGCGCGGTGGCGGCACATGTGAAGTGCAGCACTTCGGGTTCGATAGTCTGGGAAGCAGCCGCGACAGCGGTCAAAGCGAGCAACGGATGAAACACACGTTTCTCCCGTTGCTGGTCTTGGACCTCAGGTGGGCGGCCAAACCCGCTCGCCTCATTGCCCTTCGGGCTGTTCGCGCGGTGGCGGCACCTGTGAAGGGCAGCACTTCGGGTTCGATAGTCTGGGAAGCAGCCGCGACAGCGGTCAAAGCGAGCAACGGGAGAAACACACGTTTCTCCCGTTGCTGGTCTTGGACCTCAGGTGGGCGGCCAAACCCGCTCGCCTCATTGCCCTTCGGGCAGTTCGCTCGCTGCGGTTGGGTGCTGCGGCAGCGGGATCTGGAGCGCTGCCCCAAACTCCGCAAGGGCTGTTCCCGGGAGTTTCATCGGCGTGCAGGGCACTACCGTACCCTGCGCCTGTGAAACACCCCGCCTTCGGGTCGCTTTCAGCTTCGCTGAAGCGGCCACTGGCCGCGCGCTTCCCTCCGGCGCCCTTGCCCCATCTCCGCTGCGGCGGGGGTGAGGTTTCCTCCCCATTCATTCCTTCCGGCGGCGGATCGCCTCGCTCATCAGCGCGGCCGTGCCCGCTCCAAACCCGTCCAGCGTCCTGGTAAACCGCTCGTCGGCCATGTACATCTCGCCCAGTCCCGCCAGAATCTCATCCGTGCAGCGGTAATACCGCCGGCTGATGTGCTCCTGCCACCGCGCCAGCGCCGCGCGGACGGCCGGCCCGGTCGGGTCCTGACCCACCAGCGCGGCAAACTCCTTCAGGATACCGTCGCCTTCCGCCTGCACTTCGGCCCACTCCTTCTTGCCGTAGGTCGCCGTGCGCCGCTCGCTCTCGCGGTAGGCTTCGGTATCGCCCCAGCGTTCCCGGGCCTCCCGGGCGTATTCGTCGCGGCGCTGCCCCACGCCGCTTCCGTCAAATTCCTTCAAACTCATGGTGCCCTCTCCTTTCAATATGCGCCCGCACAGGTCGATCAAGCCCTGCAGCCGCTCCGCCTTGAGCCGGAGCAGCTCGCGATGCCGCTCCACAGCCAGCCTCCGGTCGTCCGCCTCCGCCTCCAGCATCGGCGCGATGTCCTTGAGGGGGAAATCCAGTTCCCGCAGGAAGAGAATGCGCTGAAGCCGTTCCAGATCGGCCTCGCCGTACAGGCGGTAGCCAGCCTCTGTCGTGTCCGACGGCGTGAGCAGGTTCAGCTTATCGTAGTATCGCAGGGTCCGTTCGCTGATCCCCGCCAGTCCGGCCACCTGATGGACCGTCATCATCGCGCTCTCCCCTTCCTTTTCCGGTTGCAGGTTCATCCTATACCCTGACGTAACGTCAATGTCAAGCGTTTTTTTTCGATGAAAACAGATGCGCGTCCCCTCCCGCGGCGGTCGACCGTTCCCGGCCCGAACAGAAACGCCGCAGCCTGGACGCAGGCTGCGGCGGATGGGGCGCTCGGGTCTCGGAGGCTTGGGCCTGCAGGACGCCGGTTTCCGGGTTACAGCAGGCTTCCCAGGTTGGTGATCAGGCTGGAAGCCGTCCGCATGGCCATTGACAGCAGCGCGCCACCCACCAGCTGGATCAGCACGATCTTGAGCACCTCGGCGATGCCGAACACCGCGATCTTGGTGGGCACGGCGTATGTTTCGGGCAAGCCGGTGATCCGCGCGATGAGCGCGCCGAGAAACACATAGCTGGCGATTTCCCCCAGCAGCAGGGCCAGCAGGCCCGCGAACGGCGACAGCAGGCTCAGCGGCATGCACAGCAGCGCGGCGGCGATGGATGGCAGCGTCGTGATCGCCACGAGGTTGGAAGCCAACAGAAATGAAAAACGCACCTTGCGCACCGCGCACAGGTAGACCAGCGCCACCGCCGCCGGCAATACCACCGCGATCAGCTGGCACAGCGCCGCGATGCCGCCCACGGTCGCGCCCATCCGCCCGGCAATGTAGTTGACGCCCTGGTTCATGCTGGCCTGACTTTCCGCGACCGACGCGCCCGTAAGCCCGGCAAACCCGCCCAGCAGGGAGGAAATCGTTCCGCGCATCATCAGGATGGCCGCCAGAAACGTAAACAGCAGCGACAGCCCGGCCACCACGCCGCCGGTGTAGACATCGTTGCGCTCCATCATCGCCAGGATGGTATCGCCCGGGTTGCGCACCACGCCCGCGATGACGCGCGGCAGGTACGAGAGCGCCGTTACAAAGGCGTTATGTTCTCCCGCCGGCTGGCGGTAGTTGTTGAAAACCGGCTGATAGCCTTGCGGGTAGCCGCTCTGCGCGTACCCGTACGCGGTGGGATCAAAGCCCTGCGAGTAGCCGCCCTGCCGCCCGTAAGCGGAGGCGTCATACCCCTGCGGGTAACCGCCCTGCCCGTACGAAGCCTGCTGATAGCCCTGCTGGTAGCCGTATGCGGTGGGGTCGAAGCCCTGCGAATAGCCGCCGGATTGCGGCGCATAACCGGAAAACGGCTGCCCGTTGGCCAGAAACGTGCCGCAGGCGGGGCATGTCTGCGCGCCCTGCGGTAAAATGGCTCCGCAACTGGGACAATTCATCGGCATTCTCCTTCATATTCCATTCGCAGGAAGAACTCCCTCCCGATATTATACCCATCGGCCGGCACATACGCAAGCGACGCCGCGGCCGGGCCGCGCTCAGGTCTGGGGGGCGCTTGTCCGCCGTGCGGCGTGATTGGCGGGCGCGGCGCGGCTGAGCGCCTTCCCGCGTATCCGCCAGACCGTACGGCACGGGCGTCGCGCCATCGGGCCGCCGCAAAACCGACGCAGCGGGCGGGGCGACGGCGAAACGCAGTTTTTACAATGCCGCGAGGCGTTGGTCCGCTCCGTAACGCCCCGACGCTCCGGTTACGCCCCTCTTTGTCGCGCGGGGCGTTGATCCCGCGCCCCGTCACGTTTCAGCCAAACGCGAATCGGCGACTCCCAAAGCCTGCCCTTGACGCACCGGGGTGCGCCGTCGGCTGCGGCTGCCGCTTTGCGGGCAACCGCAGCATCAAATCCGTTCAGGTTCCGTGCGCGCGACTGCCGCGTTGCACAGCGTCCGCCGAACCGCCACAGTTCAGGTTCCGTGCGCGCGGCTGCCGCGTTGCGCAGCGTCCGTCGAACCGCCACCGTTCAGGTCCCGTGCGCGCGGCTGCCGCGTTGCACAGCGTCCGCCGAACCGACACCGTTCAGGTTGCGTGCGCGCGGCTGCCGCGTTGCGCAGCGGCCGCCGAACCGCAACCGTTCAGGTTCTCTTCGAGCGGCTGCCGCGTTGCGGGCAAGCGCAGCACCAAATCCGTTCAGGTTCCGTGCGCGCGACTGCCGCGTTGCGCAGCGTCCGTCGAACCGCAACCGTTCAGGTTCCGTGCGCGCGGCTGCCGCGTTGCGCAGCGGCCATACAATCGCGTCCGTTCAGGTTGCGTCCGCCAAAGCCACGGTCAGCTTGCCGACCAGCGCGGGGTCCAGCAGGTACACCCGCATCTGGCCGTCCTGCACGATTTGGTCCGCGGGCAGGCTGTTGAGGTACGCGCTGAGCGTGGAAAGCGCGTAATACCGTTCATCCCAGAAATCCGGTTCGCTGCACACCGCCGCAACGTTCATCGCCGCAAGCGCCGCCGGCACCTCGTCTAGCGGCAGGTTCATGATGGACACAATCGGGTTGCTGGTCAGCAGATACCCCTTGCCGCGCATGGCGTACTGGTAGCCCGGGCGGGTCAGGAGCACCTTCCGGTCCTCCGATATGAGTTTTTCCAGCTGCATCAGCAGATCGTACCGCGCGCGGAAGCTGTTGTCCAGCGCGGTGGATTCGTCGGTCAGCAAAGGACGCCCGTAGCGGTAGAAGCTGTTGGCGTAGCCGCTTTCCTTGGTGCCCTGCCAAAAGGCCAGCACGCACAGCAGCGCGCACAGCAGCGCCGGCGCCTGCCGCGCCCAGAGGCCCGCCCGCGTAAACCGCGCGCGGAGCGCCGCCACGGGCTTGCCGCCCACGCGCCGGCACCAGCCCAGCAGCGCCGGCCATTCGGCCTCCACGGCCGCTCCAACCGTCGCGATGGTCACACAGGCAAACAGGAACCATTGCAGCGTGTAGCGCTGCATGGTCAGGAAGGATCCGGAAAAGCTGTACAGCTTCGTATCCAGCAGGCCGGACATCGGCGCCAGCGTGAACAGCGTCAGAAGCGCGCAGGCCATCACCGCGCCGACGCGCTCGGCCCGCTCCCGTCCCTCCCGCCCTTGGGTCAGGAACACCGCGACCGGACCGTTTTCGGTAGGCAGCGAAGCCGTAAGCGCGCGGATGGTGCGGCGCGCCTTCACCCGGCGCACGATCAGCACGGCCAGCGCCGTCAGCAGCCCAAGCAGGGCCAGCCGCAGGCCCCACAGCCCCACCGGGGTGGCGTAGGCCATCACGATATCGTACTTTGCCTGCCAGAAGTTCAGGTGCGTGGTCGTTTCCTCCAGCTTGTACTCGGTTTGCATGTACATCTGGTACCAAGGCGCGCCGGTAAAGGTCGTCATCAGCCGCCAGGGGCTCATCTCGCCCCATTGGACATAGCACCAGAGGTTGCCGGCGTAGGCGACCAGCGTGCCCGCCGCGCCGCCCAGCGCCAGCCCGGACGCCCTGAGCAGGGTACGCCCCGCGCGTTTCTCGCTGCGGTAGAGCGATTCCAGCCAGACCAGCGCTACCCACGCGATCACGATGAAGGGCAACACCACAAAGCTGACCACATGCGTGCTCATCGCCGTAAAGCACAGCACGGTCACCAGCGCGAGTTTGCCCAGATAGGTTTTGAAGCCGCCGTCCGGCTGAAGGCCCGTCAGGGCCACGGCCGTCGCCAGCAGGGCCAGGCACCGCCAGTTGTCCCGCGGCGCGCTGATCACGGCGTACACATAGTTGGGCACAAGGTTAAACAGCAACAGCCCCAGCAGGATCCAGCGCCGGTTCCCGCGGGTCAGCCGGATCAGCAGGGCGCCGAAGGCCGAAAGCAGGAACAGCGTAATCAGCCCCACGCCCGTCATCATGGGCTTGTCGTAGGGGTAGCCGTAGGTATCCCCGGTGTGCATCAGGCCGTAGGCCATGTATAGTTCCATCGAAGGGAAGTGCGAATGCCCGCGGAAGTGGCCGGTCTGATCGTCCTTCTCCAGCAGGCCGCCCAGGTCCCGATCCTCGCAGAAGCGCAGGCCGAGGGACATATACTCGGCCGCGTCCGCCTGCGCGACGTTGGCGCTGGTCACGGTGCGCACCACGATGGGCCCCAGCAGAATCGCCATCGCCAGCGTAAAGCAAAGCGATACGATCGCCGGGCGATCCAGCCGGAGCGCGCGGCGAAGCCAGGCCGCGCCCCGGCGAACCAGCGGGGCAAAGCGCGGGAGGCACCGCACCCCCTGCCACAGCAGGTACCCGCCCGCCAGCGCCGGCGGCACGCCGATATACACCGCTTTGGGCGCAAACGGCCACAGCAGCGAAATGAGCAGCATCCACAGCATTTCCAGAAGCGGCGTGATCGACGCGCCCGCCAGGAACGCGCCCGCACGGCTCCCCCGCACCCACAGCCGTCGGCGGGCAAACAGCGTGCCCAGCGCCAGCGCCTGCAGGGCGACGCTGGCGAGGTAGAGGTTCCGCCACCCGTTGCCGACCGCGAGCCAGTCCAGCATCAGCCCTTCCTCCCAGCCTTCGCCAGACGGTCCGTCTCGGCGATGTAGTAATCGTTGATGTTCACTTTTTCGGCCAGCAGTTTTTCCCGCTTGCGCCGGCCCTCCTCCGCCAGCCGCGGATCGGCCAGCAGTTCCAGCGCCTTGTCCAGCGCGCGCTCGTAGCGGTCCGCGCCGTCGTTGAAATTGTATAAAAGCCCGTAACGCTCGCTCTGTTCCTGTGTGCTGCCGCTTTTGATCACGTTGACGTACAGCGCGTGCACGCCCAGCACCGCCGCCTCGCTGGCCATGGTCGCGCCCTCGCTGTACACCAGCCGCGCGAACGCGAGCACGTGGTGCGCCAGCGCGAAGGGCGTTTGCAGGCGGTACGGTTCCAGCGCCGCGGACAGCGGCTTTTCGCTGCTGACCCACACGCGCGTGCCGGTCGCCTCCAGCCGCCGCACAAGGCTCATCTGGCCCTCGTCGTCCAGTCCGTGCTTGCCCACGTCGTGGCTCGCGTTCCACGCGACGACGCGCACCAGCACGTAGGGCTCGTCGGGGTTGAAGCCTGCGTCGCGCAGCGCCTGCCGGTCGGGCGTGAAGACGTCCGGGTGCAGGTAGAAAAGCTCCTTGTAGGTATCCACGCGCTCCTGGCGCGCCCCCAGATCGGTCAGAAACGTGCGCGGCGTCAAAATTTTGGTGCTCAGGCGCTTGCAGATGCGCAGGCTGAACTTGCTGACCTCGGTATCCTCATAAACCAGGTGAGGCTTGCGGCACACCCAGGCCGCGACGGCCAGCATGGGCGAAGCGCGCCCGATCAGGATATCGGGCCCAAAGCGCAGCGCCCGCGCCGTAAACTCCACGCAAAGGCGCAGGAACAGCCAGCCCTTCTCCGCCACGTTGCGGCCGGTTCCCCGCGCGCAGAGCACGTAGGGGATGCCGTAGCTGTCCAGAAGGCTTTGCGCGCCGTCCTTATCCACGGCGAGCATCAGCACCTCGTCGCCGCGGGCGCGCAGCTTCTCCAGAATGGTGTGGAACTGGTGCACCCAGGCGGGATGGACGACGGTGATCATGACCTTCATGGAATACGTCCTTTCCAAACAAATTTGCGGGGAGGTTACGGCGGGGCGCGACGCCACCGTGTGCTCGGCGCCGCGCGGCGGGGCCGGCCAAGGGCGGCGGCGCAGCCGGAGGATCAGCGCCGGAGCGCGCCGCGGTTTTCGCGGGCCGTCAGGGTCAACAGCACCGGGGCCAGAAAATACAGGGGCATGGCGTAGCGGTAGTAGCCGTTGACCGCTGAAAACAGGCAGCCCAGCAACGTGAGCAGCGCCGGCAACGCCAGCAGCGCGTTCACCCCGCGCCGGAGCGTCAACATCGCCGCCAGGGCGAACAGCGCCAGCGCCCCGTACGCGCCCGGCGCGGTCAGCAGCCGGAAAGGCGCGTAGCGGAACAGCGATTGCAGCGCAGCTTTCAGCGCGTCGGCGCGGGGGTTGACGGTAAAATCGAACAGGCCGTCGATCAGCGTCGTGCGCCCCTCCATGCCCAGCAGAAACGTCGGCTTGATGGTGCTCACATACCCCGGCAGCAGGTAACCGTAGGTGTTGTGGAAGGTCGCGCTCAGGTAGGTGGCCGGGTAGCGCAGCAGAAAACGCGCCCACAGCTCAAAGAACGCCGTGCGCTGTTCCGGCGTGACCCCTTCCCGCCAGAGGTTTTTCACCGGATCGGAGAGTTCGCCGTTGTACGCGGGCTGGATCTCGTCCACCGGCATCACCGCGTCGATCGTCGCTCGTTGGGCGTCGGTCAGCGGTTCGCTCGCCACCACGCGCGCCACCTGCTGCAGCGGCACCGACCAGTTCTCGGTTTCCGGCGTGGGCAACGCGCCTAGCGCCGGGAGCACCGCCGCGTAGAGCATTGCCATGGCCCCGGCAACCGAAAGCAGCGCCGCCAGCGGCGCGCGCCAGCGCCCGCCGCCGCGAACCGCTCCCCAGAGGAGCAACGCCGCCAGCGTAACGCCCGACAGCGCCGCCCCGGCATTGCGAAGCAGCGCGCAGAGCACCGCGCTCAGGCACAGCCCCGCCACCGTGCGAAACGGCGGCCATTTGCTGCCGACCGCGCGCCACGCCATCAGCGTGAACCAAAGCACCGCCATGGCAAAGCTTGTATCCTTGCCCATGCAAAACGCAAACAGCGGAAACACCGGGCACAGCGCGTAAAACGCGGCCGACACGCCCACCAGCCAGCGGGGCGCGCGCGCCTCCTGCATCCTGCGCAGGGCGTAGCCCAGCAGCCAGGCCATCAGCGCAGCCTGCGCCAGCGCGTACAGCGCCACCGACAGATCGGCCGAGTGAAAGAGCCCCTGCCCGACGCTCACCGCCAGCCAGACAAGCCCCGTCTGAAACACGGGGTTGCCGTTGCTCAAGGGCTTGACGCCGAAGATTTCGGCCAGTTGGGTGATGCTGTCGTTGCTGACGGTGCCGGGCCAGACGGCCCACAGGTACGGCAGCCAGCAGCCCAGCAGCAGCAGCATGAAACCCCAGGTGGGCAGCGGCCGCTCCGTCTCGGCCGTCACGGCGTCCGCGGGGCGGGGTGTTCCGGCGCGCGCCGCCCGCGTGGCGGCCGGTGCCGGGCTGCGATCAGCCGGCCGCGCGGCAGGCGCGCCGGTCGGGCGGGCCGGATCGGCCCCATACCGTGCGGGGTAGGCGGGGTATGGCTCCGCAGGTGGCGTCCGGGTTACCAGGCGCGCATCGGAAGCGGCGGTCGTCCGGGCGGCATCGCGGGCAGCCGTGGCCGCGTGCACCCGCGCCGCCACACGGGCGTCGGAACCCGAGGGTACTCGGGCAGTCGGCCGCGCGCCGGAGGCGGCAGACGCGCGGGAATCCGGCCGCGCATCCGGGACAGGCGGCCGGGTTCCCGGCCTCGCTTCGAGCACGGCCGGCATCCGGGCTCCCCGGCTCGCTTCAGAGGCGGCGCGCGCCGCAGGAGCGCCGCCGGGCATCCGGCCATCGGCGCGCGGCTCCGCAGGCGGCAGGCGGCCGGGCTGCATCCCCGCGGAATGTGCGGGATAGACGGGCCGGGCTTCGCGCTCGCCCGCCGCGGGCGGGGGTTCCGCTCCGGCGACGCCGCCGACGCTCCGCCCGGACGGAACCGGCCGGCCAAGCACCTCCGCCAGCAGCGCCATGCCCATGTACAGGGCCAGCGCCCGCCCGACCAAGAAAAACAGCGCGAGCCCCCTGTGCGCGGTAACGAGTTCCGCCGTGCCAACGCTGGCAAAGCTCTCGCCCAGCGCGGCAACGCCGGCCAGCAGCAGCGCCGCCAGCCAGAGCCACGGTTTGGCAAACGCGCGGTGTATGCGCCCCAGAAACGCGTAGCCAAGCCCCAACGCCAGCGCGGCCAAAAACCACGCGCCGCTGTCCGGCAGGGTACGCTGCCAGCCGGGCGCGTCCGTAACGGTAGCGGACGGCACAAGCGTAACGCACAGCGCCGCGAGCGATACGCCCCACAGCACCGCGAGCAGGAGCGTTCGGACGATTCCGCGGGGCCGCGGCATGGCGATCCCTCCCTTAATTATCAAAACAAAACCAGATCGGCGTTGAAGGTATCTTATCGTTTTTTCTGAGGACTGTCAAGGCAGGGCGGCTCAGGGCATGCCCAAGGCATCGGCCGTTCCCGGCAGCGCCGCGGCCCGCGGGAAGGGAGTATTCCCGGCAGCGCCGTTGCCCGTCGCGGGCCCGGGAAGCCCCGGGGATTGATCCGCGCCGGCTGCCGCGTTCCCCCTTCGCGGTGCCTGGGGTTCGGCTGTCGACGGCCGCCGGTACGGCGCGCCAGACGCGCGGATACGCAGACAAAGCGCCCGCGCGACCGGCGGGCGCTTTGTCTGTGGCGGGGCGGTCGGGCATCCGTTCCGCCGCGGAGGCGGTCGCGGCGCTGCGGGCTATTTCCGGGGTGCCCCCCGCGCGGCCAGGTCCTCGTTATAGTCCAGCTTGCGCACGCGCACCTGAATATCTTCCAGTATCTTTCGGTTGGCGGCGGTGATATCGGCCAGCATCCCCACCACCCAGGTGAGCACGCCCATCAGCAGCAGCACGCTCATCAGGATCAGCGACTGGATATGCCCGGCCCCGGAACCGGTAGCGATCAGATACACCAGAAACCGAATCCCCAGCAGCACGCCCGCGCCGAACAGCACGCCCCCGATGACGCCGAAAAACTTGAGCGGGTTGTACATCATGAAGGAGCGCAGAATGGTGACGATCGAGCGCTTCACGTAGCCCAGCATGCTGGACATCAGGCGGGACTGGCGCAGCTCCGGGTTGGTGCGCACGGGCACCGAGCGGATGGGCACGCGGCTGTTGCCCGCCTGCACGATGGTTTCCAGGGTGTAGGTGTAGTTGTTGATTACGTTGAGGCTCAGCGCCGCCTCGCGCGAATAGGCCCGAAACCCGCTGGGCGCGTCCGCCACCTCGGTGCGGGACGCCCTGCGCACGATGTAGCTGCCGAAGTGTTGCAGTTTTTTCTTCAGCGGGGAAAAGTGGTCGATCGCGTCGATGGGGCGCTCGCCGATCACGATATCCGCCTCGCCCCGGAGAATGGGGGTTACAAGCTTTTGGATATCCTCGCCGCAGTACTGGTTATCCGCGTCGGTGTTGACAATCAGGTCCGCGCCGTTGCGCAGGCAGGCGTCGATGCCCGCCATGAATCCTTTGGCCAGTCCCTTGTTCTGCTTGAAATTCACAATGTAAGTAACGCCCCAGTCGCGCGCCACCTGCACGGTGGCGTCCCGGCTGCCGTCGTTGATGATCAGGTACTCAATTTTGTCGATGCCCTCGATGCTGCGGGGCAGCGCGTCCAGCGCGACGGTCAGGGTTTGGGCTTCGTTATAGCAGGGAATCTGGATGATCAGCTTCACGGCGATTCTCCTTTTTCGGGCTTGTTCCGCGCACCTCTTCGGCGCGTACGCCTTGCGCGCCGTCTCTTCGGCGCGAAACCCTGTTGGCGCGGGCTCATTGCGTTGCGGCCTCATTATAGCATAGGCACCGCGTTTTTGACAACGCGCGGCAAGGCTGCGGGCGCTCGCGGGGAAAGGCGGGAAATTTTTCCGCGGCTGCGAAACATTACCACTAGTATTAATTGCGCATTTATAGTATGATATTGTCAATTGATGACATTGAATCGGTCGGGAGTGTCGCGTATGAACGTCACATGGATGATTGGAAACGGTTTTGATCTTGGGGTGGGGTTGAAAACAAGCTATCAGGATTTTCTGACGGGTTACCTGAAAAAGACGGCCCGGTCACCGCAGGTGAACCGCGACAAAGGACTGATTCGGAAGGAATGGAAAAACCCGGAGTGCAACTGGAGCGATATGGAACTCCGGCTGGGTCATTTCACAACGCAATTTCCCGGAGATCAGGGAGGGTTGAACCGCTTCAACGCGCTCTTGGAGGATTTGGTGAATGAACTGAAAGCCAGTTTCATTCTGGAAGAGATGAAAGCGCAAATCAACCAGAATAACAACACGATCTGCGATCAGTTCATTCAGGCGCTGCAAAGCCCCCATGCAAGCCTTCCTCCCACGGATCGTGCCGCTGTTGATTGCATATGGAGACGCCACCAATGCGAGTCTGTCATCCACCACTTTATCAATTTCAACTACACAAACGTGCTGGACAACTGCTTGCAATGCATGCGGAAGCGTTTTTCTGCCATACGCCGCCATGTTGGCAGGCGAGTTCTCTATGACAGGGTCGGCGAGCTGATCCATGTGCATAGCGACCTTCGACAGAGTCCGATTCTGGGCGTGGATCATTTCGCACAGATTATGAATCCGGACTTCCGTGATCAGGCATTGGCCCGCGCGTTTGTCAAGCCGCTGGCCATTATCGCCGCAGGACTGGATACGGCGGATAGAACGAGGCAGCTGATCGCAGACAGTCAGTTGGTGATCACGCTGGGCATGTCCATCGGCGTTACCGACAGCACCTGGTGGCTGGAATTGGCCCGCTGGCTGAGCAGGGGTCAGGATCGGCACCTGATCATTCTGGAAACCAACCCCAGCGTGAACCACCCATACAATGGCCGTATGCAGAAAAGAAAAGCGGACATCTGGTGTTTGCTGGAGACGGTCATGGGTCGCGATGTGTTTTGGGCCGTCCAGCAACGCATCCACATTGCCTCCAACCTGATCCCCGGGACGCAGAACCGGTTGCTGGGATTCAGGCTTGTCCCCGAACCGCCGCCCCCACCGTCCTTGGGATTGTTGCTGAAACGGCTGCAAACGGCAATAGCCTGGCTACAGCCAAGTCAAAAACGCCCGCCAGCCGCCCCTCCAGCGATGGATCAACGCGCCCCGGCGCCTGACCCATCGGCCGACCAATCGTCCCAGCCGGGACAAGAACCGGTTTCGGCGGGCTGAACGGCTTCATCCAACAGCACCGCACTGTCGCCTGTTGCAGACGAAAGCGCAGTGCTGTTGGTGGGCTGGTTTCACTGGCAGGGTGTTAGGCTCCTGCCCAAATTTCCCGGTCATCTGCCGTGGCAGCGATCCAAAGGCGGCAGGTTCCGTCCGCGTCTGCCTCACCGTGTGCCTCAGTCCGTAACCACCTCGTAGGGCCAGTCCAGAATACCGCCGATGTCGATAACGTCGGTATAGCCCATGCTCAGCAGTTGGCGGGCGGCGGAACGGCTGCGGCTGCCACTGCGGCAGTACACCATGATCTTCGCGTTGCGGTCCGGCAGTTCCGTCGCGGCCAGCGCGGCGATATCCCCCAATGGGAGTAGCTTCGCATTGGGAATATAGCCGGTAGCGTATTCATAGGGTTCGCGCACATCCACAAGGGTTATATCGGTTTCGCTGTCCAGCATTTGTTTGGCTTCCAGCGGTTTCATCAAACGGTAGCCTCCCGTCTGGGTTTGGGTGGGGGTAACGCTCGCCGACAGCGCGCCGCCGTCGGTTCCGGGTGCCGTGGCGGCGACCGTCGTATCGCCGGTTTTGGCGCACGCCGTCAGGGACATCACCATTGCGAGCAACGCGGCGCCTAAGGTCAGGGGCTTGCGCAGGCGGCTCTGTTTCATCCCGAATCATCCTTCCTTGTTGGCGGATCGGATCCGGCAACCCGCCGGGCGCCGATCCGTATGCAAGGTATACACCGTTTTCGCCCAAGTGACACAGGGTGATGTTCGCACAGGTTTGTTGTTTCCACATTGCCAAACAAGGTTTTCCCGCTCAGGGCGGAACCAGCGGCAAAGCGGCGCCGCCCGCCTAGGAGCTGTTTCCCCGAGCGCCCTTGCCGGGCAAAGAAAAGGCCCCCTGCGGGGGGCCTCAGACCGTCAAAAAAGCCCCCAAACACGGGGCTTTTATGGTATAATAGCATCAGGTGATGAAGATGCTAAAGCGAGAAGAAGAACAACGCCAAGCGGTGGAGATGCTCTGCACGGATATGGTCGTGCCCAAAGACCA
>JAAYUF010000011.1 GCA_012517815.1 Clostridiales bacterium
AGGCAAGCGGCGGTGGCTGTTCGCTTGGGTTTGTCAACGGTCTGGACGGGGCGCGCCGGGCATGGCCCGACGCGCCCCGTCCTTCGTTTGCGCGTAAACAGCGCGGGGCCCCTTCCGCCGCGCGGTCTGCCGTGCCGGCGGCGGCCGTCAGGGTCGGGACAGCCCCGTCGTGGTTTTGTCTGCCGTTTACCGTCCCTGCCGCCGCGCTTGCCGCCCGGCCGCGACCTGCAACAAAACGCGGCGTTCGCTTGACTTCCGAGGCAAAATGTTCCATACTTTGGCTATCGGCAGGCCGCCCCAACGGCGCGCCCGCACAACGAAAGGCGCGCCCGCACAATCGGACGGCCCGGCGAACGGCGCGCGGCCCGATGGGAGGAAACCCGCCCATGCGTAACCATAACCCTACGCCGGCACACCGCGCCGCCCCGCTCCTGTGGCTGCTCGCGGGGCTTGCGGCGTTTCTGTTTGCGACCCCGGCCCACGCTTTGGATGCGCTGCCGCTGACGGAGCTGGACCCGGCGATCACGGCCGCGCTGCGCGTGTATGCCGCGCAGACCGGCACGGACGCCGCCGCGCTCAAACGCACCACAAACCCGGAAAAGGCCGAGGGCGCGCAGGCGATCCAGACCCTGACGCTGAACGACCCCGGCCAACCCGTGGCCGACCTCGGCGGCATCGGCTACCTGCCCCGACTGACGACGCTGACCCTTTCCAGCCCTGCGCTGGAGAGCCTGACCGGGCTTTCCGGGCACCCGAACCTGCAAAGCCTGACCCTGATCGACTGCCCCACGCTCGACCTGAGCCCGCTGGCCGACTGCCCGCGCCTTTCGCGCCTGACGATACGCCGCAGCGGGGGGTACGTTGGCGACGCCGGGTACGACCTGACCCCGCTGGCCGGTTGTCAGCGCCTGCGCGCGCTGAGCCTGTCGGGCAACTGCGCGGCCGATCTGGGGCCGATCGGCTATTTGGCGAAGCTGACCGAGCTGAGCGTCAGGCACGTACCGGCGACGGATTATTCGGCCATCGGGGCGCTATCGGGGCTTTCCAGCCTGACGCTGTACGGCGCGCCGGGGGATCAGGTGGCGGCGGCCTTTTCCGGACGCAGCCGCAAGATGACCAGCGCCTACCTTGGCGACTGCACGCTGACCTCCGCCGCGAACGAGGCGATCCTGGCGCACCGGAGGCTTACAAGCCTCGGGTTTGAAAACGTGCAGGGCGTGGACGCCGCGGCCGCCGGCTGGGCGGGCCAGGGCTCCCTGACCAGCCTGTTGATGGAGGGCGGCGCGCTCTGGGACCTTTCGTTCCTCTCCGCGTTTACGGAGACCACGGTGGTGCGCCTGCGGGACATTGCCCTGGGGGCGGACGGCGCGCGCTGCACGGTGGATTTCGACAAGTATTTCTGCACGCTGACGGACGTGCCTTCCGACGCGGTTGTCGAGATGCTCGCGGGCGCAAAAACCCGCTGGAACTACGCGACCCTTCGGATGGCCGCGGGCACGCTGGACGCGGGCGTGATCGCCGCCTTTTCGGAGGTGAGCGGGCTCCTTTCGCTGGATGTGGACGCGCTTGGGCCGGACGCCTTCGCCCCGGCCCTGTGGCAGGGGTTTGCCAGCCTGGAGCAGCTTCGCCTTTCCCGCTGCCAGGGCGTCGACCTGACGGCGATCGCGTCGCTGCCCGCGCTCAAGCGGCTGTCGCTGGTCGGCTGCGCCCTGCCGGCGAATGCCGACCTTTCGCAGGCGAAAAAGCTGCGGAGCCTGTCGCTGATCGGCTGTCAGGTGCCGGACTGGACGCTGTTGGACGGCCTGACCTGCGGCCGCTACCTGACCACGCTGACTCTTGCCGGCTGCGGCGGGCCGGAGACGCTGGATTTCGCGGCGGCGCTTCAGGGGCTGGAATCGCTGGCGGTCGAGGGCGCGCGCGCGACCGACCTGACCCCGCTTGCCGGCCTGACGGCGCTGCAAAGCCTGTACCTGTACGGCACGCCCATCGCGGATTACGCGCCGCTGACCGCGCTTGCGGACCTCCGGCTGCTGGGCTGCGACGAGGCGGCGGCGCTGCCGTCGCTCCCCTGCCGCACGGAGCGCCGGGCGTTTGTGGACGTGCCCTGACGGGATAATAGCTTACCTGCTTTAAACTTGCATCGATAAACACGGCACAGGAACGGCGCCCGCCCGCGCGCAACACAGCGGCGGTATTACCCCCGCGCCAATCCTGCAAGGCATGATGGACGTTTGTGAATCTGCCCTGACGGAAGGCGGGATACCCGCTTTGGCGTTGCGTCATTTGACGCAGTACATCAACAGCGCCCGCCCGCGCGCAACACAGCCGCGGTATTGCCCCCGCGCTCCCCTGCCGCGCGAAGCGTCGGCCCTTCGTGGACTCGCCCTGACGGAGCGGCGGGCGCAACCGGTTCGACAGGCGCTTTCGCCCCAAATTGTTTCACATGGAACACCGGGCCTGCCCCGGCGCTTGAGGAGGCTGCCATGGCTACGGTACGACCGTGGACGCGCAAGGCGCAACTGCTGTTTACCCCGGCGGAACAGGCGACCCTGACCCCTTACCTGAGCGATGTGCGCGCCCGCATCGACCTTCGGCAGAAATACGTCGACGCGCTGATGGACGATCATGTGCAGGCGCTGCGCTGGTACGCAGACCACGGCCTGACGCTGCCGGAGGCGATGAAGCGCCTCGACCCCGCCCAGCTGGGGGATTTTTACCTTAGGGAGCGCACGGCCTGGTACCCGCTGGATACCGCCGCGAAGGTGTACCCCCTGAGCATGGGCCTGAAGCGGATGATGATCTTCCGCCTGTCGTTCTACCTCAAGCGGCCGGTGGAGCCGGAGATCCTGCAAATGGCGCTCACCTACACGGTGCGGCGCTTCCCTTACTTTGCCACGACCATCAAGTGCGGGCTGTTCTGGCACTACATCGACAGCGCCATGCGCCGCTACGCCGCCAAGCCCGAAACCAAACCGCCCTGCGCGCCCATCCGCCTGAACAACATTGCCTCGCCCACGTTTCGGGTGGTGTGGTACCAAAACCGGGTGAGCGTGGAGTTTTTCCATGTGCTGACGGACGGCTCCGGCGGGGCGGTGTTCGTGCGCACGCTGCTCAGGGAATACCTGCGGCTCCTGGGCAACGACATCCCCGTGTTTGAGGGGATGCTGGACCCGGACGGCGCCCCGGACCCCGGCGAATGGGCGGATGATTTTCTGCTGGCGGACGAACACCCCTCGCCCGAGGGTTTCGGCGACAAGGCGGCGCTGCAAATGCGCGGCCTGTCCGCCATGGAGCAGCCCAGCCGCGTGCTGCACTTCAACCTTTCGGTGGAGGCCCTGCTGCGCGCGGCGCGCGAAAAGGGCGTGACCATCACGGTGCTGCTGCTGGGGCTGATGATGCTGGCGCTTAAGGAATCGGCCGAGCCCCACGGCGGCAAGCGCAAGCTGCAAATCCAGCTTCCGGTGAACATGCGCAAGTTCTACCCCTCCCGGACGCTTCGCAATTTCAGCATGTACTGCTCCATCCGCCTGCACCCGGTGGAAATCACGGGGCTGGAGGCGATCCTGCCCAAGCTTGCGGCGCAGGTAGCGGAAGGCACCGGCAAGGAAAGCCTCGACCGTACCATGACCCTTTCGCGCAAGCTGGTGCGCTACCTGCGGTTGATCCCGCTGGTGGTGAAAAGGCCCATCGCCTACCTGATCTACGGCCAGCTGAGCGACGGCGTGTTCACCACCACGTTTTCAAACCTTGGGGCCGTCACGCTGCCGCCCTCCATGGACGCCTTTGTGGAGAAGTTCGATTTTGTGCTGGGCCCGCCCATCCGCAACCGTGCGGTCTGTTCGCTGTGCAGCTACGGCGACCGCGCGGTGTTTACCGTGGTTAAGAACACCACACTGCCTGTGTTTGAGAACACGCTCTTTGAAGAAATGACCCGGCTGGGGCTCAAGCCCTACGTCGAGGGCACGGCCTGAGGTCGCCCGGAAAGGAGGCCCGCGATGAACCGCTCGTCGATGCAGGTACACGTTACCTACCCCGCGCTCGCGCCGCACAGCATCTGGCGGCGCAACCGGCTGGAACTGCTGCGGCTTTTATTTGTGTTTCTGGCGTACGCCTGCGGGCTGGTGAACCTCGCCGTGGGCGGCGTGCCGTGGTCGCTGGCGGCCATCGGCGGGCTTTGGGTCTTGTGGATCGCCGTGTTTTACCGGCCGCTGGTGGAGAACACCGCCATCAAGAAGATCGCCGACGTGGGCATCGCGGTGTGCCTGTACCTTTTTTTGCTGGACGGCATTTTCGGCGGCAACTGGAGCGGGTTTGTAACCCCGATTATCTTCTTTGCCGATCTGGTGATCGCGGGCACTTATTTTCTGGCCTATTTTAAAAAGGAAAAGCGCAATTTCCTGCCGCTGTTTGAGCTGACGCTGGCCGGGCTGGTGGCGATCTTCAGCGGGCTGGTGGGCTGGCGCAAGCTGGATTGGCCGCTGATCGTCGTGGGCTCGGTAAGCCTGGCGCTGGTGGTGCTGACCACGGCGCTGCACTTTCGGGCGATCCGGGAGGAGTTCCGCAAAAAAATCCACCTGTGAGCGGCCTGCGCGCCGGCGGACGGCCGCTGCGCGCAGCGCCGACGCCCGTCGGTTGACCGGCGGGGGTTTGATACGGTTTCCATGCAGGAATGCGTCCAAGCCCGCGAGCGATCGGATTGTGGGGCGAGGAGCGGTAGCGAGGGCGCAGCGGGGCAACGCCGGGCCTTTGCGACGGAGTCGCGGGATCAACGCCGGGCGAGGGAAGCGTTCACGCGTGGCAATCGCAGGACGCCCTGCTGCCGGGCCAACCCACCCGCGCGGGCAGGGCGCGGGATGCGCAACCACAAAGGCATGGGCCGCACGGCCCATGCCTTTGTGGTTTTTCTTCTGCCTGGAAGGCGCGCCGCCTGTGACGGGCGGCTTGCGGTTTGCGTTACGGGGCTTCCCCGATGCCTGCGGCGCCATGCGCCGTTTCCCCCGCGCCGGGCTGCCGGCCGCGGGCGGGCAGTTGCGCCAGCACGATGCCAATGAGCATCAGCCCGCAGCCCAGCAGCTCCCGCGCGGTCAGCAGATCGCCCAGGATTACCCACTGCGCGAGCACCGCGAACACGCTTTCCAGGCACATCAGCAGGGAGGCGACGGTCGGGTCGGTATCCCGCTGGGCGATCATTTGCAGGGTGTAGCCCATGCCGCCGCTGAGCACGCCCGCGTAGAGCAGCGGCACCCAGCCCTTGAGCAGAGCGGGCAGGGAGGGGTGCTCGGTCAGCAGCATCATGACCCCGCACAGGGCGGAGGCCACGAAAAACTGCAAGCAGCTCATGCGCACGCAATCGGTCCGGGGGGAAAAGTGATCGATGACCAGAATGTGCACGGTAAAGGCTACCGCGCACAGCAGCAGGTAGAGATCGCCCGGCGCCACCGTGAACACCTCGGTAACGCACAGCAGAAACAGCCCGGCCACGCACAGCCCTACCGCCAGCCATACGTTGCGCCGCACGCTGCGCCTGAAAAACAGGCCGCTGAGCGGCACCAGCACGATGTAGAGCGCCGTGACGAACCCGGCCTTGCCGGCGGAGGTATCCCGGATGCCGAACTGCTGGAGGCTGGAGCCCAGGAACAGCGCCACGCCGCAGCAGACCCCGCCCAGGATCAGCGTGCGCTTCGGCGAGGGCGCCATGGCAGTGAAGGCACTGGGGGCGGATGCGGACGGCGCGCCGGTTTTCCGCGCGCGGCGGCGGTCCGCCACGTCCATCAGGCGGATGGCGGGCAGCAGCGCCAGCGCGGCCACCAGCATGCGCGCGGCGTTGAAGGTGAAGGGTTCCATCGAATCCATGGCAACGTCCTGCGCGACAAAGGCGACGCCCCAGATGAGGGCCGTGAGCAGCAGCAGGAGGTTGGCGCGAAGCGATTTGGTCATGCGTAGTCCTTTCCTTGCGCGTGTCGGGGTGCGCGGGCGGCATGCCCGCAGCGTGGAAAAAGCGCGCCGTCGGGCGCGCCGGGGGAAGCGGTATCGGGGAAGCGGCGCTTCGAAGGGCGACCGCTTAGGGCAGCAGCGTGCCGCCGCCGTCCAGCGTTTGAAGCTGGCCCACCCGGCGCGCGTGACGCTCGCCGTTGAAGGCGGCGGTCAGCCATGTGCGCACGATCATCTTGGCCAGCTCGCTGCCCACCACGCGCGCGCCCATGGCCAGGACGTTCGCGTCATTGTGCTCGCGGCTCATCAGGGCGGAGTAACAGTCCGAGCACATCACGCAGCGCACGCCGCGCACCTTGTTGGCGGCGATGCCGATGCCCACGCCCGTGCCGCACATCACGATGCCCAGCTCGCACTCGCCCGAGGCGACCGCGCGCGCGGCCAACTCGCCGTACACGGGGTAATCCACGCTCTCGTGGCTGAAAGTGCCGAAATCCTTGTAGGGCAGTCCCAGCTCCTCCAAGACGGAAATCACGTGGGGCTTGAGGTCGATCCCTGCGTGGTCGCAACCGATGGCAATCATCCTGACGCTTCCTTTCAATCCTTTGTGTTGTATCGCCCGCAAAACGCGTCGGGCGGGCCCGACGCCTGCGCTGCGCCGCCTAGCGGTCGGCAAACGCGATCCGGTTAAAGCCCGCCGCGCGCGCGACCTCCACCCGCCGGCTGATGATGCGGGCAATCTCCGTGACGCTCACGGCGCGGTTTTCCGACAGTACGAACACCCCGACCGCCACGTTGAGGCGCACGTCCTCGTATCCCAGCAGGCGCAGGGTGGTTACGCGCTGCACCAGATCCACCATGCGCTCGCGCAGCAGTAGCCGCGGAATGTTATCCAGCACCAGCGCGAAGGTGTTGGTGCCGTAGCGGGCCACAAAATCGCCGCGCCTTCGGCTGACGTTGGCGCTGAGCAGCCGCCCGATGGCGATGACGGCCTCGTCCGCCACCTGATGGCCGAAGTGCCCGGCCACGTGTTCAAAACCATCCACATCCAGCAGGGCGACGGCGACGTCGGTCTTGTTGAGCGCGGCTTTGTTGCACAGCAGAAACAGCTTCTCGTCAAAGTAGCGCTTGTTGAAAAGCCCCGTGAGCTCGTCCATGTGGAGGCCGGCGTTGAACGCCGTGATGCGGCTGACAAACTCGTTGAGGCCGTAGGCGCTCAGCAGCACCTGATCGTTCACCTTGCAGATGATCTCCATCGCCATGGGCATGCCGTCCACCTCAATGGGCTGCGCGATCACGTAATAGATTTCGTCGTTGACGAACTCGTACTTGGTCTGGCGCGCGCCCTCCTGAAGCGCGCGCAGGCCCACGCAGTTCAGGCAGCGCTCCTTGCGGCGGTTCCAGACGGCGTGGCAGTTGTACTCGTCGATCTGCGCGCCGTCGCCAATCGGCTGGCTTAAGTGGGATTCCAGCGCGCGAACCGGTTCGACCACCCGGACGATGTCGAAAACGGCGCGCAGCTCGGCGATGGCCCGCTCGAGTCCCTCGGCGGTATAGTGGGGGGTCATCGGCTCATCCTTTCGAAGGCGGGCGCGCGGGCCGGCGTGAGGTTGCGGATAGTGTATTATAGCACGTACCGGCGCCGCAAGACAACCGCGTGCGAAGGAAAACCGCGGGGAAAGCGGCGTTCACAGGCCCTGAGGGGCGGGTTGCGACACGGCCGCCGACGCCCGGCGCGGCGCACGGGAACCGGCGTGCAAGGAAATCGTCGGGCTTTTTGGCCTGCCGGACGCTGCCGAACTAGATATTTAGGAAGATGATGCTAGGGCGGCCGCGCGGCGGGTTGCGACACGGCCGCCGACGCCCGGCGCGGCGCACGTAAACCGGCATGCAACGAAATCGTCGGGCTTTTTGGCCTGCCGGACACTGCCGAACTAGATATTTAGGAAGATGATGCTAGGGCGGCCGCGCGGCGGGTTGCGACACGGCCGCCGACGCCCGGCGCGGCGCACGTAAACCGGCGACGCGGAAAACCGGAGCGATCCTCCGTGCGCCGGACGCTACCGAACCGTCAAACCCGGTATGCTGTTACCGTGGAAGCGGGCGGGAAGCGAACCCGCGGCCGGCCGGCGACAGGCGGGCCACGGCGCTTGATGCGCCTGCGCACAGGCGGTTTCACCGGCCTGCGCGATAAAGGGCCGCGACCTGCCCGGCCGTGGCGACGCGCGGCAGGCCCGCGCGGCGGGCGCGCCCCGTCCGCTTCCCCCTTTCCGGCGGCAAACGGCGTGCGTTTTGCGATCGGTTTCAACATTAACATCGCGCGAGGTGAAGTGACGTGTGGCAACCGACTGGCTGATGCTCAGGGACGAGTACCTTCACACCGAGATAAGCCTGACGGGATTGGCGCGGGAACGGGGCGTGAGCGTGTCGGCGCTGAAAACCCACGCGGCGCGCGAAGGCTGGGCGGCCCAGAAACGAACACGACGGTCCAACGATGGCGCCGCAGACAGGCCCGGGCCCTTCCCCCGACCAACCCCTTCGCCTGCGGGCGGCGCCGAGCCGCGCGCCAGGCCGGCAACCCCCAAAAAACGCGCCGCGGCGAAAAGCGCCGCGAAACGGGCGGGCCGCGCCGGGGCGTCGCCAAGCGAGAGGCGGCGGGCAACCGAAACCCAGCACAGGCCGAGTGTGCCGGGCGAAACCGGCGATCCGATGAACCCGGCCATACGACGCACCCCTGCCCGGAGAAAAAACCCCGACGGGGCGGACGCGGCCGCGAACCGGCTGGCCCGGCTGGCCGCCATCGGCGATCAGCTGA
>JAAYUF010000077.1 GCA_012517815.1 Clostridiales bacterium
ACGATCTCCCCATGCGACCGCTTCGCTGGCTCTCGCCCCGTGAGTTCCTTCGCAACCACACTGTCCAACATGTTTGACAAACCTACAATCCCACCGCCCGGCGCCCGGACGCGGGTTGGCCGTCCCCCGGCCGGGTTGCCCGGCACGGCTCCAAACCGGCCGGACAGCCCCTTTCCGTATCCCACGCGCCGCTCTTGACCGAATCCGGCGACCGGTTTGGGCGCTTCTGGCACAGCGCGGCGCATCCGCCGGTTGAGCGTACCGCCGAAGGATCGTCCGCGCTCGGTGCCGATTCCGACGGCCGGACATGACGTGTTTGGGGTTGGGATGGATTGCCTCTCACCGCTTCATGAAGCCGTTAAACCACGCGCGCTCGTCCATCGGCTTTTTGTCGGGGCGACGCGTCGGCTCGGCCGCACGCCCCACCGGAAGGTAGCAGATCAGCTCGTAATCGGCGGGCACGCCCAGCCGGTCCGCCATGGCGCGGCCAAGCCTGTCCTCGTCGGTGATGTGCCCTTCCACCCAGCAGCTTTCATAACCCAGCGCCACGCAGGCCAGCAGCATGTTTTCGATGGCGGCGGAGTAATCCTGCATGAAAAACGTGCGGTTGCGGTAGGCGAGGATGCGCCGCGTGAGCACGCAGATCATCGCGGGGGCCGTGGAGCCGACGCCCGGCCCCATGATCTCAAACAGGGCTATCAGCATCGCCGGATCGTCCACCGCGATCAGGCTTGTGCTTTGCTTGTTGCAGCCGGACGGCGCGGCCAGACCGGCGCGAAGGATCGCTTCCAGATCGGCGCGCGGTACGGGTTGCGGCAGGTAGGCGCCCCGGTAGCTCGTCCTGGCTTGGATGGTTTCCAGCGTGTTCATGGGTTTCCTCCTTCATTCTGCTGCATTGTCTCGGGATCGCGGCGGCTTACGCCTGCGCTTCCCGCTCCGGTCCGGCGTCCGGCCCTTCCGGGCCGTGCGCCCTGCCGGAAGCCGCGTGAACCCGGTATTCCTTCCTCATGCCGTGCGCGCCGAAGATTCGCCACTCCCCCGCGCCCAGGCGCTGCAGCACATCCGCGCGCTCGCGCAGGCACAGCTCCGGGTTGGTGTCCACGGACGTCATCAGGATGGGCGCGTACTGGTTGTAGGCAGTCTGCTCGGCCGTCATTTCCTTGAGGTTGACGTAGATATCCCCGGTCAGGGCCAGCTTGTTCGCGTAGTCGATCAGCACAATCTCCCCCGGCAGATGCCCGCCCATGCCCTCGTACACCTCGAAGCGAAGGTCGCCAAAGGTATAGCGCCCGATCGGTTCCAGCGGCTCGGTCTGCGGTTCTTCCGAGCCGCCGATCACCCGGATGCGTTCCGGATCCATCGGCCGGTAGCCGGTGAGCGTTTTACAGATTTTAATATAGGGGCGGTGCAGGGGGTTGCGTTCCCGGAAGCCGTCCTCCCCGGCGTATTCCGCGCGGATGCATTCCGCGCTGCGCCGACTCATCTCCACGGTGTCAAACAGCGGCAGGAGGCCGCAGTGATCCACATCCGCATGGGTGATCAGCGCCCGTTTGGGCATCGCGTCAAACCCGGGAATCAGCCGGCGGAACAGGTCCAGCATTTCCTCGCGGTAGCAGGCGTAGCCGGTGTCGATGAACAGGGTTTCCTCCCCGCATTGCACAATGGCCGTATTGCTGCCGCAGGGGGGCTCGATCAGCGTAATCCGGGTGCGCTCGGTTACGCCGTGGGTGGTAACGCGCGGGGCGAAGGCGCCGGCGCGGTGGCGCATCAGCAGCTCCGCAAACCGGCTGATGCTGTCAAACGTTCGGTAGGGCGAAAGCCCCTGCTCGTCCAGCACCTGCATGGCGAGGTTGGCGTAGATCAGCAGCTCCTGCCTCGCCTCGTCGGACAGCCCCATCTTGCGCGTGAGCGCCGAGGCGTAGGAGTGGTAGAAGATGCTGTTGTCAAAGTTCTTCTCCGCGTGGTTGTAATCGATCACCCGCACGGGGCACAGCTTTTCCGCCCGGAGCAGAAACTCGCTCACCTGCTCCTGGTTTTCCACGAACAGGCCCATCTTGAACTGCTGGTACTCGCCGCCGCCCTCCTGCGAGCTCATGTAGGAGATGTTGAAATTGAACGCGCGGATCAGTTCCAGCACCTCCGTGACCCCGCCGGGCACGTCGCGGAGGCGGAATTCCAGCAGCACCACGCCGCGCTCGGCGTCGTCGCTTTGCAGGTAGCCGATGGCGGTGAGCTTCTCATCCGCCTGCCGGAGCTGCTCGGGCGTCCCTTCCGCCTCGATGAACAGCGTATGCATGTCCACGGCCTTGTTGTAGCTCACGCGCGTAATATTGAGCCCCAGCGAGCCGATGCACCGGCTGGCTTCCAAAAACGCGCCCACGTGGTCGGGCATGGTGGTGACGTAGGTTTTTTTCATGCGTTGGCGACCGCCTTTTCGTTGGTGTCGGGATCATTATACTCCATCAGGGGCCAAACGGGAAACGGGAGATGCGCCGGACGCATAAAAAAAAGAACGGCCGCCCGCCGGGAGGCCGGTACAGATTGGTAAGCCATCCCGCCACAGCGGAACCGGGTTCAGGATGAAGTCATATATCGCAACAGTTTGCCAAAGCGAGCGGCCAGCCCAAGGGGCGATGAGGCGACGAGGCGTGCGGCACGGTGTATTGCACGGGCTCCTTGTGAGGCTGCCCCGGCCGCTTGTCGGCAGCCGGTGAAAAAACGATCATACCGTCAATCAGGGTACCGCCCCGCATCGCACCCGTGGGCGGTCTGCCCGCCTGCGGGCGTCGCTGCGGCGGGCGCACGGGGCGCTGCCCCAAACCGCGCAAGGCCCGTCGGCCCCTGACGCTGTTGCGCTTACGCGGGGGTTGTACCCGCGTTGCGTTACAGATCGTCCACCAGCGCGGTGCTCTTGGCGTAGGCGGTGCTCCGCGCCTCGAAGAAGTCGGTCTTTACCATGTTGGCGTTGGCGTACTGGCTCACCCACGCCATGCTTTCCGGCTCGACGTCAAAGCCCTCGTAGAGCGGCTCAAACCCGAGGCTGGTCCAGCGCAGGTTGCCCAGATAGCGGATGTAGTCGGAAACCATCTGGCGATTTAGGCCCTGCACGCCGTCGCCGATCACGTACCGGCCCCACTCGATTTCCTGGCGCACGCCTTCCTCCATCATGCCGCGGAGGAAAGCCACGCGTTCCGGGGTAAACAGCTGCGGCTGCTCCTTTTTGAGTTCCAGCAGAATGCTGCGAAACAGCCACAGGTGCGTGTTCTCGTCGCGGTTGATGTAGCGGATCTCCTGCACGGAGCCGGGCATTTTGCCGTTGCGGCCCAGGTTGTAAAAAAACATGAAGCCGCTGTAAAAATAGATTCCCTCCAGGATGTAGTTGGCGATCATCACCCGCAGGAGGGTAAAATCGTCCTTATCCTGCTGGAAGGCGTTGTACTGGTCGCCGATGAAGGTGTTGCGGCGCAGCAGATGCTCGTCGCTGCGCCACTGGTAGAGGATGCCGTCGCGTTCCTCGGGGCTGCAGATGGTGTCCAGCATGTAGCTGTAGCTCTGGCTGTGCACGCATTCCTGAAAGCTCTGGATGGTCAGGCAGAGGTTCACTTCGTTGGCGGTCACATACTCGCCGACGGTGGGCAGGTTCGCCGTCTGGATGGAGTCCAGGAACACCAGAAAGCTCAGGATTTTATCGTACGCCGTGCGCTCCGCCGGGGGCAGGCGCGGATAGTCCCGGATGTCCGGGTTTAAGTTGATCTCCTCGGGGATCCAGAAATTGTTCATCGCCTGCCGGTACCAGTCCTTGGCCCAGGCATATTTCACGTTGTTGAAATCGTTCAGGTTGGTGGTGTTGCCGCCGATCATGCGCCGGAGGAGCACATCGCTGTCCCCGCCGGGGTTGAAAAGCGGCTTTCTGGTGAGCTGCGCCATGTTGCATACCCCTTTCCCTATGTTTGCGGCTCCGGTACGCCGCGGGCGCCTCCCCGCGCGCCCGTCACGCGGAGCAGCTGTCGCAAGCCTCCACTTCCAGCGCCTTGCTGCGCACGTAGTAAAGCGTCTTGACTCCTTCGCGCCACGCCAGCAGGTACAGGTCCAGCACACCCCTGAGCGTGTACTCGGTGGTGATGTACAGGTTCATGCTCTGCGCCTGATCGATGTGCCGCTGCCGCACCCCCGCCGCGCGGATGGAGTACCGTTGGTCGATCCCATGGGCGGCTTTATAGTACCAGTAGGTTTCCATGGAAAGCTCCGGCGCGACCCGCGGCAGAATCACGCCCTTCTTTTCCTCGAGGAAGTAGCGGTTCATCACCGGGTCCAGCCCCGCCGTGGTGCCGGCGAGGATGCTGGTGGAACTGGTGGGCGCGACGGCCATCAGGTAGGCGTTGCGCAGGCCGTCCTTCGCCACCGCCTGCCGGAGCGCGTTCCAGCGTTGGGAAACATACCCGCGCCGGTCAAAATAGAGGCCGGTTTGCCACTCGCTGCCCTCAAACGCCGGGTAAGCGCCCTTTTCCACCGCCAGCGCGTGGCTGGCGCGGACGGCCGCGTACTGGATGCGTTCAAACACCTCGTCGGCAAAGCGGAGGTGCTCCTCGCTTTCCCACTGGATCTTCCGCTTGGCGAGCATGTGGTGGTAGCCGGACACCCCAAGCCCGATGCCGCGATACTTCCGGTTGGTGATCTTCGCGTATTCCAGCGGGTAGAAGTTAAGCTCGATCACGTTGTCCAGCGCGCGCACCGCGCTTTGGACAACCGTTTCCATGGCGGCGTCGTCCTCCACCGGCAGGTTGCCAAGCGACAGGCTGGCCAGGTTGCACACCACAAAATCCCCCGGGCGGGTTACGGTAACCACCACGGGCTCGCCGTCCCGCGTTTGCACGGCGCGCTCCACCAGCTCGATTTCGCTGGTGTTCTGGGCGATCTCCGTGCACAGGTTGGAGCAGTAGATGATGCCCCGGTGCTTGTTGGGGTTGGCACGGTTGACCGTATCGCGGTTGAACACGAAGGGCGTGCCGGTTTCCACGGCAGATTTAAGGATCAGCCGCACCAATTCCTTGAGCACGATCGGCCGCTTGGCGATGCGCCCGTCCGCCACGCAGTCCAGGTAGCGCTTTTCCCATTCCTCGCCCCAAAAATCCTCCAGCGCGTAGCCCTTCACCTGCGAAACCTCGTGCGGGCAGAGCAGGTACCAGTTCTGCTCGAGGTTTTCCTCCGCCATTTTCCAGAACAGGTCGGGGTAACACACCGCGGGGAACACATCGTGCGCCTTCATGCGGTCGTCCCCATTGTTGGTGCGCAGCTGCAGGAACTCCGGCAGGTCCTTGTGCCACGCGTCCAGATAGACCGCCACGGCGCCCTGCCGCATCCCCAGCTGATCCACCGCCACGGCGGTATCGTTGACCAGCTTGATCCAGCGAACCACTCCGCCGGCCGCGCCCTCAAACCCGCGGATGCTGCCGCCCGCGGCCCGCACCTTTCCGAAATAGAGCCCCATGCCGCCGCCGAACTTGCTCACCTTGGAGAAGTTGTCCACGCTGCGGTAGATGCCGTCCAGGCTGTCGGGCACGGTATCGACAAAGCAGCTGGAGAGCTGATGGTAGGGCTTGCGGGCGTTGGAGAGCGTGGGCGTGGCCATGGTTACCTGCTGCAGGCTCAGCATATCGTAAAACCGGCGCACCCAGACAAGGCGATCGCGCTGTTCCAGGGACGCCAGGTGCAGGGCGATGCCCAGGTACATCTCCTGCGGCGTTTCCAGCGGCACATGCCCGTGCGTGCGGATGACGTACCGGCTCAGCAGCAAATCCAGCCCTGCGAAGGTGAACAGGTGGTTGCGGCTTTCGTCCAGCAAGGCCGCCGCCGCTTCCAGTTCCGCCTGCGTATAGGCTTCGAGGATGTATTTGCCGTACAGCCCCTCGTCGGTCAGGTACCGCAGCTTTTCCCAGAAGGTGCGGATCGCCCGCTTGTCCAGCTCCATGCGCAGGTTGCGGTCAAACCGGAAGTACAGAAGCCGCGCGGCAATCATCTCCCAGCGGGGCGCTTCCTGCGTGGTCAGTTCCGCCGCGGCGCGGGTCAGCGCCGCCAGCCGGCGGTCGGCATCCAGATCGGGTTTATCAAAGGAAAGGAATTTGTCCCTGAGCCGGCCCAGCGCGTACTCCTCCCCAGGAAAATCCAGCTGGATGCCGCCCAGGCATACCTCCAGGCCCGGAACGTTCACGGCTTCGGCCGCGGCGCGGCAGGCTTCGCGCAGCCGGGTGCGCTGCTCCCGGTAGAGGATGTATGCTTTGGCCACCTGATAATGGCCCTGCGCCATCAGCGCCTGCTCCACCAGATCCTGCACGCCCTCGACGGTCACCGGCTCTTCCGCCGGAAGGTTCGCCTCCACCCGGCGCAGGAGCGCTTCCAGTTCCTCCCGGTCCGGGTGCCGCCCTCGGCTGATAAAAGCCTTCTCCATGGCCTGCATGATCTTTTCGCCCTGATATTCCGCCACCGTGCCGTTGCGCTTGAGGATCTGCATGGCGAACGCCTCCTTGTATGCAAACGTGAACCGAATCCGCGATCGTTTGTGGTATAACCGCATCGGACGGGCGGTGAAACCGCGGCGGGCGGGAAAACGGGAAAAGCCGCCGTTGTTTCGCGGCGGCTTCGGGTTGCATCCGGCATAGCCTTGGGCAGGTTCGCTCACGGGCGCGCTCCGGCGCCGCCGCATCGTTTTCAGGCCGCATCCTCCGGCCGGGCGCGCGCGGCCTTCCGGCGCAGGAGCATCCACAGCAGAACGGTCAGGTACAGGAACAAAAGCCCGACCGTAATGTAGAGCATCGTTTCCGATTCGGCGGCAAAGCCGATGAACACCAGCATCGGGCTGCCCAGCACGATGCCGAAGCTGCTGCCGGTTACCAGATTGTTGGCCGCCGGCGTTTCAAAGTTCGGGTCGATGGGGCGCAGCAAGAGAATGCCGGAACTGATGGTGCCCGTGAGCATCCCGTACATCGACAGGAAGCCTTCCTCGGGATAGGCGGGATACACCCGGCCGCAAAGCCAGCGCAGATAGAAGAACGTCACCAGCCCACCGGCGACGGCCATCAGCAGGAAAGGCACCCAAAGCCCGGACAGGTCGCCAAAATCGATGGAGGCGATCCCGGCCACGATCATCAGATCAAACGCAAGCCCGGAAATGCGGCTGAGCAGGTAGTTGTTCTGGTATTGCCGGGTCATCACCCGGGATTTGCGCAGGTAGCTGAGCCCCGCCTTGATCAGCATGGCCAGCATGGAGCCGATGATGAAGTTGAAGCCCCACAGCAGCGGTGAGAGCGTTCGCGTGGCGCCCGGCGCGACGCGCGCGATCAGGCTGGTGAGCCCCAGCGTGACCAGATAGGTGCACAGGTAGGCCAACAGCACCAGCGCCACCTGAATGCTGAGCCTGTCGACCGATTCCGAAAGCGGAATTTCGCCCCGGTCCTGAAACGTATCGATGGTCACGGAGCCGGAGCGCACGGTTTCCTCCTTGCGCTTCAGGCTGCCCTTGCGCATCAGGTAATTGAGGTAGATCACGCCCACAAGGCAGGCGCACAGATACCCCGCCGCCGCCAGCGACAGCCCGAAGGACTGGCCGCCCGAAAAGCCCAGCGCCTCGTATGTGATGCCGACGTTGTTGGCCTGCCCGGGGCCCCGCCCGTATGCCATGGGCAGCAGAATGCCGGAGGCCTTGAACAGCCCGGGCATCCAAAGGTAACTGAGCAGCAGCGATATGGCAAGCCCGACGATCGCCTGCACCAGATAGGTGCTGATGATCACCGCGCCGCTTTTCAGCCCCGCCCCCTTGCCTTCGCCCGCCCCGCCGCGCTCCGTGGCGCGCAGGGACAGCGCGATAAAGCCGACCGCAATGCCATGGTACGTGACCATTTCCAGAAAATTCGGCGGAATGCGCAGGATGCCCGCGGTTTTCAGCGCCAGCAGCAGAAAGCCCGCCAGCACCGAGGTGGGGATCAGGCTTTTGCGAATCAGGCTGCTTTTGCGCACCAGAACGTTGGATAGGAGCAGGATGCCGGCGATCACGCCCATCTGGATGAAGATGTTCCACAGGTTGGTATTGGCGGCCGAATAGTCCATGGTTATCCTCTCTCTTTGCGCATCAGTTCATATGCGTCGTAGTAAGCCAGGCCGCTGCGTTCCGTCGCCGAGCGCACCTGATAGCGGCTGCCTTTGCCGTCCGAAAACACCAGCGTGTTCCTGCCGTAGATTTCCAGCCCCTGCAATTCTTCCGCCGGCACGAAGAAATCCCCGCACCGGAGCCCGCGGCGGCTCATGCATAGCGTCCCCTGCGCGGCCGTTTCCGTTCGGTGGTCGGGGTGGATCAGCAGCACCGTCTGCCCCGCGTCGCTGAGGAAGGCCTCCTCGCCTGCGTCCCCCATCCTTTGCCATAGCGCCTCGCGCTGCCACGCGCCCCAGGCGGTCAGGGTTTCAAACGGCACGTCCGCGCCGGACAGCATCCCCCGCGCGGTGTAGGTGGCGCTCAGGCCGCAGCCGCAGGCCAGGCGGTCCCCCCGCGCGGTCAGCGTGCCGTAAGCCCGGCAGCGCGGGCAAAGGTACAGCGCGTTCTGGATGCCCTCGGCCAGGCGCTTCCCCCGGAAATCCACGGGATCCGCCGCCTGTGTGCGATAGGCATCCTCGTCGATGTCGCGCGCGATCAGCCGGTTGATCTGCTGATCGCTCAGCGCGGCCAGCTCGGCCGGGCCGTACACCCCCACCGGATAGCCCCGCATCCGGCCCCGGCGCAGCGTGTGCGCCCAGCGCGGGCTGGTGAAATAGCCGCCCTCGAACCGGTAGGTGACCAGCGACGCGCCGCACGCCCGGACCATCGACCCCGTAGCCGGGTGCACCGGGCAGGTCGCCCCGTGGAAGGATTTGTTACCCTCGGCAAACAGCGCCACGTTCATGCCCTTGCGCAGCCGGCGCGCCATCTGCATTGCCGTGCTCACATCCGCCCCGCCCTTGCGCTTGGGAATCGGGTCCAGAAGCCAGACCAGCAGCCGGCGCAGCGGCGCGTTGCGGAAGATGTGCTCGCTGGCCACAAAGTACATATGGGAAGGGAAGCTGATGCCCAGGAGGATGGAATCCAAATCCGTAGTATGGTTGGCCACCGCGATATAGGGCCCCTCCGGCACCGTCACCGGCGCCGACTGGTACCTGAGCAGCCGCCGGAAAAACGGTCCCAGCAGCCGCCGCATGATCGCGTAGAACCGCACATGCCTCCGATACGCCTTACTCATGTTCCCGCTTCTCCGCCTTCAGGGGCGCCCGTATTCTGATACTAGACTATAGCATAAAGGTAATTCTTTGACCATAGTCGTTCTGCCGCGCCGTCGCCCATATCTTCGGCGCGACGGAAACCGCGCGCCGGCCGCGCGGCGCGGCGCGCGGAGGAACGCCGCCCGCGTCATGTCGCGCCGGGCCGCGCGGATTCCGTCCGGTACATGCGGCGGGCGACGCGGCGCGTTCGCCGTTGGCGCAAGACCCGCTCGCGCTGGGTGGAACGCCCCGTCTGCCGAGCCGTCGCTTCGATTCTTCGGCGCGACGGGAGCGGCGGACTCTGCGTTTCGGCTTCACCTGCGCAGGCCCGCCGTGTCTGCGCCGGGGGAAACTGTAATGCGCCCTGTCGCGTTCGCCCCGATCGGCTGTCACGCCCGCCTTTGCATGGCCCGCAGCCCATATGCCAGCTCCTTTGTCCAGATTCCGGCGGGTCGAAACAATTTTTCGCAAGAAGACAGCGCTGGAGGGTTGACAAGCTGGTCGACCAATGATATACTAACGATATACCAATGGTGGCCCAACTCGTTCCATATCCCCGCGCCGTCAGCGGCAGTGCCCGCCGCGTGAGTCGGGAGAAGGCGGAAAAGGCTTTTCAATGCCTTTTCGCCACAAAACACAAGCAACCGGTCGCAAGGAAGAGATCGGCGGGAAGCTTGTCGTTTTACGATCCGATTTCACAAACCGCGGTCCTGCGGCGCATGCGGTGCCGCCGCAAGGCAGCCCCGCGGACGGCATACACATTTTGGAGGAGGTCTATTCTATGATCCAGAACGTCGCCAACCCCGTGGAGGAAATCGTCAATGTCAACCGCGCGCAGATTGAGCACCGCGCCACCTGGATGGGCCTGATCTACGACGAGATGGTCAAGGCCGGCATCGACGCCGAACCCGTCATCCGTCGCGCGATCAAGCGCTGCGGCCTGATGCACGGCGAAAACTTCAAAAAGCAGTGTCAGGACCCCAACAACTGCGTCGATTTCAAAAACGCGTTCCTGGGCGACGAAAGCAAAGTGGGGCCGCAGAGTTTCCATATGAGCGATATCAAGGCGGACGGCGATAACGTGACTGTCGACTTCCATTACTGCGCGTTGGTGAGCGCGTGGAAAAAGCTCGGTTTCAGCGATGAAACCTGCGAGCTGCTCTGCGATATGGCCATGGACGGCGACCGCGGCATCGCGCAGGCCATGGGCCTCACCCTGAACCTGGGCGACACCATCGCCAAAGGCTGCGCGACCTGCAAGCTGCACTTCCACAAGTAAATCAGGGAAATCCACAGTGCATACTGTGAGATGATAAAACATGGGGTTCCAACGAAAGGAGAGGTTTCCATGAGAAAATTCACAGCGCTG
>JAAYUF010000078.1 GCA_012517815.1 Clostridiales bacterium
ACGAGAAGTGCGAGCAGATGACGACCGTCTCGGGCTTCAGATTCTTTTTCAGCAGGTTGGCAAAGTACATGTGCAGGTAGGACAGGTAGGGTTCGTCGCCGTTGGCCTCCATGTACGCCATGCTGGCGTGCACGTTGCCCAGCGATTCCACAAAGTAGCTTGCCCCGCGCTCCTCCAGCCCCCTGCACAGGTCCAGCGTCTCGGTCATGTCCATCAGGGGCGAATCCGGCCCCGCGGAGCCGCAACCGCCCGGGAAGCCTTCCCAGCAGGAAACCTTGGAGCCCAGCAGAAAATTCTTATCGTAGCCCGTCGCCTTCCGGATTCGCTCCATCAGGTCCAAGGCGAACTGACGGCGCTTTTCCCACGGGCCGCCGTACTTCCAGTCCCGGTCGTTGTAGGGCCGCAGGATCTGGGAGCCGAGGTAGCCGTGGCAAAACTTGAGGTCGATGCCGTCCGCGCCCACCGCCTGGGTGATGCGGGCCGCCTGCTCAAACTGCCGCATGATCCCCTCGATTTCTTCCTCGCCGATCAGGTCGCCCTCCAGCCCCGGCATCTGCTTGATGGTCACCCGGCGGGAAAACGCGGGCTCGCTGATCTCGCCCGCGTGGGTCAGCTGGAAAACGATGAGCGTTTGGGGGTTGACCTCCTTGAGGCGTGCGATGAACTTCGCCAGCGCCTTTTCGTTGCGGGGCATGATTTCCAGCTGCGTTTTGCGCGCGCGGCTTTCGTTGGTCACCGTGATGGCTTCCAGATCCACCAACCCAAAACCGCCCGCGTACAGCTTCTCATAGCGTTGGCAGGTCAGATCCGTCGGGTTGCCCTCCGGGTCGGAATCCACGCACTCCATCGGCTGCGCGAAGAAGCGGTTCACGCATCGCCGGTTGCCGATCTGGATGGGTCTAAACAGCGTTTCCCTGTATCCCATGGCGAAGCTCCTTTCAGTTGGCCGCCCGCAGCGTTTCTCCGCTTGCGAGGGTCATGATGTTTTCTTCGGTCAGCCGGTCGGCCGGCAGCTCGCCGGTCACGGCGCCTTCGTGCATGATGATCGCGCGATCCGCAACGCCGATGACCTCCGCCATTTCGGAGGAAACCATCACGATGCTCACGCCCTGCCCCACAAGCCGATCCATCAGCTGAAAGATCTCGTACTTGGCCCCCACGTCGATGCCGCGCGTCGGCTCGTCCAAAAACAGAATTTTACAGCCCGAGGCCAGCCACTTGGAGAGGATCACCTTTTGCTGGTTGCCGCCGGAGAGATACTTGCACAGCTTGTCGATATCCGGCGCCACCACGCCCAGCTCGTCAAAGTACCGGCGCGCGAGCCGTTTTTCCCGGGCCCCGTGAACCACGCCGTAGCGGGATACCTTGTTCAGCGCCGAAATGACGATGTTTTGGCGGATATCCTGATTGAGGAACAGCCCCTGACACTTGCGATCCTCCGTGGCAAAGCCGAGGCCCTGCCCAAGCGCCCTGGCGGGGCAGCTGATAACCGTTTCCCGGCCGAACACCTTCACCGTGCCGCTGCGCGTCGGATCGGCGCCGAAAATGCCGCGCAGCACCTCGGTGCGGCCCGCGCCCACAAGGCCGGCGATCGCCAGCACTTCGCCCCGGTGTAACCGGAAGCTCACGTCGCGGTAGCGTTCGCCCGTAAGGTTTTGCACCTCCAGCACCACCTCGTCGCTGTGCCGGCGGTGTCTGGGCGGGTAGGATTGGGACAGGTCGCGCCCGATCATTTTGCCGATCAGCCAATTCTTGGTTACATCGGCGACGTTCGCGTCCGTCACGTGGCGGCCATCCCGGAGCACGGTTATCCGGTCGCACAGCGCAAACAGCTCCTCCAGCCGGTGGGAAATGTAGAGGATGGTGATGCCGTCCGCCTTGAGCTGCCGCACGATCTGAAACAGCACCGCGATTTCGGACTGGGTCAGACTGGCGGTGGGCTCGTCCATCACGATGATGCGGGCCTGACAGCTCAGCGCCCTGGCAATGTCGATCATCTGCTGCTGCGCGACGCTCAGCCTGCGCACGGGCACGCGGTAGTCGCCAAGCGCCCCGTTGCACACATAATCCAGATACCGTTTGGCATAGGCGTATTGCGCCCTGGCTTTGAGCACGCCGCCGCGCTGCATTTCGTGGCCGAGCATCAGGTTTTCGGCCGCGTCCAGGTCCGGCACCAGGCTTGGCTCCTGGTGGATGATGGAGATGCCGGCCTGCATGGCGTCCTGCGGCTTTTTGAAATGCGTCTCCCGCCCCTGCAGGAGGACCGTCCCGGCGTCCGCCCGGTAGATGCCCGTGAGAATCTTCATCAGCGTGGATTTGCCCGCGCCGTTTTCGCCGATCAGCGCGTGAATCTCGCCCGTATGCACGCGCAGGGTTACGTTGTCCAGCGCCTTGACCCTGCTGAAGGTTTTGGTGATCCCCAGCATTTCCAACGCAAATTCGCTCATCGCAGCCACCGCCCGTCGGTCAGTCATCCTGCCGCTGAATGAGCACAGCGACCAGGATGACGACGCCCTTGATGAGCATTTGCAGGTTGGGGTCGGCGCCGATTAGGTTAAGCACGTTGTTCATCACCGTCATGATGAGCACGCCCGCCAGCGTGCAGGCCAGGTGGCCACGGCCGCCGGCCATCGCCGTGCCGCCGATGACCACGGCGGCGATCGCGTCCATATCGTAGCCGCCCGAGCCGTTGGGTTCGCCCACGCGCACGCGCGAGGCCAGCATGATGCCCGCGATGGCCGCGGTTACGCCGCACAGCATATAGGCCGTCAGCTTGACGCGCCGCACGTTGACCCCGGAAAGCCGCGCCGCCTCGCCGTTGCTGCCCACGGCGTAAATCCGCCTGCCGACGACGGTTTTCCGCAAGAGGAAGAGGAACGCCGCCATCAGCGCCACGTACAGGATCACCGTATACGGGATGAACCCCAGGAACATTTCCGAGCCGAAGCCCTTCCAGAAGGTGGTCACCTTGCCGCCGGGCGCGCCGTTGGTGTACAGGTAGGTGATGCCCTTGAGCACCTGCCCCACGCCAAGGGTGATGATGAAGGGCTCCACGTTTTTGAGCACAATCAGGCTGCCGTTGATCAAACCGACCGCCGCGCCGATGAGCAGCATCAGGAGCACCGCATCCAGCGCCATGCCGTCGCGCCCCGCGGCGAGCATCGTTTGGGACATGCGCGCAAACAGGCACGCGCACAGCGCCATCACGTAGGATACGGACAGGTCGATGCCGCCCACCAGCAGCACGACCGTCATGCCGATGCTCACCACGCCCACGATGGAGGCCTGTTTGAAGATGTTGGTCAGGTTCTTGGCGGTGGGGAATATCTCGGGGCTGAAAACCGTGGAAAACGCCAGCAAAACCACCAGCGCGATAAACGGCGCCGTCGTGGATTTCCTGAGAAAACGCAGGCTGCTCTGCTTCAGTTGCACGTCATGCATCATTGTCGCTTACCCCATTATCGATTTAGAATCCTGCGCTCCTTCACCAGGGGGCTGACCAGCACCTTGATGAGCTTCTGGTTCATTCGCAGCTCATGCAGCGCGGTTTCCAGCTCCTCCAGCGGGACAACCATGGAGATCATCGGCGTGGGATCGATGCGGCGGTACTTGAGCAGGGTGAGCACATCGCCCCAATCGTACCCGATGCCCGCGCAGCTGCCGCTGATCTTCTTCTCGGCCAGCACAAACTGGGCGGGGGGCAGGCTGGCATAATCATCGTCCGCGCAGATGCCGAAAGCTTCCAGCTTGCCGCCGCGGCGCAGCATCCTGAACGCCTGCTCGTAGGTGCTGTGGTGGCCCACGGCCTCCAGCACGTAATCCGCGCCGATGCCGTTGGTCAGCCGCATTACTTCCGCCACGGGGTCCGCGCCGGTGGTGATGTCGATCACCTCGTCGGCGCACATCGCCCGGGCCAGTTTCAGCCGGTCGGGATTGTCGCCCACCACGATCACGGGCGCCGCGCCCCGGGCCCTGGCCATCGCGGCGTGCATGATGCCCAGCCCGCACCCGATCACCACCACGCAGCGGCCAATCATGCAATCCATCTTGTGGGAGGCGTTGAGGCAGGCGGTCAGCGGCTCCACAAAGGCGGCCGTCTCGTCGCTTACCTCGTCGGGCACCTTGTAGATGTTCTTCCACGGCACCTTCACGTACTCGGCAAAGGCGCCGTCGGTATGGATGCCGATCTGCTGAAACGACGAGCACAGCAGCGGCTCGCCGATGCGGCAATGGTAGCAGGTGCCGCAGGACACGCAGATGTCCGCGGTCACGCGGTCGCCCACGGCCAGCCCCCGCGCGTTTTGGCCCAGTTCCTCGATGGTGCCGAAAAACTCGTGGCCGGTCGTCAGCGGGATGCAGGCGACCTCGTCGGCATACTTGCCGTTGTAGGAGCCCCAGTCCGAACCGCAGATGCCGCAGTAGACGACTTTCACAAGCACCTCGTCGTCGCCGATCCGGGGAACGGGCACTTCCTTGAGCTCAAAATGACGGACTTCCGTTAAAACCTGCGCGCGCATTGTTTTCATGGCGTGGGCGCCTCCTTGTGGGTGAATTGCGGACGGGGGTTACCCCGCGCAGGGCGCTTGCCGCCGGCTGCGCGGGGCGCGAAGGGCTACTTGGTAAACAGTTTGTCGTGGCGGCCCTCGTAGGGGGCGCGGATCATCAGGGGCTTGAGGAATCGGATGGTTTTTTCCACCCCGTCGGCGCGGCTCATGATCACGTCCTCGTGCTCGTAGTTGAAAGCGCCGTCGTAGCCGGTCAGGTACAGTTCGCTGATGAGGCGCTTCCAGTCGACGTCGCCCCAGCCCGGGATGCGGAAGCGGAAGGAACGGTCCAGCCGGCCCCAGCCGTCCTGCATGTACATGTTCAGGCCGCCCTTGGCCAGGTTATGGCGCACGATTTCACAGTCCTTGGCGTGCACAAGCGCGATTCGCCCGCGAAGCTCGTCCACAAAGGTTTCCACATTGACGCCGCCAAACAGGATGTTGGCCGGGTCCAGGTTGATGGCGAAGCTTTCGTGGTGATCCACAACCTCCAAAAGGCGCAGCGTGGACTGCGTATCGTAGACCAGGTTGTTGGGGTGGGGCTCGAAGGCGACCCGCACGCCGTACTCCCGGTACTTGTCAAACACAGGCACCCACTTTTCGGCGAAGCGCTCCTCCTCGTACTTCCAGCCGTTGGGTTCCGGCCAATCGTTGATATGGCCGTAGTTCTCCATGCCGGAAAAGGCGACCACCGCGCCCGCGCCCAGCTCCGCGGCCAGCCGGGCGGACTGGATCATGCTCTCCTGCCCGAAGCGGACGCGCTCCTCCACGGTGCCCTCGCAGATCGAGTCGGTGGTGCCGCCGTAAGGGCCCATGATGGGCCACGAGTCCGCGTGGTTGCTCAGCGACGAGACGGTCATGCCGTGGTCTTCCACCATTTTTTTAAGCGCCTTGGCACGCCCGCCCCTGAGCTGCTCCTGTGCATCCACCTGACCGTTGCCGACGTAGCTGGGCAGCTCCACGCATTCGTACCCGTTTTCCGCGGCGAGCCGGACTACTTCTTCCACCGGTTTTTCGGAATAGTTGACAACGCAAAATCCTACCTTCATGGGGGCATCTCCCTTCTGGGCCTGTCAAGGCGCAGGTGATGAATCCTGGGGGTTCCATTGCTGAACGCTTGAAAGCTCGCGGCGTTTTTCTTCCGGGACGAGGAGCGGAAGCGAAGGCGCGGCGGGGGTACGTCGGGCTCTTTTTGACGAACCCACGGGGAAAAGCGCCGCGAGAGGGGGGGCGTTCATGATGTGAAATCGGATCAGTACGTCCAGTCGTAATCGTCGCCGTCCACGATCACGTACGCATCGTTGTTGGCGGCGGTGACCACCACGGCGTCCTTCAGGATGATCTTCTCGGCCGGGTCGGTGCCCTGGATACACTGAATGGCGAGGTTCAGCGCGTCCACGCTGGCGGCGCAGGGAAACTGGGTGTAGCCGTAGCAGGTGCCCGCCTTGACCATCTTCGCCACGCCGTTGATGCCGTCCGCGTTCACAATGATAAAGCGATCGCCCTCGCGGCCGGCTTCCAGAATCGCGTCGTAGGCGCCCAGGGTCACGCCGCCGTCCTGGGAGATGACGGCGGCGATTTCGCCGGGGCCAAACTTGACCAGCCAATCCTCCATGACGGATTTGCCGACGCTCACCTCAAAGTCGGTATAGTTGCGGGCGACGATCTCAATGCCGGGGTATTGGGAGAATACCGACGCCTGGCCGGCTTTCTGGTTGTTGTCGGTGCCGGTGCCCGCCATGGAATCCAGCGCGACCACCTTGCCCTTGGGTTCGCCGTACTTGGCGGTCAGCGCATCCACCACCAGCTGCGCGCACGCCGCGCCGTTTTTCTCGTCGGAGTAGCCGATGAAGTGCGTGAAGGCCTCGGTGGAGCACTCGCGGTCGAACAGGATCACGGGGATGCCCGATTCATAGGCCATCTCGATGCCCGCGTTCACGCCGTCCTCGGTGCAGGGGGTAATGAGGATCGCGTCCAGATCCTGCTGCAACAGGGTTTCGATGTTGCCGATCATCGTGCTGGCATCGTCGTGGGCGTCGGTTTCCACGATCTCCACGCCCTGTTCCTCGGCGGCCGCGAGGAGCATGTCGCGCATCTTCACGCGCCAGCTGTTGGAAACCGAGGCGTTCGCAAACCCGATTTTGTAGCCTTCGGCCTGCGCGCCGGCAACCAGGCCGCACGCTATCGCCAGCGCGAGCAACAGGGAAACGAGCTTCTTGGTCATGGGTGATTCCTCCCTACGTTCTTTGATCAGACCCCGGTCTGATTTTTCTAGAGACTACCATTCGTTTTCGTTACTGTCAACTCTTCTTTTCGTTTATCTGCGTAAATTTTCGTTTTATGGGGCTTTCTGCTTTCTTATCCGTCATTCTTGGCTTTTTCCCCTTCGTACCTTTTCGTTTTTCATTAATTTATCGTTTCTATTGACTTTCCCCTTTCCGTCGGGTATGATGGGTGCATCGGTCAGTGCGAGGATAGTAAACATGTGGAGGCAATCATGCTGAAAATCGAGCGTCAGCAAAAAATCAGGGAACACCTGCTCGCGCACAATCGCGTGACGGTCGAAGGCATCAGCCGGATGCTCAAGGTAACGCCCGCCACCGTGCGCACGGATTTCCGGGAGCTGGAGGCGGAAGGCTATCTGGTGCGCTTTCACGGCGGCGCGTCACTGAATGTGTTTGAGTATCAGGAGGACGTGATCCACAAGGCCGTGGGCATGAACGCCATCGAGCACGACGCCGGAAAGACGGAAGTCGGCGTAGTCGCCTCGCAGCTGATTCAGGAAAAGGAATGGATCTTCCTGGGCCCCGGCACGACCACCTACTACATCGCCAAGGCGCTGGCGCACCGCACCAGCATCCATGTGCTCACCAACAGCCTGCTGGTCGCCAACGCGCTGGGCGGCAGCCCTTCCTGCGAGGTGCGCCTGCTGGGCGGCAACATCCACGCCGAGGGGCTTTACACCCAGCCGGCGAACCTGCACGCCGAGCTCAAGGGCGTCTACCTAAGCAAAGCCTTCTTCTCGGTAGACGGCGTGGATATCAGCTCCGGCTACACGCTGTCGGACATGAACGTGCTGGACCTGTTCAAGACCATCTACGCCAACTGCGGCAGGATGTTCATGGCGATTGACCGATCCAAGTTCAACCGGCGCGCCTTCATGAAGCTGGACAGTCTGGAGATGCAGCACAGCGTGATCACCAACGACGATCCCCCCGAGAACTTTCTGGCGTATTATCAGGCGCACGGCGTCAAGGTATACACGAAATCCTCCATGGAAAAACCGCAGTAGGGAGCGAACCGAATGGCGTATTTGATCGCGTATGATCTGGGTACGGGCGGCATCAAGGCCTCCATCTTCACGCAGGAGGGGCGCCCGCTGGCGGATGTGTTCCGCCCCTACGATACGCTCTACCCCCGGGAAACGTACATGGAGCAGCGCCCGGAGGACTGGTGGAACGGCGTGTGCGTTGCCACCCGCGACCTGCTGGCCGCGTCCGGCGTGCGCAACACCCAGATCGCGGCGGCGGCGCTTTCGGGGCACAGCCTGGTGGCCGTTCCCTTGGACGAGCGGCGGCAGCCGCTGCTTGACGCCGTGCCCATCTGGTGCGACAGGCGCGCCGGCGATCAGGCGGAGCCTTTCTTCCGCCGCGTTCCCTACCGGGACTGGTACGCCGTGACCGGCAACGGCGACCCCGCCGAAACCTACACCGTGCTCAAGCTCATGTGGTACAAACAGCACCGGCCGGAGCTATTCGCCAGAATCCGCCATGTTCTGGGCTCCAAGGACTACATCAACTTCCGGCTTACGGGCCGCATGTGCACCGATCCCTCCTACGCGTCCGGCTTCGGCGTTTTCAACCTCAGGGCCTGGGCGTATGAGGACCGCTTCTTTCAGGCTGCGGGAATTCCTAAAAGCATTTTTCCGGAGATCATCCCCTCCGACGCCGTGGCGGGCACGGTTACGGCCGAGGCCGCGCGGCAGACGGGGCTGGCCCCGGGTACGCCCGTCGCCTGCGGCGCAGTGGACAACGCCTGCATGGCGCTGGGCTCGACCGGGCTTGCCCAGGGCAGCGTGTATACGTCGCTGGGCTCGTCCAGCTGGATTGCGGTCACCTCCCGCGAGCCGATCATCGACCCGGAAACGCGCCCCTTCGTGTTCGCGCATGTCCAAAATGGCTGCTACACCTCCGCGGTGTCCATTTTCTCGGCCGGCAACTCGTTTCGCTGGGCGCGCGATCAGCTGTGCCCCGACTTTGCCGGCCAGCCGGACGCGTACGACCGCATGAACGCGCTGGCGCAAACGGTGCCGGCGGGCAGCCGCGGCGTGCTGTTTAACCCCTCGCTGGCGGGGGGCAGCGCGCAGGAGCCAAGCCCCAACCTGGCGGGCGGCTTCGCGGGGCTTGCCCTGCGCCACACGCGGGCCGATCTGGTGCGCGCGGTGATGGAGGGCATCGCGCTTTCGCTGCGCAGCGCGCTGGATATTCTGGCAAGGCAGGTTCCGGTTTCCGGCGCGATGCTGCTGTGCGGCGGCGGGAGCAAAAGCCCGCTCTGGCGGCAGATTTTCGCCGACGTGTACCACATGCCCATCGTAAAAACCAGCATCGACCAGAACGCCGCCTCGCTGGGCGCGGCCGCGCTGGCGGCGAACGCCTGCGGCCTTTGGAGCGGCTACGACGCCATCCCCGCCTGCCACCGGCAGGAGGATATCCGTCTGCCCGACGAGGCGACCGCCGCCTTCTACGAACGGCTGCTGCCGCTGTACCAGTCATGGACAGGGGACCTGGCCAGGCTCTCCGACAGGCTCGCCGCGTTGGCCTGAGGCGCGGCGCGCGGCGAAAGCGTCTGGCTCCGGGCCGCCCTTGCCCCGGCGCTTCCGCGGCCAGCCGGACGGCCCGCCGGGCGATCGCCGGCATATTGGCCTGAGGCACGGCGCGCGGCGAAAGCGTCTGGCTCCGGGCCGCCCTTGCCCCGGCGCTTCCGCGGCCAGCCGGACGGCCCGCCGGGCGATCGCCGGCATATTGGCCTGAGGCGC
>JAAYUF010000079.1 GCA_012517815.1 Clostridiales bacterium
AAGCTGGCAATGTGGAGAGGGAATCCCTCGCTTTTACGCTGCTTCTTGTGCTTGCAAAGAGCTTTCACTGCTTTTGACTTCGTTTTCAATGTTAAGAACCCGCGTTTCTGTTTTGAAACACGGGTTCTTTGACGGTCTGAACCGTCCAAAAAGGACGGTTTGAGATTATCTATGAAACCGTTCAGTTCAAGCCGGATTATGCCGGGCCTTACTCCTACATCCGGTACCGTGCGGACGGCGTGTGCGTCCTGCCGGTGCTGCCCGACGGGCGCGTCTGCCTGGTCCGGCAGTACAGGCGCCCTGTCGACGCCATGGAAATCGAAGTGCCGGCCGGCATGATCGACCGGGGCGAGGAACCGCAAGAGGCCGCCCGGAGGGAGTTGCTGGAAGAAACCGGCTACAGCGCCGAACGGATTGAGGATTGCGGTTATCTGTTCGCTTCGCCCGGCTCCAGCACGGAGAAGATGTATCTGTTCATCGCCTTTTGCGACGATGGCAGACCGGCAGGGCAGGCGCTGGACCCATCCGAGCGGATTCAGCTTGGCGACTACAGCGTTGCAGAAGTGCGCCAACTGATATCCGACGGCCAAATCCACCACAGCGCGACCCAGGTTCTGTTCTTCCGCTACATGAACCTTCTGTCGGCAACAACGGGCTAACGCGGTACGATCCGGCGACGACGGCCCGATGAAGCGAAACCCTGAAAGGACTTTGTCCCACCCCCCCGTCACGCCCCCGTCTCTGTCCCCCGTATCAGCCTCATCTCCCCGCCCTCCGCCGCCACGCGAATCGTATCCCCCGCCTGCGGCTCCCCTTTGAGGATCATCTGCGCCAGCGGCTCGTCGATGGCCCGCTCGAACGCGCGCTGCATTTCCCGCGCGCCGAACTCCGCGCTGTACCCGCGCTCCATCAGCAGCGCTTTGGCGCTTTCGTCCAGCGTCACGGTCAGGGCGCGTGCGGCCAGGCTGCGGTTGAGCCGGGCGGTGATCTGGTCGATGATAGAGTACACCGTCGGCCGGTCCAGCGGGTAGAAGATCACCGTGTGCGTGATGCGGTTGAGGATTTCCGGGCGGAGGGCCTCGCGCACCGCCTTCTGGATGGCGTCCTCATAATAGGCCCAGCGGCCGTCGCCCGCGTCCTGCGGTTCGGGCGCCGTCTGCGCCCCCGCGGCCGCGGGCGGCGCGCCCCCGGCAGGCCGACTGTCCGCGTGGGCAAAGCCGATCGGCCTTTTTTGCGCGTCGCGGCTGCCCAGGTTGGAGGTCAGGATAATCACCGTATCCGAGAAGCTCACCTGCCGGCCGTGCGCGTCGGTAAGCCGGCCCTCGTCGAAAATCTGCAAAAACAGGTTGAACAGGTCGGGGTGCGCTTTCTCAATCTCGTCAAACAGCACGACGGCGTAGGGGTTGGTGCGCACCCGGCCCGTCAGCAGCCCTTCCTGATCGTACCCCACGTAGCCCGGCGGCGCGCCGATCAGCCTTGCCACCGTGTGCTTTTCCTGATATTCGGACATGTCGAAGGTCAGCAGATGGCTTTCCCCGCTGAACAGGGTTTCCGCCAGCGCCTTGGCAAGTTCCGTCTTGCCGGTGCCCGTCGCGCCCAGGAACAGGAACACGCCCATGGGCTTGCGGGGGTCCCTCAGCCCCGCCCGGGCGTTGCGGATGGTCTGCGCCACCGCGCGGATCGCCCCCTCCTGCCCCAGGACGCGCTTTTGCAGATCGGCTTCCAGCCGCAACAGCCGCTCGCTTTCCTCCTGGGCGATGAAATCCGCCGGCACGCGGCTGCGCTGGGCGACCACGCGGGCGATGTCCCGGCCGGTCAGCACGGGGCGCTCCGCCCCGCCTTCCCCGGCGGTCGCAGGCAGGAGCACCTTCCTGGCGCACGCCTGGTCGATCATGTCCAGCGCCTTGTCCGGCAGGCGGAAATCCGGCAGGTAGCGGATCGTCAGCGCCACGGCCTTTTCGACGGCCTCGTCGGGGATGGTGACGCCGTAGTGCCGCTCGTAACGTTCGCGCAGGCCCCGCACAATCTCCACGGCTTCCCCGGCGGAGGGCTCGGTCACCCACACCTGCTGAAAACGGCGTTCCAGCGAGGCGTCCTTTTCGATGTGCCGGCGGTATTCCGCCGTGGTGGTCGCGCCGATGCACTTGAGCTCGCCCCGCGCCAGCGCGGGCTTCAGCAGATTGCCCACGTCGGAGGGGCTGTTCTCCGAGGAGCCCGCGCCCACCATCTGGTGGATCTCGTCTAAAAACAGCACGATCTCCGGGCTTTGGGCGGCTTCGCGCAGGAGCTTTAGTACCCGCTCCTCGAAATCGCCGCGGTATTTGGTGCCCGCCACCAGCGACGCGATGGGGATTTCGACGATGCGCAGGTCTTTGAGCTGCCGGGGCGCGTTCGGCAGGATCAGCCGCTGCGCCAGCCCTTCGACGATGCATGTTTTGCCCACGCCCGGGTCGCCCACCAGGATCGGGTTGTTCTTCTTGTGCTGGATCAGAATCTGCTCGATCTGCCGAATCTCCTCCTCACGGCCGATCACCGGGTCCAGCGCGCCTTCGCGGGCCAGTCTGGTGATGTCCCGGCCGTACTGGTCCAGAAACGGCGTCCTGCTCCGGGGCTTTGGCGCGGCTTTCCCGGCGCGGACCGCGCTGCTCACCCCGCCGCCGGACTCCTGCGGGGTTTCCGGCTCAAGCGCCGGCGCGTCCCCCCGGATGCCCTGCTCGCGGAACAGCTTCCCAAGCAGCGCGGAGCCCGAGGCCACGGCGGCGTCGTACAGCGCGGCCAGCCGGACGACGCCGTCCGCGTCCCCGGCCTCCACCTGGGCAAACAGCGCCCGGCAGGTGTCCGAACGGTGCCCGGAAAAGACCTTCTGCCCGCCGCTGTGCTCCACCAGCAGGTAGCGAAGCCTGCGGCGCATGGCCTGCACATCGCCGTCCGCCGCCTCGATGCGCGCCCGGATGGCGTCGATCTCCGCGCGGGCGGCCAGCCAATCGTCCGTATCGGCCCTGACGTCGCCCAGGTTCTGCAAAAGCTCGTCGTCCAAATCGACGGTCTTGCAGATCCCGATGACGATATGCTCGATTTCGATGGTTTCGGAGCCCAGGTTTTTCGCTTCCAGGGCGGCTACCAGAAAGGCAATTTTGGCGGCGGGCGTCATCTTCATATGGGCGTGGACCCCTTTCGGTTGTTGGCGGCGCTGCGGGCGTGACCTGTCCGGCAGGCGCGACGGCGAGTCGTTTCAGGGATATTATAGGCTTGCGAAGCAAGCAAATCAAGATGGACGGCGGCTTTCCGAATGCTTCTTTCCGCGGGCCGCCGCCGTACCGCCGCGGGCCGCCCGCGAGGGAAGCCGACGGCGCCCGTGCGGAAGACGGCAGTATTTTTTGTCCGGGGCCGTAACATGTGTAAATGGTTCTTTCCGCGCGCCGCGGGAAAGGCGCCATCGCCGGGAAACGCCGGACGGCGGAGGCTTTCTCCGCCCGCGCCTGCCGCCGAGGCGGGTGTTTGAAGGAAATTACATTGGATACGAACCTTGCCTCAAATGCCATGGTATGGTACAATATCTCCATGCTGTGCCGACAGGGAACGGGGTGATCCGGCACAACCAAGGGATGAAAATCATGTAAAAAACTGAGAAGGCAAACCGAAATGACGGCGCAATGAAAAATGGCAAACCTTTAGGCGATGCCCGGTTCAGGGCGTATCTCCCCCTTCAGACCACGGTCGCCAACTGAATACGGAGGGCCGCCCGTCCAACCGACGGTTCCCCAGCGATGCAGGCGCCTGTCGGAGGCCGCTTCCTTCACGGCTTACAGGATGAGGAAATGGAACCCATCAGGCGCAATATCTGTATGGCGGCCGGCTTTCCCGCGGACGCGGCGCCCTGTGGGCGCTTGCCCGAACCCTCGGCTCACACCCCCGCAACGAGGGCACGGGCGCCCGGGCGAACCCGCGGGCGGGCCACCCTCCGCGGGGAACCGGCCGCAGCATGCGGCCGGGAACAACATGGGCCGCGACCCTCGCCGGCGGCGCAGGCGGAAGCCGGAAACGCTCCCCGCGCGGAAGGCCGCCCGGCCGCCGATCCGCCGCTCCCCGCGCGGAAGGCCGCCCGCCCGGCCGCCGATCCCCCACCCGCAACCCATAAATTTGCATAAAAGGAGACTTACACATGTCCAACTTCACGCGCAGGCTTCCCGTCTATCTTTTGCTCGACTGCTCCGGCTCCATGACGGGCGAACCCATCGAGGCGGTACGCCAGGGCATCAAGGCGCTCCTGTCCGAACTTCGCAGCGACCCGCAGGCGTTGGAAACCGCCTACCTCTCCGTGATTACCTTTGAAAGCACCGCCCGCCAGATCACCCCGCTGACGGAGCTGATGCAGTTCAAGGAGCCCGAGCTTAAAGCCAGCGGCGCGACCGCCATGGGTGCCGCCCTCAACCTGCTGATCGACTGCATCAACAAGGAAGTCCGCAAGGGCACCGAAGGCCAGAAGGGCGACTGGCGGCCGCTGGTGTTCATGCTCACCGACGGCTCGCCCACCGATACCGAAACGTTCAAGCAGGCCGTGCAGTCCGTCAAGGCGGCTAAGATCGCCAACATCATCGCCTGCGCCGCGGGCTCCAGCGCCGATACGACCTACCTCCGCCAGCTCACCGAGAGCGTGCTGATGATGAACACGCTGTCCGCCGGCGACATGGCGCAGTTCTTCAAATGGGTATCCGGGTCCATCAAGATGTCCTCCAAGAGCCTGGACGCCGCTCCCGGCGGCGCGATCGAGCTGCCGCCGCCGCCCCAGGGGTTTGTGGTCGTGCCGTAAAGCGCTCGAAATGGACAGAAGGGGGTCACAAGGATCATGAGACCAGAGGATGCCTTCTCGGGAGACTCGCCTTTGGCGAACGAGCCCCTGATCGAACCGGTTGCGCCCACCGAGCCGGCGGAACCGGGCAGGCCGGCCGCGCCCGCGTTTCAGGCAGCCAAGCTGCCGCCGCTGGGGCCGGCCGCCCAGCACCCGTCGGAAGCTCCCGTCGCCCGCATCACGCCCCTCACGCCGATCACGCAGGCAACGCCCCCCGCGCCGGTTACGCCCGTCGCGCAGGGCCCCGCCGCGCCCGCCGCGCCGTTAATCGCGGTGGTGCCGCACGATCCGGCGCTGTCTCCCGCGCGGGTCACGCCCCTTGCGCAGGCGGCGCCTGCCGCACCGGCTCCGCTCACCCCGCAAAACGCCTATCCCCGGCCGGGCATGGAGGGCGACCCTTACCGCCCGACCGCACAGGGAACCGGCAGCGGCGCGCCCGTGCCGCCGCAGGGCTATGCCGCAAGCGGCGCGCCCGTGCCGCCGCAGGGCTATGCCGGAAACGGCGCGCCCGTGCCGCCGCAGGGCTATGCCGCAAGCGGCGCGCCCGTGCCGCCGCAGGGCTATGCCGCAAGCGGCGCGCCTATGCCGCCGCAGGGCTATGCCGCAAGCGGCGCGCCCGTGCCGCCGCAGGGTTCCGCCCCTGCGGTCGCGGAACCGCAGCAGCCCGAGGCGCAGGCCCCATCCCCGGCGCCCAGCCTGACCAACGAACAGGTGACCGGCCATACGGCCAGCCTGTGGAAGTATCTGCCCATCCCCGAAGACGAGCCCGACCGGATGCCCGAATACCTGAGCCAGAGCTACGCCTTGCCCGGCAGCCGGGTGCTTGCCGCCCGCGTGCGCGGCAAGAAGCACAAGCACGAGGGCACCAACTGCGACGACTGGTACGAGGTTGCAAACCTCGGCGATATCACGATCATCGCGGTGTCCGACGGCGCGGGCAGCAAGAAGTTCTCCCGCGTCGGGGCCCGGGAATCCTGCAAGGCGGCCGTGGGCTATCTGGTGCAGACCTTCCGCAGGACGCTGGCCGAAAAACCGGACCTTCGGGGCACCCTGTCACTGGAGCCCAACAACCCGAAATTCATGGAGGCTTGCAGCCTGCTGGCGGGCATCGTGCAGCAATCGGTGCTGCGGGCGTTTGACGCGGTGGAGACGGCCTACTATTCCCGCCTGACCGACGCGGCCTACGCCAGGGTGCTCAACCGCGACCTGCAATTCAAGGATCTCTCCGGCACGCTGCTGATCTCGGTGCTGGTGCCCGTGCAGCCCGCCACGCACGAGCATCTGGTGATCAGCTGCCAGATCGGCGACGGGATGATCGCGCTGATCAACACCAAAGGCCCCATGGAAAACTCTCTCCGGCTCATGGGCGTGGCGGACAGCGGCGATTTTTCCGGGGAAACGGATTTCCTCACCTCCGAGCAGACCAAGGCGCGCGAAAAGCTCCAGAACCGCACCAAGATCACCCGCTGCGTCTCCGACCGGCTGCTGGTGATGACCGACGGCGTCGCCGACGACTACTACCCCAACGACCCGGAGATGCGGCGGCTGTACTTCGATCTGGTGCTCAACGGCATTCTGGATTCGGGCGCCGGCAGCCTCAACCACGCCGCGCTTAGCGCCGAGCAGGCGAGGCTGTTTAAAAAGATACCCGACCCGGTCACCTACCCTTGGGTCAACGATCAGTCCGTGCAGGTTACGCTGCAATACACCAGCCGCATCTGCGCCGCGCTGAACCTCACCCTGGCCGATCTGTGGAAGGACCCCACCGTGCTGGAGCTGGCCCGGCTGGAGCTGGAGGAGATGGGCAAGGTGCCCGACCGAAGCGACCGGCTGCGCGTCTGGCTGGACAATTACGTGGAGCGCGGCTCGTTTGACGACCGCACGCTTGTCGTGGTGCAAATGTAAAGGGGTGTCATGCATGGGCGGTATTGTGGAAGCGACGCTGGTGGGCGGCAAGAAAATCCAGTATGTGGTGAAGGATAACCCTCCGCGCGGGGGCATGAAGTATACGTACTTCGCGCCGGACAAATCGTATGTCGTCCAGTTCTTCAACGACCCGGCCATCACCAAGGATCCCAACCTGCGCAAGCGGATCGCCGCCATCCTGGGCAAGTACAACCCGACGCTCTCGGAGGTGGACGGCGGCGCGCGCGGCAACAGCGACGCCATGGCCAGCTATTTCTCCGGCAAGTTCTGCTGGCCCACCGCCGTGGTGGAGGCCCCGGAGTTCGGCATCGTCTGCCCGGCCTACCCGTCCAACTTCTTCTTCAACGAGAACTCCTCCAAGCTCCTCCCCATCAAGGGGCAGGACAAGAAAAGCAACTGGTTTACCTCCGGCACGCGCAAGTATCTGGAGAAGCACGAGCTGGGCGACTTCCGCTCAATGCTGCAGATCGCCATCTCGCTGGCGCGCTCGGTGCGCAGGCTGCATCAGGCGGGGCTGGCGCATTCCGACCTGTCCTGCAACAACGTGCTCATCGACCCGCAAAACGGCAAGTGCGTCGTCATCGATATCGATTCGCTGGTCGTCCCCGGCATCTTCCCCCCGGAAGTGGCGGGCACGCCGGGCTACATCGCGCCGGAAGTGCTGGAAACCATGGGGCTTCCCTTCAGCGATCCGGGCCGGAGGCTCCCCAGCTCCTATACCGACCTGCATGCGCTGGCGGTGCTCATCTACGAGTACCTGCTGTTCCGCCACCCGCTGGTCGGCCCCAAGCTCTACTCCAAAGCCTCCCCCGAGGAGGACAACTTCCTGGGCATGGGCCCCAAGGCCACGTTTATCGAGCACCCCACCGACCGCAGCAACCGCCCCAAAGACCTCAAGTACACCATTCAGGACCTGGGCCCGGCGCTGGAAAAGCTGTTTCTGGAGGCCTTTGTGGACGGGCTGCACCACCCGGACGCGCGCCCCACCGCCATGGAGTGGGAAAAGGGCCTCGTGAAAACCTGGGACCTGCTGCACCCCTGCGAAAACCCCAACTGCGAGGCCAAGTGGTTTGTCCTGCACGACATCCACAAGCCGGTGTGCCCCTTCTGCGGGAACCGCGCCAGCAAGGAAAGCATCCTCAGGCTGCGCCTCAAATCCCAGCTGCGCGGCAAAACGGGCCAGTGGGTGGACGCCGGGGAGATCAACGCCTACAACAGCATGCCGCTGTTCAAGTGGCACATCCTGGCCAACGTGTTCCCCGACGAGAAGGCGGACCGGGACATGCAGGCCTACGTCTGCCGGCACCAGGGGCAGTGGCTGCTGGTCAACCACGCCATACAGGGGCTGACCTCCCCCAGCGGCAGCATCGTGCCCGTCGGGCAGGCCGTGCTGCTCAAGGACGGCGTCGTCTTTCGCACCTGCAGCGAGGAGCGGGGCATGGTCATCGAGGTAACCTGCCTGAAATAGCGGCGCGCGGCCCGGCGAACCGGGTCCGGCCCCAGGACGCCGCCCGCGCGGGTCGCGCGCGGCGGAAGGAACCTGTCAGGCGGAGGCAGAATCGGTAAACGGCAATACCATCCGCCGGAAACGGAACCAACCGGCGCGGGGCGAGCCTCGCGGCACCGGAACCAACCGGCCCCAGGGCGCCGCCCGCGCGGGTTGCGCGCGGCGGAAGGAACCTGTCAGGCGGGGGCAGAATCGGTAAACGGCAATACCATCCGCCGGAAACGGAACCAACCGGCGCGGGGCGAGCCTCGCGGAACCCCAACCTTCCCGCCCCGCAGCCCGGACCCCGGCTGTTTCGCACGCCGGCCGCCGCCCCATCAACAGAAAAGGAACGTGATTGCATGAGTGTTTACGGCCTCAACCAGGAACAGGTTCAAAAATCGCGCGAACAATTCGGCGACAACCGGATGACCGAACAGCCCACCGAGAGCTTCTGGGCCAAGCTGTTGGGCAATTTCGGCGATCCGATGATCAAGATTCTCTGCGTGGCGCTGCTGATCAACGTGGTGTTCGCGTTTCTGGGCGAAACGCAGTGGTACGAGTCCGTCGGCATCGCGATGGCCGTGCTGCTGGCGACGCTGGTTTCCACGTTTTCCGAATACAAAAACGAAAACGCCTTCCAAAAGTTACAGGAGGAAGCCTCAAAGATCAAGTGCAAGGTGTACCGCAACGGCGAGATCGTGGAAATCCCCATCGACGACATCGTGGTGGACGATTGCGTGCTGCTGCAATCCGGCGATAAGATTCCCGCGGACGGCGTCCTGCTGGAAGGCAGCCTGCAGGTGGACCAGTCGGTGCTCAACGGCGAAACGGCGGAGGCCGCCAAGGCCGTCATGCCCCCGGACTATGTGGAAACCGATACCTCCATGGATTTCCTGAACCCCTACAAGGCGTTCCGGGGCTCGGTGGTCAACACCGGCAGCGCCGTGATGTGCGTCAACACCGTGGGCGACGGTTCCGTGTACGGGAAAATCGCCAGCGAGCTGCAAACCGACGACGAGCGGGAAACGCCCCTCAAGGTTAAGCTGGGGACGCTGGCCAACCAGATCAGCAAATTCGGCTACATCGGAGGCATCGCCATCGCGGTGGCGTTCCTGTTCCAGCGCATCGTCATGCACAACGCGTTTGACATGACGCTCATCGCCGCCTACTGCTCCAACTGGATGACGCTGGTCAACGACGTGATCGAGGCCGTCATGCTGGCCGTCATCATCATCGTCATGGCGGTGCCGGAGGGCCTGCCGCTGATGATCGCCATCGTGTCGGCGCAAAACATGGGCAAGATGCTCAAGGATAACGTGCTCGTGCGCAAGATCGCCGGGATCGAAACCGCCGGCAGCCTCAACATCCTGTTCAGCGACAAGACCGGCACCATCACCAAGGGCCAGCTGGAAGCCGTGGTATTCATCGACGGGCAGGGCAACGAGTACAAAACCCACAAGGATATCGTGGGCGAGCTTGGCAAGCTGCTTTCGCTGAGCATCAGCCACAACACCGGCGCCGTGCTCACCGGGGAAGGCTCCACCACCCGCGTGGTGGGCGGCAACGCCACCGAGCGCGCCATCCTGAGCTTTGTGGCGGGCAATCTGCCGACCGCCAACGTGCGCGTCACCGCGAGCATCCCGTTTAACAGCAAAAACAAGTACTCCGCCGCGCAGGTGGACGGCGACTACAGCCTCTCCCTGGTCAAGGGCGCGCCGGAGAAAATCCTCGGCCGCTGCGTCTACTACTACGACGTAAACGGCGAAAAACTGCCCCTGAGCAAGGACAGCACCGTGATCAGCGACAAGATCGACGAGCTGGCAAACCGCGCCATCCGCGTGCTGGCACTGGCGACCTGCGACGCCGAAATCTGCGGCGACGACCTGCCCTGCGGGCTTTGGACGCTGCTGGGCGTCATCGGCATCCGCGACGAGGTGCGCCCCGAATCCATCGAGGCCATCACCCAGGTGCTCAGCGCGGGCGTGCAGGTGGTCATGATTACCGGCGACCGCAAGGAAACCGCCGTCGCCATCGCCAAGGAAGCCGGGCTTCTGAAAACGGACGCCGATCTCGTGCTCACCTCCGACGAAATGGCCCAGCTCTCCGACAACGATCTCAAGAGGATGCTCCCCAACATCCGCGTGGTCGCGCGCTCGCTGCCCAGCGACAAGAGCCGTTTCGTGCGCGTCGCCAAGGAGCTTAACCTCGTCGTGGGCATGACCGGCGACGGCGTGAACGATTCGCCCGCCTTAAAGAGCGCGGACGTGGGCTTCGCCATGGGCGGCGGCACCGAGGTCGCCAAGGAAGCCAGCGAGATCGTCATCATGGACGATAACTTCAAATCCATCGAGAAGGCCATCCTTTACGGCCGCACGATCTTCAACAGCATCCGCAAGTTCATCATCTTCCAGCTGACCATCAACGTGGCAGCGGTGCTCATCTCCTTCATCTCGCCGCTGCTGGGTATCGAAAACCCCCTGTCCATCACGCAGATCCTCTGGGTCAACCTGGTCATGGACACGCTGGCCGCGCTGGCCTTCGGCGGGGAGCCCGCCCTGCAGCGCTACATGCTGGAAAAGCCCAAGCGCCGCGACGAGCACATCGTGAACCCCTACATGTGGAGCTCCATCCTCACCGGCGCGCTGTGGACGTTCGCGCTGAGCCTGGTGTTCATCCTCACCTCCTTCGCCGCCGGCTTCTTCCGGCCGGATCTGCCGGGCGCCGCGGGCCAGCCGGTCAGCTTCCTGATGACGGGCTACTTCAGCTTCTTCATCCTCACGTCCGTGTTCAACGCCTTCAACGCGCGCACGGAGAAACTCAACCTGCTGGACAACATCGGTAAAAACAGGGGCTTCCTGCGCGTGATGGGCATGATCGCGCTGGTGCAGGTCGCCATGACCTACCTGGGCGGCGTGATCCTGCGCTGCTACGGCCTCAACGCGAAGGAGTGGATCTTCGTGCTGGTGCTGGCGGTAACGATCATCCCGGTGGATCTGCTGCGCAAGATGATCTTCAAACGGATGGGCAAGGCGAACTGACCCGCCGCGGTACTCCCCCGCGCGCTCACCGCGCGCAGGGGCTTCCCGCTTTCACCGGATCGCGCGGGGTAAACGCCCCGCGCGAGCCGGGCACGACATGCGCCCGGACAGGCGCGGCGCACGCCGCGTGACTGAAGAACAGGCCGGGCCACGCGCCCGGACAGGCGCGGCGCGAGCCGGACAGGGACGGCGAAGGCCGCACCCGGAACATAAGCGGCGCACGCCGCGTGACCGATAAAGAACGGCCCGGGCCAAGCGCCCGGACAGGGACGGCGAAGGCCGCACCCGGAACATACGCGGCGAAAGCCGTATCCAGAGGAGGAATGGAAGATGGCCGTCAGCCTGCAAAAGGGGCAGAAAACCGACCTGACCAAGGGCAACCCCGGGCTTACCCAACTGTTGATCGGCCTGGGGTGGGATACCAACCAGTATGACGGCGGCGCCTCGTTCGACCTGGACGCGTCCGCGTTTCTGCTGGGCGAAAACCACAAGGTAACAAGCGACGCCGATTTCGTGTTCTACGGAAACCTCAAGCACGTGAGCGGCGCGGTGGAGCACATGGGCGACAACCGCACCGGCGAGGGCGAGGGCGACGACGAGCAGATCACCGTCGACCTGACCAAAGTGCCCGCCGGCATCCAGACCATCGCGTTTACCGTGACCATCGACGAGGCGGAGGCGAAGCGGCAGAACTTCGGCCAGGTGAGCAACTCCTTTATCCGCATCGTTAACAAGGCGACCGGCGCGGAGCTGGCGCGCTACGACCTGGGCGAGGATTTCTCCATCGAAACCGCCGTGGTGGTGGGGGAACTGTACCGCAACGCGGGCGAGTGGAAGTTCAACGCCATCGGCAGCGGCTTTCAGGGCGGCCTGCGGGCGCTGTGCCTGCATTACGGCGTGAGCGTGTGACCCAAACGGCCGCCCGGCGCCCATGACCGCCGGGCGGCGGACCGAATGAACCGGGCATCTGAAAAAGGAATGAATCGAAACGACCAACGGCGCGAAGAAAGGTGGATGAAACCATGGCGGTGGAACTCCGAAAGGGCCAAAAAGTCAATCTGGAAAAACGCGGCACGACACTGGGTGAAATCCGCATCAACCTGAACTGGTCCCAGCCGGGCGCCGGCGAGAAACGCGGCTTCTTCTCCCCCAAACCCAAGGCGATCGACCTGGACCTGGGCTGCCTTTTCGAGCTCAAGGACGGCACCAAGGGCTGCGTGCAGGCGCTGGGCAACGCGTTTGGCAACCTGACCAAGCCGCCCTACATCGCGCTGGACGGCGACGATCGCACGGGCCAATCCACCGAGGGCGAAAACCTGCGCGTCAACGGGTCCATGATGGCCCAGTTCAAGCGCATTCTGGTGTACACCTTCATCTACGAAGGCGTCGCCAACTGGAAACAGGCCGACGGCGTCGTTACCGTGATGTGCCCGGGCAGCGAGAACATCATCGTGCGCATGGACGACTACAACTCCAGCCAGCGCATGTGCGCCATCGCGCTGATGGAAAACAGCCACGACGAAACCTTCAGCGTGGAGAAGATCGTGCGCTTTTTCGACGGCCACTCGCTGATGGATCAGGCGTTCAACTGGGGCCTTCGCTGGACGCCGGGCCGGAAGTAGCCCCGCGCCATGCAGTACCAGATTCTTTACCCGGGGGCCTTCCCCGTGGTGCAGTTTGAGCTGCGGCAGGGGGAAACCATCAAGGCCGAATCGGACGCGATGATCTCCATGTCCGCGACGGTGGACGTCGAAGGCGCCATGGAGGGCGGACTGCTGCGCGGCCTGGCCCGGCGCATGCTGGCCGGAGAATCGTTCTTCTTCCAGCAGTTGACGGCCCGGCGGGGGCAGGGCACGGCGCTCCTGGGGCACGCCGCGCCCGGCGGCATCGTGGATGTGGCGCTCAACGGCAGCTACGCGCTCAAAATCCAGAAAAACGGCTTTCTGGCGGCAACGGAAGGCGTGCAGATCGACACGGCCCTGCAAAACCTCACGCAGGGGCTGTTCTCCCGCGAAGGGCTGTTCGTGCTGAGCGCCTCCGGGCAGGGCACGGTGTTCTTGAGCAGCTACGGCAGCATTCATACCATCCCCCTCAAGGACGGCGAGGAGGTCATCATCGACAACGGGCACTTGGTCGCCTGGCCGGACTATATGCACTACCACATCGAAAAGGCTTCCAACGGCTGGGTTTCCAGCATCATGTCCGGCGAGTGCCTGGTGTGCCGCTTCCGCGGCCCCGGCGCGATCCTCATCCAGACGCGAAACCCCGCGTCGTTTCGCAACTGGCTTCGCAGCGTGAACCCAATCGGCTGAGGGCATCCATTAAAAAAAGAGGCAAAGGAGATCGTTCATCATGTCCGTCAATCTGCAAAAGGGCCAAAAGGTTGAACTGCGCAAAAACAACGGCGGGGAGCTTCAGCGGGTGAGGGTCGGCCTGGGCTGGGACGCGGTGCAGGCCCCGCGCGGCCTGTTCGCCCCCAAACCGCAGGACATCGACTGCGACGCGTCCGCGTTCCTCTGCGTCAACGGCCACCTGATCAACACCAACGACGTGGTCTACTTCGGCAACCTGGCCCACAGCAGCGGCGCCGTGCGCCACATGGGCGATAACCTCACCGGCGCCGGGGAAGGCGACGACGAGCAGATCACGGTGAACCTTTCGGCCCTGCCCATGGTGTACGACAAGATCGTATTCGTGGTCAACATCTACCAGGCGATGCAGCGCAGGCAGCATTTCGGCATGGTGCGCAACGCGTTCATCCGCATCTGCGACGCGGACAGCAATCAGGAGCTGTGCAGGTACAACCTGTCCGAAAACTACAACAACATGACCGCGATGATCTTCGGCGAGCTGTACCGCTACAACGGGGCCTGGAAATTCAACGCAATCGGCCAGCCCACGCAGGACAACGGCGTAGGCGACCTTGCCAAACGGTTTGTGTAAGCGTACCCACATCATCTGCAACAGGAGGTTTTTCACATGGCGGTTAATCTTTCCAAAGGCCAGCGCGTCAGTCTGGATAAGAACATGACCATGGCGCTGGTCGGCCTGGGCTGGGACACCAACAAGTACGACGGCGGCGCGGATTTCGATCTGGACGCCTCCGCCTTCCTGCTGGGCGCAAACGGGAAAGTCCGCAAGGACAGCGACTTCATCTTCTACGGCAACCTCAAAAGCGACGAGGGCTCGGTGCGCCACACGGGCGACAGCCTGGCCGGCGGCGGCGGCGGCGACGACGAGGTGCTCATCATCGACTTTGAGAAGATCCCCGCCGATGTCCAGAAGGTCGCCATCACCGTGACCATCTACGACGCGTCCGTGCGCCGGCAGAACTTCGGGCAGGTGTCCAACGCCTACGTGCGCGTGGCGCGCATGGCCGACGCGAACGACATGGTCGGCAGCGAGGTGCTTAAGTTCGACCTCATGGAGGAATTCTCCATCGAAACCGCGCTGGTGGTGTGCGAAATCTACCGCAACGCCGGCGAGTGGAAGTTCAACGCCGTCGGCTCCGGCTATCAGGGCGGGCTGGAAGCGCTGTGCCGTAACTTTGGCGTGAATGTCTGAGCCGCATACGCGCGCGTGAAACCGGGGAACCCGCCGGCGCGGGCTCCCCGGTTTGGCCACCGTATCCAACCGGAGGGGTGAAGGCCGCGCGGCGCGGCCGGGGGCCCTTCGCGCCCGACGGCGTCGCCGCAAAGGCTCCCGCCGCGCCCGCGCGCCCGGCGCGATTTGAATGACGACTGCGAGGCTGGCAGCATGGAAAACGCACAGGAACTCTACGAAAAAACCGCGAGTGGAAACCTGACCCTGCCCCCCGGCGAACATCGGGGGCCCCTAACCATCCGAAGGCCGTGCGTCGTGGACGGTTCCGCCTCGACGCTTTTTGCGGCTCAGGGCCCGGTGCTGCTGGTGCAGTCCTCCGGGGTTACGGTAAAAAACCTCCGTGTGGAGATCACGGGCCCGTTGACGGAGCAGGGCGCGCCGATCGCCATCCGCACGGATTTTCCCGATACGAAGCTGGAAGCGGTGGAAGTCAACGGCGACCTTCAGGGCTTCCCGGGGGAGCCGGCGCCCTGGAAACTGCCGACGCTGATCTCGCTGGGCGAGTTTGCCGCCAACACCGCCAACTCCTTCTCCATCGAGCTGGAAGCGCCCGGCGAAGCGAACGTCATCAACGAGATCCGCGATATCCGGGTGGAACCCATGCGCCTGAAACGCGGGATAAACACGCTGTACATCGAAACCGACAGCATCCGGGAAAACACCATCCTCTACGGCGAGCTGCTCATCCGCTCCAGCGTGACGCGCCGGCTGCACGTGACGGGCAAGTCGCAGGCGGGCGTCGCGCCCCAGCAGGCGGCGCGCAGGCTGGTATCCGAAACCGTGGCGGACGCCGGGCCCGTGCAGGTGGATACGCCGCGGGAAGCCGTGCCGCCGCTGGTGACCGACAGCAACGTGCCTTTCATGCAGCGCGGGCAGCGGTTTTCCCTGCAGGGCATGGAAACCGCCGTGGTCAAGCTGCTTATGGAATACGCGAGCGCCCAGCGCGGCCTGTCGGTGGACGGCTACGCCTTTTTGCTGCAGGCGGGCGGCAAAGTCGCCGGCGACGGCGACCTGATCTTTTTTGGCAACAACGCGGCGCCGGATCAGGCGATCCGCTACAGCACCGTTAACGGCATGCCCCTGATGATCGCGGAACTGGCGAAGCTGCCCCCGGCGGTGGAGAAGGTGACCGTGTGCTACGCGGTCTACGGCGACCAGCCGCAGGAGAATTTCTCGCTGGTGCAAAACCCCCTGGTGCGCCTCTTTGCCGGAGAAAAGGAGCTGTGCCGGTTTCGGCCGGACGGCCTGACCGCCGAAAAGGCCGTGGTCGCGGCGGAATTTTACCGCTACAAGGGCGAGTGGAAAATCAACTTCATCGGGGCCGGCTATCAGGGCGGATTGAAACAGCTGTGCACGGGCTACGGGGTGAACGTCCAATAGCGAACGTCCCCCCCGGCGTGCCCGTCCGGCGGAATAGGACTGCGAATGACCAACCCAACGACAAACGATCTGCCCTTCCGGGTAGGCGCGTTGCTGTATACGCCCGCGCTGCGCGAGGGCATAGCGGATAAACTGGAGAAAAACGCATACCCGTGCCTGTCGTCCCTGGCCCTGTGCCTGGAGGATTCCATCCGGGACAGCGCGCTGGCGCAGGCCGAACGGGCGGCTTGCCGTACCCTTGCGCAGATCGGGGAGAAGCGGATTCCCCCGGAGCGGCTGCCGCTGATTTTCCTGCGCATCCGCTCGCCGGAGCACATGGCGCACATCCACGCGATGCTGGGCGCGGACGCGGAGCTCCTGACCGGCTACATCCTGCCGAAGTTCGACCTCGCCAACGGCCACGAATACCTCCGGACGCTGGAGCGCCTGCCCCGGCGGGACGGGCGGCCGCTGTACGCCATGCCGATTCTGGAAAGCCGGATGATCGCGGAGGTGGGCACGCGCCGGCACGCGCTGCTCCACCTCAAAGACCTGCTGGACGCCGCCGGCCCCGCGGTGCTCAACGTGCGCGTGGGCGGCAACGACCTGAGCAACCTCTACGGCCTGCGCCGCACGGCTGCGCAAAGCGTGTACGATATCGGCGTGATCCGCGATGTGCTCATGGATATTTTGAACGTGTTCACCGCCGACTATCTGGTTTCCGCGCCGGTGTGGGAATACTTCGGCCACGACCCGGAGGGCGCGTGGGCGGAGGGCCTGCGCCGGGAACTGGCCCTGGACCGGATGAACGGCTTCATCGGCAAATCGGCCGTGCATCCGGCGCAGCTGCCGCTGATCCGGGAGAGCCTCAGGGTCAGCCGCGCGGATTATCAGGACGCGGCGGGCATCCTCCACTGGGGGAGCGCCGAACTGGGCGTGGCCAAAAGCCTGGACGGCTCGCGGATGAACGAGGTCAAGTGCCACGGGCGCTGGGCCGCGCGCGTCCGGGCGCTGGGCGATCTGTACGGTTTCCGGGAGGAGGCCGCGCCCGTATGACGCGCATCTGGTTTAACCACTGGTTCAGCGCCGTGTATCACATCATTGGCCTGATCCGCGAGGGGGACCCGGGCCGGTTTTTCGTGATCGGCTCCGGCACCAACCCGGCGGCGGTGTACCGGGCCGTGTGCGACGCGTGGTTTGACGAGCCCGCGGAGATCGGCGCGGCGACGTATGTGGACGATTGCCTGACCTTCTGCCGGGAGCAGGGCGTGGAGCTGTTCGCGCCGCGCCGGCACCTGACGGCCATCGCCGAAAACGCCGCGCGCTTTGAGGCGATCGGCGTGCTGTTGCTGGCCGACCCCAACGCCGCGCTGCACCGGATGCTGGACGACAAGGCCGCCACCTACGCGTTTTTTGCCCAAACCGCCCCGGAATGGGTGCCGGACTACCGCGTCGCCCATTCGGAGGCGGAGTTTTCCTCGGCCTGCGAGGCGCTTGGGGAGAAGCACGCCCGCCTGTGCTACAAGCTGGTGACCGACGAGGGCGCGCGCAGCTTCCGCGTGATCGACGCGCGGATTGAAACCGCCCAGGCGCTTCTGGAAAAGCCGGGCGCGAAGATCACCCTCGCCGCCGCCCGGAAGGTGCTTTCGGGGTATGATTTCGCCGTGCCCGTGCTGGTGATGCCCTACCTGGCCGGGCCGGAGATCAGCGCGGACTGTTTGGCCACGCCGCGGGGCAATCTGGTGATCCCCCGCTACAAGAGCGGCAAGCGCTATTCCGAGGTGATCCTCACCCCGGAGGTGCAGGACGCGTGCGACCGGATCATCGCGCTTTTAGGGCTGACGATGCCGCTCAACATCCAGTTCCGTGTGGACGGCGGGCGGCTGTACCTGCTGGAGATCAACCCGCGGATGTCCGGCGGGCTGCAGCTTTCCTGCAAGGCGACCGGCATCAACCTGCCGGATATCGCCGTGCAGCAGCTGCTGGGCGTCGAGCGCCCGTGGGCGTGGCCGGCGCTCGCCGCCCGCAAGGTCGCCCATATTGAAACGCCGATCTGCCTGCCGTGAGTGCGGGCCGGTGAGCGGCCGGCGGATGCGCAGCCCAATGGCGTCCGGCACCGCCGACCGCTCCGCCGCGCCATGCCCCCGCGGGATCACGCCTTTCCGGCCGACCGCGCCCGCGGGGCCGACCGCGCCTCAACCGCCTATAGCCGAAGGAGCGCCCATGAGCGAAAACCAACCCCGCTACCAACCCGCGGATGTCCTGCGCCTCGCCAAACGCTACCGGAACGATAAACGGAGCTATCTGCTGGTTAACCCCCTGCAGGCCAAGCACCTGCCCGTGAGCCCCGCCCGCGCGCTGGCCATGATGGACAGCCTGGGCGAGCGGCTGCGCGCCCGTTTCCCGCAGGCCGGGCTGGTGGTCGGCTTTGCCGAAACGGCGACGGCCATCGGCGCGGCGGTGGCGGCCCGCATCGGCGGAGCCTGCCGCTACCTGCAAACCACGCGGGAGGCGGGGGAGGCGGGCGCGGAGTGGCTCCCCTTTGTGGAGGAGCACAGCCACGCGGTGGATCAAAAGCTGGACGGCTCGTTTCTGCGCGCGTGGGGGGCGGTCGCCCCGCCGGTGATCTTTGTGGACGATGAGATTTCCACCGGCAAAACCCTGCTCAACGCCGTCACACAGATGCGAAGCCGCTACCCGGCGCTTGCCGGCGTGCCCGTCGCGGCCGCGTCCATCCTCAACCGTCTCACGCCGGAAAACACCGCCCGGCTGGCTGCGGCGGGGATCGTCTGCGAATCGCTGGTGCGCCTCCCGGAGGTGGACTATGCCGCGCAGGTTGCGCCCTGGCCGGTGGAGCCGCCGCGGGATACCCCGCGGGCGGAGGGCGATCCGCAAACGGCGGGCAATCTGGGGGTGACAAACGGCCCGACGCCGGAACGCTGGACGGCGGATAGTCCCCTGCCCGACCCGCGCCGCGGCGTGCTCGGCGCGGCGTACCGCAACGCCTGCGAGGCGTTGGGCGAAGCGATCGCCCGGCAGGGGTTTGTCGCCGACGGGCAAACGGCGCTGGTACTGGGGACGGAGGAATGCATGTATCCCGCGCTGGTTGCCGGCGCGGCGCTGGAAAGGCGGCATCCCGGCGCGCGGGTGTTTTGCCACGCGACCACGCGCAGCCCCATCGGCATCGGCGCGGGGGCGGGGTACCCGATCACCGAGGGCTACCGCCTGCGCAGCTTTTACGAATCGGAAAGGGTCACTTACCTGTATAACCCAACCCGCTACGACGTGGCGCTGATCCTGACCGACGCGCCGTCGGGCGACGGCGGCGCGGAGACGGACGTCGCGGCGGCCCTTGGGGCGCGCGGCTGCGGGCGGCTGGTCGTCGTCCGGGGAGGCGCGCATGTTTAGCACCTACCTCCCGGGGGACGTGACCCTGCTGCTCAAGGATATCACCGGGCTGGTAACGCCGTTGGGCACGCGGGAGCGGGAGCGCTTCATCCAAAGCGGGGTGCATTATTCCGAGATGCTCCCGCTGGAAGATACGCACACGCCCGCCTACCTGCAAACCTACCGGCAGGCTGTGGCGCTGTACGCGCAAAAAACCGCCGACGCGGTCGCCACCGTGGCGGAGCTGATCCGCCGGGATCACGGAGACCAAGCGGCGCTGGTTTCACTGGCGCGCGCGGGCACGCCCGCGGGCATCCTGATCAAGCGGTACCTTGGGCTGCGCTACGGCGCGGCCGTGGCGCACTACACGGTATCCGTCATCCGCGGCAAGGGGATCGACCCCAACGCGATGCGCTTCCTGCTATCGCGGCACGCCCCGGAAAACCTGCAATTTGTGGACGGGTGGACGGGCAAGGGCGCCATCTGCCGCGAGCTTACGCGCGCGATGGCCGCGTACCCCGGCGTAAGCCCCGGGCTCGCCGTGCTGGCCGACCCGGCGTACCTGACGGATAAGTGCGGCACCCACGAGGATTTCCTGATCCCCAGTTCCTGCCTGAACGCGACGGTATCGGGCCTGCTGAGCCGCACCTTCGCGCGGGAGGACATCATCGGCCCGGACGATTTTCACGGCGCGATGTTTTATCAAAATCTGCTGCCCGACGACCTGCCCTATTCGTTCATCGACGCGGTGGCGGCGTGCTTCCCGAAGGCTTCGCCCGTCCGCTTCCCCGCGAAAGACGACTCCGCGGAGATCTCCGCCGTAACGGAAGTCGCGCGGATCGCCGAACACTTCGGGCTTTCAGACATCAACCTGGTTAAGCCTGGCATCGGCGAAGCCACGCGCGTGCTTCTTCGGCGCGTGCCCTGGAAAGTGCTCGTACGTCGCGGGGAAGGCGACGAAGCCCTCGCGCCCATCTTTCGGCTGGCGCGGGAGAAGGGGGTCGAGCCGGTGGAATACCCGCTGCTGCATTACCGCGCCTGCGGGCTGATCCGCGTGCTCGCGGATCAGTGATGATGAACCGTCCGCTCTTGGTAAGCGATCTGGACAATACGCTCATCCATTCCCAAAAACACCGCCGGCCGGGCGACGTATGCGTGGAGTACCGCAAGGGGAAGGAGCAGGGGTTTACATCCCCCCGCGCCCTCGACCTGCTGCGGGAGGTAATCCGCACCGGGCGGCTGGTGCCGGTCACCACGCGCTCGGTGGAGCAGTACCTGCGGATCCTCTGGCCGGACGGCGTCGCGCCGGAATATGCCGTGACGACCAACGGCGCGCTGCTGCTGTGGCGCGGCGAAATCCACCCGGAGTGGCTGGGCGAATCGCAACGGGCAATCGCGCCCTACCGGGCGGAGCTGGAACGGACGCTGGCTTTGGCAACGGAGCAGAACCGGTTCGTCCGCTGCCGCATGGTCGACGAGATGTATGTTTTCGCCTACTGCGGCCCGGAGCTCGACATCCGGGAGGCGGCGGCGTCCTTTGCGGGTAAAACGGCGCTTACCGTGATCCCCTCCGGGCGGAAGCTCTACTTCCTGCCGCCCAGCGTGAGCAAGGGCACCGCGCTGCCGCGGCTCAAAGCGCTGCTCAAAGCCGACCGCGTGATGAGCGCGGGCGACAGCCGCATCGACCTGCCCATGCTGGCCCTTTCGGAGCGCGCGCTGGTGCCCCCGGGCGGCCTGGCGGAAGAACTGCCGGCGGGGGTAGCAGAAGTGGCTGGCGAAGGGGAGCCGTTTGCGGAGTTTGTGCTGCGGACCGCGCTTGGGTGGCTGGGGGGCGAAGGGTAAACCCGGATGCCGGCGGGAGGCCGTTGGGGCGACGCGCCAAACCCCGCAAGGGGCGTCTGCCGATGAGCCGATTCCGCTACGGCGGGGGAGGCGCGGGTGCGCTCGCCATTCCAGCAGGTTGCTTTCGCCGCTCGTCATTTTACTTTTCGGCCCATTCGCTTGTTCGCCGGAATGCGCAGCGGCCGGGGAAAGGCATGTTGGAGCGCGTCGCCTAAGCGCCGCAAGGGCCATAAACCCTGATCCCGGTTTCGCGGTGGCGTGGGATGATTGCCGCAGGAAACGCCGGCCCCCGGTTCCGGGCGGCCGGCGTGCATCGATCCGCCTCCGGCAAGGGGTTTTCCTCGGCGCAGCACCCGCGGCCGCCATCATCGCCGCGCCGGTTGCCGCTCCAGCAGGCTGCCGCGTGCGCGCCCCCGTCAACGCGGCTTGCGCGCGCATGTCGTGATCCCATCCGCCTCGTCCTGCGACACCTCCACCGGCGTTAACAGCCGTGCCCGTTCCTCGGTCCTCTGCGTTAGCCGGTACGCGCCCACCGACTTGCCCGCTTCCTCCGCCGGCGGCAAAAACCCATCCGGCAATGCGTCCATCCAGTGCCGCACGATCGCGCGGAACGCCTCGCAGTGGCAGGCTGTCATCGGCGCGCCGCTCATGAAACAAACCTGCCGCTTGTTGCCTTTGCAGCCTCCAAGCACCGCACAGCCGACGCACCGGACGGCCGCCGCGCGTAAAACGCCTTCTGCTGCGCCGCGATGTGATCGGAGAGGATCAGCCTTTCACCCACAACCTCCCCGCTTTGGAACACGGCCGGGCCCGAGTGGGACGAATCCACCACCGATAGCCCGAAAATGAGAAACCCCCTCGAAACCTAAAGTTTCAAGGGGATTTTACTGGTACGCCCGGTGCGATTCGAACGCATGACCTTCAGAGTCGGAGTCTGACACTCTATCCAACTGAGCTACGGGCGCGCGTGGTGCAAGAGTTATTGTAGCTTATCCGGGGCGGGGTTGTCAAGCGATTCGCGGTGTTTGTACGGCTCGCTTTTGTAGGACTACAATACAAATTGGACATCGAAGAAAAGGAATGAAGGATAAGACAAGAAGCGGTATAGTTGAGTTGTAACACACCAACAAACCGAAAGGAGCCTTACCCTTCATGAACAGCATAACACAGGACATGAGG
>JAAYUF010000080.1 GCA_012517815.1 Clostridiales bacterium
TCAAGGTAGGCATCCAGGTCCTCGGCGGTCTCTGGCACGGGCGTCAGCGGGATGCGAAAGTAGCGCAGCACCTCGTCCACCGCGTTTTTGACGCGCTGGCGGTCATTGTGGAACCGCTCGCCGAAGCGCTCGCCCATGATGACGGAGGCGAGGCCGCAAAACGCGCTGTCGAAGCGGTCGCGGTCCCTGCGCATCCGCTCGCGAAGCTGCTCGTCAAACCAGTGGCCCATGCGCACGCGCCCCCTTTCAGTTCATGGAGACCAGCCGGTGGTACAGGCCGTTTTCGTCGGCGTAGAGCTGGGCGTGCGTGCCGCGCTGCACCACGCTGCCGTGGTCGAGCACCAAAATCTCGTCGCAGTCGCGGATGGTGGACAGCCGGTGGGCGATGATCACGCAGGTGATGCCGCGGTCGCAGATGGCGCGCACGAGCTCCGCCTCGGTCTTGGCGTCCAGCGCGCTGGTGGCCTCGTCCAGGATGGCGATGGTGGGGTCCAGCGCCAGCGCGCGGGCGATGTCGATGCGCTGGCGCTCGCCGCCGGAAAAGTTCTTGCCGCCCTCCAGCACCTGCGCCCGGTAGCCGCCCTCGCGGGAGAGGATCATGTGATGGATCTGCGCGTCGTTGGCGGCCAGGATCATCTCAAAATCCGCGATGGTGTCGTCCCACATTTTGATGTTGGCGGAAAGCGAATCCTCAAACATCGTCACGTCCTGATCGACCACCGCGACCGAGCCGGTGAACACCTCGTGCTCGATGGCCTCCACCGGTTTGCCGTCAAAGAGGATTTCCCCGCTCCAGGGCTTGTACAGGCCGCTCATAAGCTTGGCGACGGTGGATTTGCCGCACCCGCTGGCACCCACCAGCGCGACGCGCTGCCCGGTTTTCAGCGTCAGGTTGAAGTCCTGAATCAGCGGCGCGGCGAGCGGATTGTACCCGAAGGTGACGTTTTTCAGCTCCACGTTGCCGGACAACTTGCGGTAGGTGCGCGTGTCGTCGTCGGGGGAGGCGGAGGGGAACGCGTCCGGGGGGTAGTTCATCACGTCCTGCACGCGTTCCATCGAGGCGCGCAGCTGCTCCATTTCCTCCCGCAGGCTGCGCAGCGTTTCCACCGGCCCCATGAAGGCGGCCAGAAAGCCCTGAAAAGCCAGCAGCATGCCGACGGTTAGCGTACCGCGGATGATCAGCAGCGCGCCGATGCACAAGACCAGCACGCCCGAAAGCGAACCCGCCAGCGCCGCGAGGCTCCCCAGGTAACCGTTGAGGCGCGCGCCGGCCACCGTGGCGGTGTTGACGCCGGCGTGGTAACCGGACCATTTTTGGAAAAACCCGTCCTCCGCGCCGGAAGCCTTGATGGTTTCGATCATTTCCACACCGCTGAGCGTGGTGGCCTGCAGCTTGCCCTGCATCATCATGGACGCGCGGGTGATATTGGCGCGCTTTTTGGCGATGTAGGCGGAAAGCAGCAGGTTAAACGCCGCGCAGCCCAGCCCGATCAGCGTCAGGGGCACGCTGTAGCCCAGCATCACCGCCAGGTAGAACACCAGCATGGCGATATCCAGCACCAGCGGGGCCAGCCGCTCGAACACCGTGGCCGCGATGCCCTCGTTGGCCTGCTGGCGCATGGCGATATCGCCCGCCAGCCGCGCGGAGAAAAACCGCACCGGCAACCGGAGCACCTGCCACATGAACGTCCCGCTGGCGATGATGGCGAACTTGCCGGAAATTTTCAGGCTGTAATGCTGCGAGATGCCGGAAACCACCGTTTGCAGCAGGATGAACCCCGCGAACAGGTACACAAACGGCATCAGCCAGTCGGGCTTGGCGCCGGTGAGCAGATCGTCCAGAAACACGCGCGAAAACAGGGGCGAAAGCACGCCCAGCACCGAGGTGAGCAGGCCCACCAGCAGCACGAAGGCCAGCATCCCGCCGGAACCGCGCAGGCGGCGGCGCACAAAACCAAGCAGACTTGGCGCTTTGCCCTCCCGCACAAACGCCTCTGTCGGCTCAAAGGTGAGCGTGATCCCGGTATAGGCTTTGTCAAACTCCTCCAGGGGGATTTTTTCCGGCCCGGTCGCCGGGTTGCCAATCAGCGCGTAACGTCCCTGAAAGCCGCAAAACACCACGAAGTGGTTGAAGTTCCAGTGGATGATGCAGGGCAGGGGCGCCTGCCGGAGCTCGGCGGGCTCCAGCCGGTATCCGGCGGCCTTGAACCCGTAGCGGCGCGCCGCCTGTACGATGCTCTTGGCCGAACTGCCGTCCCGGGATACGCCGCAATCCTCGCGGACGGTTTCCAGCGGCAGCCATTTGCCGTGATATGCCATTACCATGGCCAGGCTCGCCGCGCCGCATTCCACGGCCTCCTGCTGCAGGAGGGTCGGTACCTTTACCGTTTTCACCATAGCCGCACCTAACCGAAAATCAGGCCGATCAGATCCAGATCGGTCGTCGACAGGAACAGGAACACGGCCCCGAGGGCGAGGATCACCGCGGCAAGCACCAGCCAGGTTCCCGTGGGCACCACTTTGATGGTATCGTTGAGCTGGTCCGGCGATGTGACACGGTCGACCGCGTTTTTGCGAAACAGATCGTCCTTCATGCTGTTCTCCTTGCCCCGCGCGTCAGGCGCGCGGCGCCATCCGATGGGAAACCTCAGGCTTCGGCCTGTTTTCGCCATTATATCCCAAGGCTTTTGCCGCCGTCAAGCAAGAACGGGGGCATTTTCTCATCACATTCTCATGAAAGCATAAAGAAACCATAAATCCATTCTCAAGCATCTCATCCGGGGACGTGCTATTCTTGTCCTGTCGAAAGGGAAAACCCACGACCGCAAGGAGGAAACGGATCCATGGACAGGAACGGGAATCGAGACAAGGGCTTTTTCAGCGTTATGTACCGCACGCGCTTCAAGGCCAGCAAAAACGGAACCACGGTGGTGAATCTGTCGCTGCTGTTCTCCCTCATCGCGCTGCTGAGCGCGCCCTGGCTGGTAATCCTGGGCCTGTTGGCCGCGCTGGTGATGGGCTACCGCTTCTCCATTGACCGCGACGGACTGGGCTTTGAGCAACGCTTCGAGGATGTGGTCCGCAATGCCGCCGTCAACGTCAAGCAGGCGGTGGGCCACGTGACCGAGGACCCGTCGCGCTGACCATCGCAGACCGCACATATCCCTATACGGATGAAATTGAAGGAGGATCCACTCATGGAAAACAACACGAATCGCAACGGTAAGAACGGTTTCTTCAGCATTCTGTACCGCACCCGCCTGATGATGACCAAGGGCGAAACCACCATCCTGAACCTGTCGCTCCTGTTCTCGATCATCGCGCTGCTCAGCGCGCCCTGGCTGGTGATCGGCGGCGCGATCGTCGCGCTGGTGCTGGGTTACAAGTTCGCCATCGACCGCAACGCCGAAGGCTTCGACAAGGACTTTGAGCATGTGGTCAAGGACGCGGCCAGCAACGTCCGCCACGCGGTGGAAGATATTTCGGGCGGCAACCACACCGATACGGGCAGCGGCGACGCGCAGGCGTAACCGGAGTCAAGCCGCGGCGATCGGATGATCGGGCAGGTAACCTATGATATCAAAACCGGAGAAGCGCGCTTCTCCGGTTTTTGCGTCTCGAAATCATGTAACAGTCGAAGGGCGGAAACAGCGAGGCCGCCCTTTTCACGGCGCTTGCGCCGCGCGGCCGGGGGTTCGCCGCGCGCCGGGACGGCGCGGGCATCGGCCGCGCCGCTCGTTCCCCGGCGTACCGCGGCGGCGCGTGCGGCGGGCTGAACCCAGCCGCAAACAGACGCCGGTTGTCCGGGCAACGCATCGCGGATACGGCAGGCGCCGTACCGACGCGCGTCCGGATCGCACGGGTGCGCCGTCCCGCGTTACGGCCGGTTGCGCGGCGTCAGCCCGGCAGCTCCAGGTTGCGGTACACCAGATCGTCCCGGGCGGAGAAGCCAAGCTTATCCCAGAAGGCGTTCCCTTCCGCGTTGCGGGCGAAGGCCACCAGCGCGACCTTTGCGATGCCTTCCCTGCGAAGCGCGGCCAAAGCCTGCTCCACCAGACGGCGACCGACGCCCTGCCTGCGGCATACGGCGGAGACGGCCATATGGTAAATAAAGCCCCGCCGGCCGTCGTGCCCGCACAGGATCACGCCGACAAGCGCGCCCTGCTCCTCGGCGACAAAACAGGTGCCTGGGTTGCGCCGCAGATACCGCGCGATGCTTTCGGGCGCGTCGTCCCGCGGGTTCATGCCCATCCCGGGCGTGGCGAGCCAGAGCGCGTAGGCGGCCGGATAATCGGCCGGGGTCATGGGGCGCAGGGTCATGTGATGATCATCCTCACAGCGGTTGTTGGCCCTCGGGCGGCTTGGGCGGGCGGATGCTGGGAAAGTTCCACCGGAAATGCGAGGCCAGGCCGCGGATGGCGACCACCACGGCGGCGCACACCAGCGTCGCCTCTACCCCGGTGAGCGCGCCGTACAAGAGCAGGTAAACGCAGGCGCCGCTCAGCGCGGCCATGGCGTAGATATGCCGCACCAGCACGCCGGGCGTTTCGCCGGCCATGATATCCCGCAGGATCCCGCCGCCCGTGCCGGTCATCAGCGCCACAAACAGCATCAGGAAAGGCGATCCCTCCGGGTAGGCGCGCATGGCGGTTTCCACGCCGCTGGCGGTGAAAATGCCCAGGCCGACCGCGTCGGTATAGAGCAGAAACTGGCGGTAGAGAGCTTTTGCTTTGGGCGAAGGGTCGCGCCGGTAAAAATACAGGAGGGCGAACAGCACCGTGCTGGTGGCGATGGCGATGAGCGCGAACGTCGGGTCGCGCAGCATCTGCGGGGGCGTGATGCCCAGCATCAGGTCGCGCAGCAGGCCGCCGCCCACGGCGGTGAACAGCCCCAGCACATTCACGCCGAACAGGTCCATCCCCTTGCGGATGGCCAGCAGCGCGCCGGAAACGGCAAACGCGACGATGCCAAGGCATTCGACCGGCAAGAACGGATCGTTCATCCGTATTCCCTCCCATGCACGGTGGTCGATGGCATCATACCATCGGCGCGCATCCGGCGCAAGAGAAAAGTGGTGAAGCCGATTCCGGGTGAAGGCAGGCTGTCGCGGGGCGGCGGCACGGTGCTTCCTCCGGGCCGGGAACGAGCCGTTTGTCCGCGGTCCGCGTGCCGCGAGCCTGATCCCGCGCGCTTTGAAGCGTGAATGATGGACGTTCTGGACGATGGACGACCAGAAAGCGGGGTTGACAAGCGGATGGCAGTCCATATAATTAGTTTGTCTAACAAAACAGATTGCGGGCGGGAGCGGACATGATGGACGAATTTAGTCAGGAACTCAACCAACTGCTGGTGTGCACCTACCGCGACATCGGCAAGCTGGAGGAGGGGATGCTCCATTCCGTGAGCGGCATGGATGTATCCATCAGCGAACTGCACCTGCTGGAGGCCGTCGGCGAAAACAGGGACAGGGGCATGCTGGTGTGCGAGCTGGCCCAGCGCATGGAACTGACGCCCCCCACCGTGACCGTCGCCATCAACAAACTGGCGCTCAAGGGGTATGTGACCAAAACCAGATCGACGCTGGACAAGCGCAGCGTCATCGTGAACCTGACTCGCATGGGCAAGAAGGTGAACGCGGCGCATCGCTATTTTCATGAGCAGATGGTCCGCAACATCGAAAAACTGCTCTCCCCGGCGGAACGGGAAGGCATGCTGCGCGGCATGCAGCAGCTCAACCTGTTCTTCCAAAACGCGCTGGCCGAACTGGCGCAGAAGGACGACGCCGAGCGCGCGCAGTCCAATCCAGAAGCGGAAAGAATGTGAACCGATGAAAATCCTCTCTTTTGGGCACGCGCTGCCCAAGCGTACCGTCACCAACGCGGAGCTGACCCAGTTTCTGGATACCTCGGACGAGTGGATTCAGGCCCATACGGGCATCGAAAGCCGCCACATCATGACCGGCAAGGAAACCCTGAGCGGGCTGGGCGCGAAAGCCGCCAAAATGGCGCTGGACAGAGCCGGGCTCAAGCCGGAGGATATCGACTACATCCTGTGTTCCACCACGCGGGGCGAGATGACCTTTCCCGCCACCGCCTGCCTCATTCAGGCCCGCATCGGCGCCACCTGCCCAAGCCTTGATATCAACGCCGGGTGCACGGGCTTCCTCTACGCGATGGACATGGCCGACGCGCTGCTGGAAAGCGGCCGCGTAAACCGGCTGTTGATCGTCTGCGCGGAGCAGGTGTCGCGCCTGACGGACTGGACGGACCGCAGCACCTGCGTGCTCTTTGGCGACGCGGCGGGCGCGGCGGTGTGCGAGCGCGGCGACAGCCTGAAAACCGTGCGCGTGTCCGCGGAGGGGGATGCGAAACTCCTGCACGCCTGGGCCAGCGGCGGCAACTGCCCCTTTGACGACCGCATTCCCGAGGAGCAGCCGCTCTACATGAACGGGCAGGAGATCTTCAAGTTCGCCGTGACCCGTTCCTGCCGCGATATCGAGAGCGTCATGGAAATCTGCGACCTGACGCCCGACGCGGTCGATTACTTCGTGCTCCACCAGGCGAACCGCCGCATCCTGGACGCGGCCCGTACCCGCCTGAAGCAGCCCGTGGAGAAGTTTCCCAGGAACATTGCGACGCATGGTAACACCTCCTCCGCGTGCATCCCCGTACTCCTGTCCGAAATGGCGGAGGACGGCCGCCTCCAACGGGGGCAAACGCTCGTGCTCAGCGCGTTCGGCGCGGGGCTGACCACAGGGGCAGCGCTGCTGCAATACTAAAAAATGGAGGGCAAACACATGACTACCTTTGAAACCATCGCCAAGCTGATTGCCGAAACCAAGGACATGGACGTAAGCGGCATCAAACCCGAGAACACCTTCGCCGATCTGGGGCTGGACAGCCTGGACGTCGCCGAACTGGTGATGAACATGGAAGACGAACTTGGCGTGACCATCGAGATCAGCCCGGCGCTCAAGACCGTGCAGGACGTCGTCACGCTCGTGGACGAGCAGAAGAAATGATCTCCTCTGTGCTGACGGAAGCGCTCGGCCTGCGCTATCCGATATTTCAGGGGGGCATGGCGTGGGTGTCCGAGGCCGGACTGGCCGCCGCGGTTTCCAACGCGGGCGGTCTGGGCATCATTTCCGCCATGAACCTGAGCGCCGATTACCTGCGCGAGCAGATACGCGCCTGCCGGAAGCAGACCGACCGGCCCTTCGGCGTTAACATCATGCTGATGTCACCGTTCGTCAAGGACGTGGCGCGCGTGTGCGCCGAGGAGAAACCCGCCGTGGTGACCACCGGCGCGGGCCTGCCCAACGCGTACATGAAGGACTGGCTGGCGGCGGGCATCAAGGTGATCCCCGTGGTGCCCTCCACGGCGATGGCGAAGCTGGTGGAACGCGCCGGCGCTTTCGCGGTGATCGCCGAGGGCGGCGAGTCCGGCGGGCATGTGGGGGATCTCTCCACCATGGCGCTGGTACCGCAAATTGTGGACGCGGTGAAAATTCCCGTGCTCGCCGCGGGCGGCATTGCGGATGGGCGCGGCGTGGCGGCGGCCTACATGCTGGGCGCGGTGGGCGTGCAGTGCGGCACCGTGTTCCTGTGCGCCACGGAATGCGCCGTGCACGAGAACTACAAGCAAAAGGTGATCGCGGCCAAGGACATAGATACCGTGGTGACGGGCAAACGCCTAAACCACGCCGTGCGGAGCCTTCGCACCGCGTTTACCCGCCGCTATCTGGAAAAGGAATTCGACCCCGCCACCTCCGGAGAGGAACTGGAGAATCTCGGCGTCGGCGCGCTGCGCAAGGCCGCCTTGGAGGGCGATCTGGAAAACGGCTGCTTCCTGGCGGGCCAGTGCGCCGCGATGGTGCGGGAGATCCGCCCGGCGCAGGCCATCGTCCAGGACATGTTCGCCCAGGCGGAAGCCCTCCTGAAGGGAGCGTCGAAATGGGTAAAGTAGCCTTCGTGTTCGCCGGGCAGGGCGCGCAGTACGCCGGCATGGGTAAAAGCCTGTACGATACCTCCGCCGCGGCCCGCCGCGTGCTTAACGAGGCGGAGCGCCTGCACCCCGGCACGCTTGTGCTGTGCTTTGAGGGCACCGGCGAAGCGCTGAGCCGGACGCGCAATACCCAGCCCTGCCTGACGGCCGTGGACTGCGCCTGTGCCGAAGCCCTGCTGGAGCAGGGCGTGCGGCCCGACGGGCTGGCCGGCTTCTCGCTGGGCGAGATCGCGGCGCTGCCTTACGCGGGGCTGTTAGCCTTTGAAGAGGCTTTCGCCCTGGTGCTGCGGCGCGCGGAGCTGATGCAGGCCTGCGCCGAGCAAAACCCAGGCGGCATGGTCGCCGTGCTGAAACTTGCCGACGAGGCCGTGGAGGCGATCTGCGCCGCGCACAACGCCTATCCCGTCAACTACAACTGCCCCGGGCAGGTGGTTTGCGCGCTTCGCAAGGCCGATATCCCGGTCTTTGCCGAAGCGGTGAAGGCGGCGGGCGGCCGCGCGCTGCCGCTGGCCGTGGGCGGCGGGTTTCACAGCCCGTTCATGGCCGAGGCCGCGCTGGGTTTGAGGACTTACGCGCAGGGCCTGGCCTTTGCGGAGCCGACGCTGCCGCTGTACGCCGACGCGACCTGCCGGCCTTACGCCGCCGCGACCGCGGCGGAGCTGCTGGGCGCGCAGGTGGAAAGCCCGGTGCGCTGGACGGAGCTGATCCGTACCATGCAGGCGGACGGCTATACGGATTTCATCGAAGTGGGCGCGGGCAGGACGCTTGGCGGGCTCATCGCCAAAATCGGCGGAGCGACGCGCATCGCCCACGTGGAGGACGCGGAATCGCTGGCCGAAACGGTCCAACGGTTCAAGGAGGAATCCGCATGCTGAAGGGAAAAACCGCGCTGGTCACGGGCGGCAGCCGCGGCATCGGCCGGGCGATCTGCCTGGAACTGGCGCGCCAGGGCGCAAACATCGCGTTCGTCTACGCCGGCAACGAGCAAAAGGCCGAGGAAACGCTGGGCATGCTCCGGGAAACCGGCGTAAGCGCCGGGGCGTACCGCTGCAACGTGGCGGATTTCGCCGCGACCGAGCAGCTCGTCAGGGATGTGACGGCCGATTTCGGCAGCGTCGATCTGCTCATCAACAACGCGGGGGCCACGCGCGACAAGCTGTGCATGCGCATGAGCGAGCAGGATTTCGACGATATCATCGCGGTGGACCTGAAAGGCGCCTTCAACCTCATCCGCCACACGAGCGCCGCGTTCCTGCGCAAGCGTGCCGGGCGCATCGTCAACATCACCTCCGTGGCGGGCCTCATGGGCAACCCCGGACAGGCGAACTACGCCGCCGCCAAGGCGGGGCTGGTGGGCCTGACCAAGACCATCGCCAAGGAGATGGGCTCCCGCGGGATTACCTGCAACGCGGTCGCGCCCGGTTTCATCCGCACGGATATGACCGCCGTGCTCAGCGAGCAGATGCTGGCGGGCGCGGAGCAGGCGATCCCGCTGCGGCGCATCGGCGAACCGGAGGATATCGCGGCCGTCGTGGCCTTCCTGTGCTCCGACGGCGCCGCCTACATCACCGGCCAGGTGATCCAGGTGGACGGCGGCCTGCGCATGTGATATGGTATAATACATCCGCCGCGTATCCGCGCGGAGAATGAATTCCAATCATACAGGCATTATCGGGATCACATGCAGGGAGGTTTCATCATGAACCGTGTCGTCATCACAGGGTTGGGCGTGGTATCGCCCGTTGGACTGAACGTCCCCGATTTCTGGAAGGCGCTTGTGGCGGGCGAGTGCGGCATCGGGCCGATCACCGGCTTTGACGCCTCCGGCCTGAAGGTAAAGGTCGCCGCGGAACTCAAGGGCTTTGACCCCACCGCCTTCGGCATGGACAAGAACGCCGCGCGCAAGCTGGACCCCTTCGCGCAGTACGCGCTGGCGGCGGCCGGCGAGGCCATGGCGCAAAGCGGGCTGGTCTCCGGCGAAAACATCAATGCCGAGCGCCTGGGCGTGTACATCGGCTCCGGTATCGGTGGCATGCAGACCTTTGTGACTGAAACCCGCAAGTCCATCGAACGCGGGGCGGAAAAGGTATCCCCTCACTTCATTCCCATGATGATCGCCAACATGGCTTCCGGCCACGTGGCGATCGCCTGCAACGCGCAGGGCCCGAGCCTGCCGGTGATGACCGCCTGCGCCACCTCCACCCACGCGATCGGCGAGGCGTTTCACGCCATCAAGGGCGGCTATGCCGACGCGATTCTGGCCGGCGGCAGCGAAGCCGCGATCTGCCCGCTGGCGGTGGGCGGGTTTACCAACTGCATGGCCCTTTCCACAGCGGACGATCCCAAACTGGCCAGCCTGCCCTTTGACCGCCGCCGCTCCGGCTTTGTGATGGGCGAAGGCGCGGGGGTGCTGGTGCTGGAGAGCGAAGCCCACGCCAAGGCGCGCGGCGCCGTAATCCTGGCGGAAATCTGCGGCTACGGCAACACCTGTGACGCCTACCACGTTACGGCGCCCCATCCCGAGGCGGTCGCGGGCGCGCGGGCCATCCGGCTGGCGATGGAGGAAGCGGGCTACGCCGATACCGACCGCGTGTACATCAACGCGCACGGCACCGGCACCGCGCTCAACGACGCGAGCGAGACGCTGGCCATCAAGAGGGCGATGGGGGAAGAAGCCGCGCGGCGCGCGATGATTTCTTCCACCAAGAGCATGACCGGCCATATGCTGGGCGCGGCGGGCGCGGCGGAGTGCATCGCCTCGGTGCTGGCGCTCAGGGACGGCGTGCTGCCCCCGACCATCGGGCTGACCGAGCCCGACCCGGACTGCGACCTGGATTACGTGCCGCTGGTCAGCCGGAAGGCCGAGCGCGATCTGGCGCTGAGCGTTTCTCTCGGGTTTGGCGGGCATAACGGCTGCATCGCGCTACGGAGGGTTGAAGCATGAACATCAAGGACATCAAGGCGTTGGCATCGGTGCTGCAACAGGCGGACCTGACCGCGCTGGACTACAGCGAGGGCGATATGCACATCCGGCTGGAGCGTAACGCGCCCAAGCTGGCCGCGGCCGTACCCCAGACGCTGGGCGAGCCGGTAAGCCTGCCGGCGCCCGTGGAAGAGAAGAACGATTTCAACAACCTCAGCGAGGTGAAGTCCCCCATGGTGGGGGTATTCTACGCCGCGCCCGCGCCGGACGCGCAGCCCTACGTCAAGGTGGGCGATACTGTGGAAAAGGGCCAGGTCATCTGCCTGATCGAGGCAATGAAGCTGATGAACGACATCACCGCCCCGGTATCCGGACGGATTGTCGACATCTGCGCGCAGGACGGCGCCGTGCTGGAGTACGGACAGACCATTATGAAAATTGTGTAACGGAAAAGGAACACGCGGATGAACAGGGATGAAATCAAACGGCTGTTGCCCCACCGCGAACCGATGCTGCTGGTGGACGAAGTGATCAGCGACGGCGAAACCGCGTGCGGCAGCTACACCGTGCGCGGGGACGAATGGTTCCTGCAGGGGCATTTTCCGGGAAACCCCGTGGTGCCGGGCGTGGTGCTGTGCGAAATGATCGGGCAGAGCTGCGCCATCCTGATCGACGAGAAACTGGTGGGGAAAACGCCGTTTTTCACCGGCATGGATAAGGTAAAGTTCCGCAAAACCGCCCGCCCGGGCGATACGCTTACCCTGGTGGCCCGCATTACGCGACACAACGGACCCTTCTACTTTACCCAGGGCGAGGTGCTCATCGACGGGCAGGTGGCGGCACAGGGCGAGTTTTCCTTCGCCCTGATCGCCAACGACGAGGCGGCCGGCAAGTAACGCAGCCCCGTCAGGCAACCGGCGCGCGGGCGGGAGACGGCCACGCAAACGGCGCCCCGCCGCGCCCCGGCCCACGACCGCTGCCCGGGAGAGGCCGCCGAGAACGGCGCATCCCTTCCGCCCGCATTCCAACGCTCAAGGAGGCCCTATGTTCTCCAAGATTCTGATTGCCAACCGCGGCGAGATTGCCATCCGCGTCATCCGCGCCTGCAAGGAGATGGGCGTGGCGACCGTCGCCGTTTTTTCCGAGGCGGATCGGGACGCGCTGCACGTATCCCTCGCCGACGAGAGCTACTGCATCGGCCCCGGCCCGGCGCAAAAGAGCTACCTGAACATGTCCGCCATCGTGACGGTCGCCAAATCCTGCGGGGTGGAAGCCATCCACCCCGGCTACGGCCTGCTGTCGGAAAACCCGGCTTTTGCCCGCCTGTGCGAGGAGCACGGCATCTGCTTTATCGGCGCGCCCTGCGCGGTGATGGAAAAGATGGGCGACAAGGACGCGGCGCGCCGCACCATGCGGGAGGCGGGCGTGCCCGTAATCCCCGGCTGCGATCTGGTGCCCACGGTGGTTGACGCCCTGCGCGAGGCGGAAACCATCGGCTATCCGCTGCTGATCAAGGCGCGCGCCGGCGGCGGAGGCCGCGGCATCCGTAGGGTGAACGCCAGGGAGGAGCTGGCCCCGGCGTTCCAGTCCGCGGCGGCGGAGGCGCAAAGCGCGTTTGGCGACGGCGCGCTGTACATGGAAAAGCTACTGACCAACGTCAAGCATATCGAGATGCAGCTGCTGTGCGATCAGGAAGGCCGCGCGCTTTGCCTGGGGGAACGCGACTGTTCCATGCAGCGCAAGAACCAGAAGATACTGGAAGAAAGCCCCGCGGTCTGCGTAAGCCCGGAACTGCGAGAACAGCTCACCGAGGCCACCGTGCGCGCGGCCAGGACCGTGGGCTATGTGGGCGCGGGCACCATCGAGTATCTGCTGACCGGCGAAGGCCGGTTCTACTTCATGGAAATGAACACGCGCCTGCAGGTGGAGCATCCCGTGACCGAGATGGTCACCGGCGTGGACCTGGTCAAGTGGCAGATACGCATCGCCAGCGGCCAGCCGCTGACGATCCGGCAGGAGGATATCCGCATCGACCGCCACGCCATCGAGTGCCGCATCAACGCGGAGGACCCGGCGCACGGCTTCCGGCCCAGCTGCGGGCAGATTTCGCTCCTGCACGTGCCCGGCGGCCCGTGGGTGCGTTTCGATACGGCCCTGTATCAGGGCTATACCATCCCGCCGTTTTACGACAGCATGATCGCCAAGCTGATCGTTTCCGCGCGCACGCGCGCGGAGGCCATCCGCAAGATGCAGGCCGCGCTGTGCGAAATGGTGGTGGAAGGCGTGGACCACAACGCGCAGACGCATATCGATCTGCTGGGGGAATCGGCCTTTCTGGACGGCAGCTACACCACGGATTATCTGGCCAAACGCAACGCGTAGGGGAGCTGAAAGCGATTGATCAGCAAGGACCTCTTCAAGAAACCCAATAACCGCCTGGAAGGCGAGCAGGATGCCGCAAAGGCCGCGCGGCAGGCTGCCGCGTGGCAGTGCGCAGAGTGCAAGGCAAACGCGACCAGGGACGCGATGACGGCCAACGACTACGCCTGCCCCCGCTGCGGCGCGTACGTGAGCATGACCGCGCGTCAGCGCGTGCAATGGCTCACGGACGAAGGCAGCTTCCGGGAGATGGACGCGGAGCTCCTGCCCGTGGATCGTCTGCGGTTTCCGGAATACGCGGCGAAGCTGGAAAAGGCGCAAAAGGAAACCGGCGAGCCGGAAGGCGTGCTCACGGGCACGGCGGCCATCGGCGGCGAACCCTGCGCGCTGTTTGTGATGAACCCCATGTTTATCATGGGCTCCATGGGCGCGGTGGTGGGGGAAAAGATCACGCGGCTGTTTGAGTGCGCGACCAAGCGGCGCCTGCCCGTGGTCGGCTATACGGTTTCCGGCGGCGCGCGCATTCAGGAGGGGATGTTCTCCCTGATGCAGATGGCTAAGACCAGCGGCGCGGTGCTCCGGCACGGCGAAGCGGGACTTTTGTACGTCGTTGTGCTCACGCACCCGACCACTGGGGGCGTGGTGGCTTCCTTCGCCATGGAGGGCGACGTAATCCTTGCCGAACCCAAGGCGCTCATCGGGTTTGCGGGGCCGCGCGTGATTGAGCAGACCATGCGCCAGAAGCTGCCGGCGGGTTTCCAGCGCGCGGAGTTCCTGCTGGACAAGGGCTTTGTGGATCGCATCGTTCCCCGTAAGGATCAGAAACAGGAGCTCAGGCTCCTGCTGACCATGCACCGCAGGGAGGCGAACCGATGACCAAGGCGTATGAGCGCGTGCTGGCGGCGCGCCAGAAGGGCCGCCCGACCGCGATGTTCTTTATGGAGCGACTGTTCACGGATTTTCTGGAAATGCACGGCGACCGCCGCTTTGCGGATGACCGGGCCATCGTGGGCGGGGTGGCGCGGCTGGGCGGCCTGCCCGTGACGGTCATAGGCATTGAAAAGGGCGTGGCGACGGAGGAGAAGATTCGCCGCAACTTCGGCTCCGCGCACCCGGAAGGGTACCGCAAGGCGCTCAGGCTCATGAAACAGGCCGAAAAATTCGGCCGACCCGTACTATGCCTGATCGACACCTCCGGCGCGTTTTGCGGCGTGGGCGCGGAGGAACGCGGGCAGGGGCTGGCCATCGCGGAAAACCTGATGGCCATGATGGGGCTTCGGGTGCCGATCCTCTCCCTGCTCATCGGCGAAGGCGGCAGCGGCGGCGCGCTGGCGCTGGGCGTGGCCGACCGCGTATGGATGCTGGAAAACGCCGTGTATTCGGTCATATCGCCCGAAGGTGCGGCCAGCATCGTCTGGAAGGACGCCGGCAAAGCCGCCGAGGCCAGCGAAGCCCTGCGCATGACCGCGGAGGACCTGCTGGGCTTCGGCATGGTCGAGCGTGTGTTCTCGGAAGAGGGCGGCGATTTTGAGCAGGTTTGCGCCGCGCTGCGCGAAGCGCTGGCCGCCGAGCTTGATACGCTGCTGCGCCTGGAGCCGGGGGAGCTGACCCGCCGGCGCTACGAGAAATTCCGAAGGATCGGAGGCGACGGACAATGATCAGGATTATGGTGGACAGCGCCGCGGGCATTTCCCGGCAGGAAGCCGAGCAGCTGGGCGCCCACTACGTGCCCATGACCTATACGGTGGACCGGCAGCAGTTTGTAGAGCACTACATCGGCGAGAACGGCCAGTTCGAGCCGTATATCGAGCGGGAGGATGTGGAACGCCGCACCAGCCAGGCGACGGCCGCCGCCTTCATGGCCGCGTTCGAGCGCCAGCTGGCCAAAGGGAGGCAGGTGCTGTGCATCACCATCTCCTCGCGGCTGTCGGGCACCTATGCCAACGCCGTGATGGCCGCCAAGGAAGTCAACGCCGACGAGATCAAGGTGCTGGACAGCCGCAACTGCGCGGGCGGCATCTATTTCCTGATCCTGAGGGCGCAGGAGCTGATCGCGCAGGGCCTGTCGCTGGACGAGATCGTGGATACGCTGGCGGAAGAGCGCAAGCTCATCCACAACGTGTTTACCGTCAACGACATGACCAACCTGCGCAAGAGCGGCCGGCTGGGCGTGGTGCGCCTGAGCGTGAGCACGATCCTGAACCTGCGGCCGATCCTCTGCCTGCAAAACGGATCGGTGTTTTCCAAGAGCGTCGCGCGCGGCAGCCACGAGCAGCTGCGTATGCTGGCGGAGAGCGTCCCCAAGGGCGTGCGCTACGTGGTGGTGCACAGCCGCGAGAACAACCCGCAGCTGCCTATGTTGCAGGAGATGCTCCAAAACCGGCTGGGCGACGATCTGGAACTGCGCATCGTGAGCCTGGGGCCGGTGCTCGCCATCCATCTGGGGCTTACCTACCTGGGGGTCTGCTGGATGGATTCCCCGCAGAAGGCGGATGCCGCCCAGGAACCGACCGCGCCGGACATGCCCTGCGGCTGCCCCTTCGGGAGCGATCCGCTGTGAACCTGGGGCCGATCCACCATGTGGCGCTGTGGGCGAGCGATCTGGAGAAGGCGAAGGATTTCTACGTGCGCAAGCTGGGCTTTGCCCTGCTGCGCGAAACGGCGCGGCCCGACAAGGGCGACGTGAAGCTGGACCTGCAACTGGAAGGCGCGGAGCTGGAAGTGTTCTGCGCCTCCGGCCATCCGCCGCGCCCGTCGTATCCGGAAGCGCTGGGGCTCAGACACCTTGCGTTTGCCGTGGTGGATGTGCGGGAAACGGTCGCGCAGCTGGCGGCGGTGGGCATCCCGGCCGAACCGGTGCGCATCGACCCCATAACGGGCCGCTTGATGACGTTTTTCTTCGACCCGGACGGACAGCCGCTGGAACTGCATGAGTGACGCGCGAACCGGCACGCGCGGGCGGCGGGCTGTGACGGACGGCGCAGGGCTGCTATGGGTCGCGTTTGCATTTTGCCTGTTTTTTTCCACCGGGCGGACGTCCGGAGAAGCAGCGGCAGTTGACAAGCGGCCGATAAGCGGTTATAATCGCGCTAATACCAGTACGGAGAGGAGGAACCCCGATGCTTGCTACGAACCGCGGTTCCTTCTATTACTTTAGCTACTGCTTTACGGGCTTTGCCTTCCGTAAGGCCGTTTTGCGTTGTACTGGTTGAGTGGCATCGCTTCAAAAGGCGTCGCACCCTCGCAGTCAATGCTGCGGGGGTTTTTTTCATCAATCGGGTAGTACGGTAGTTTGGCAGGACGGTTCTTGAAAGGAAGGGTAGGCTATGATCATTATCCTGAAAAAGGATCCCGAGCAAAAGCAGCTGGATAACCTCAAGGCGTGGCTGACCGGGCAAAAGCTGACCATCCACGAGTCGCGGGGCGACAGCCACACCATTCTGGGGCTGGTGGGCGATACCAGCACAGTAGACATCGACCTCCTGCGCGCGCTGGATATCGTGGAGGACGTCAAGCGCGTGCAGGAGCCCTACAAGAATGCCAACCGCAAATTTCACGAGGCGGATACCGTGATCCCCGTGGGCAGCACCCAGATCGGCGGGGACGTGTTCACCCTGATCGCGGGGCCGTGCAGCATCGAAAGCGAGGAGCAGATCTGTCTGGTGGCCGCCGCTGTGAAGCGCGCGGGCGCGACCATGCTCCGCGGGGGCGCCTTCAAGCCGCGCACCTCGCCCTATGCCTTTCAGGGGCTGCGCGGGCACGGGCTGGAACTGCTGATGGAGGCCAAGAAGCTCACCGGCCTGCCTGTGGTGACGGAAATCATGGACCTTTCCCAGCTGGACCTGTTCACGGAGGTGGACGTGATTCAAGTGGGCGCGCGCAACATGCAGAACTTTGAGCTGCTCAAGGAGCTGGGCCGCACCGGCAAGCCCGTCCTGATCAAGCGCGGGCTGGCCAACACCCTGCAGGAGCTGCTGATGAGCGCGGAGTACGTGATGGCCGGAGGCAACGGCAACGTGGTGCTGTGCGAGCGCGGCATCCGCACGTTTGAAACCGCGGCGCGCAATACCCTGGACCTTTCGGCCGTCCCCCTGCTCAAGAAGATGAGCCACCTGCCGGTGATTGTCGATCCCAGCCACGCCACGGGCATCGCCGCGCTGGTCAAGCCCATGGCGCTGGCCGCCGCCGCTTCCGGTGTGGACGGGCTGATGATCGAGGTGCACAACGACCCCACCCACGCGCTGTCCGACGGGGCGCAGTCCCTCACCCCGGAAGCGTTTTCGGACGTTTCCGCCGCCGTCATGGCCATGCTGCCCTACGCCTGCCGCTACCACGGCGGAAAGGTGGTGTGAGCCGTGGAGATTGGCATCGTCGGCCTTGGCCTGATCGGCGGCTCCGTCGCCAAGGCGATCAAGAAATACACGACCCATACGGTGCTGGGCCTGGATACCGACGAGCAGGTGCTCTACAAGGCGCGGTTGCTGGACGCGATCGACGCGGAGCTCACCGACGAGCGGCTTTCGATCTGCGACTGGCTGATCGTCGCCACCCGGCCCGGCGACGCCGTAGGGTACGTCGAAGCGCACGCGGCCCTGCTTAAGCCCGGCGCGACCGTAATGGACGTCTGCGGCGTCAAGCGCGAGGTATGCGAGCCCCTCTGGCGGGTCGCGGAAGCGCGGGGGTTCACCTTCATCGGCGGGCACCCGATGGCGGGCCGCGAGGTAAGCGGCTTTACCAACGCCAGCGCCGACCTGTTCAAAGACGCCTCCATGATCCTGACCCCCGGCAAAGGCGCGGACATGGCCCTGCTGGAACGGCTGAAGAAATTCTGGTGCGCGCTGGGCTTCGCCGGCGTCACCGTGACCACGCCGGAAAACCACGATCGCGTGATCGCCTACACCTCGCAGCTTGCGCACATTGCCAGCAGCGCCTATGTGAAAAGCCCGACGGCGCTGGACCATATCGGGTTCTCCGCCGGGAGCTACAGGGACTTGACCCGCGTGGCAAGGCTGGACCCGGACATGTGGACGGAGCTGTTCCTGAAAAACCGCGAGCCGCTGCTGGGCGAGCTGGACGGGCTGATCGGCCGGCTGGCGGAATACCGCGACGCGCTGGCGGCGCGAGACGCCGCAGGGATGCGCGCGCTATTGGCGGCGGGCCGCGACCAGAAGCTGGAAGCCGACAGAAAGGACTATCACGCATGAAAACCGTAGCGGTGCATACCGGCATTCCCTATGAGGTGAGCATCGGGCGCGGGCTGCTCGGCCGCGCGGGGGAATGGCTGGCGGGCCTCACGGCCCCGCGCGTGGCGGCGATGGTGGCCGACGACACCGTGGACGCGCTCTACGGCGATCAGGTGCAGCAATCACTCCGGGGCGCGGGCTTTCGCGTTTCGCGGATGCGCTTTGCCCACGGGGAAGCCAGCAAAACGCTGGAAACCTACGCGGCGGTTCTGGCGTTTTTCTCGGAAAGCCAGATCACCCGCAGCGATATCGTGGTTGCGCTGGGTGGCGGCGTCACGGGCGATCTGGTGGGGTTTGCGGCGGCGACCTGGCTGCGCGGCGTGCGTTTTGCGCAGATACCCACGACGCTGCTGGCGATGGTGGACAGCTCCGTGGGGGGCAAAACGGGCGTGGACCTGCCGGCCGGCAAGAATCTGGCGGGCGCGTTCCACCAGCCCGTGGGCGTGCTGTGCGACCCGGACGTGCTTTCTACCCTGCCCGGCGACGTGTTCGCCGACGGCATGGCCGAAGCCATCAAGTACGGAGTGCTGTGCGACGAGGCGCTTTTTAACCGGCTGGCCGGAGGCTTGCGCCCGGAGGAGCTGGAAACGGTGATCGGGCGCTGCGTCGCCATCAAGGCCGAAATCTGCGCGGAGGACGAGCGCGATACGGGCAGGCGGCAGTTGCTCAACCTGGGGCATACGCTGGGGCACGCCATCGAGCGGTGCAGCGGGTACGGGATGCCGCACGGGCACGCGGTGGCGGTGGGCATGGTGTATGCGGCCCGCATCGCGGCCGATCTGGGCCTGTGCGACGCGGGCTGTATCGCGCGGCTGAAAGCGGCGCTGCGGGCCAACGGTCTGCCTACCGACGCGGACTATCCCGCGCAGGCGCTGGCCGGCGCGGCGCTGAGCGACAAGAAACGTTCGGGTGGCACGCTGACCTTCGTGCTGCCGCGCGCCATCGGCCGGTGCGAACTCCGCCCCGTGCCGGTGGAGCGGTTGCCGGACCTGGCGGCGTGCGCGCTGCGGCCAGACGTCTGAACGGAACCGTCGCCACGCGATAACCCGGACGGGGGAAAACGCGCGGCGACAGGAGGGCAAGCCCAGGCGGCGCAGGCCGCCGGACGGGCGGCCGCGGTGACCGGCGACGGCGCGCCGGATCAGGAGAGGGGAGCGACAGCCATGGATATCGAGGCTTTGCGGGAACAGATCAACGATTGCGACGAGGTGCTCAGCAAAACGTTCGTGCGCCGCATGGAAACGGCGCTGGAGATCGCCCGGTACAAGAAGGAACACGGCCTTCCGGTTTTCGACCCCGCCCGGGAGCGCGCGGTGATCAGCCGCGTGACCGAAGGCTGCGACGAAGCCATGGCCGTAAACATGAAGCTTTTGTACAACACCATTTTCGACCTGAGCCGCACCTATCAGCAGCGCTACATGTCCTCGCAGACGGAGCTGACCAACCATATCCAGCAGGCCATTGAGCGGACGGCCCAGGTGTTTCCCAGGCGCGCGGTGGTCGCCTGTCAGGGAATGGAAGGGGCGTACAGCCAGCTGGCCTGCGATAAGCTGTTTTCCCTGCCCAGCCTGATGTATTTCAGGCGGTTCGAGGGCGTGTTCCAGGCCATTGCGAGCGGGCTGTGCGAATACGGCGTGCTGCCTATCGAAAACAGCTCCTACGGCTCGGTCACCGAGGTGTACGATTTGATGCGCAAGTACCGCTTTTCCATTGTGCGCAGCGTGCGGCTGAAAATCGATCACCGTCTGCTGGCCAAGCCCGGCGTCAAACTGTCCGACGTGCGGGAGATCGTCTCCCACGAGCAGGCCATCGGCCAGTGCGGGGCGTACCTGAAAGGGCTGAAGGATGTCAAGATCACGGTGTTCGGCAACACCGCGGAAGCGGCGCAGTTTGTCGCCAACAACAGCCGCAACGATCTCGCGGCGATCTCCTCGCCGGCCTGCGCGGCCCTGTACGGGCTGACCGTGCTGGCGGACGCCGTCAGCGACAGCGACAGCAACTTCACGCGCTTCATCTGCATCGCCAAGGACCTGCAAATTTACCCCGGCGCCAATCGCATGAGCCTGATGCTCAACGTCCGGCACACCCCCGGCGCGCTGTACGCGATGATCGCCAAATTCGCCGCCCTGGGCCTCAACCTGACCAAGATCGAAAGCCGCCCCATCGCGGGCACCGATTTTGAGTTCATGTTCTACTTTGACCTGGACGCATCGGTGTACGCGCCGGAAGCCCTGCAGCTGCTCTGCGAGCTGGACGCCGGCCCGGAAACCTTCACCTACCTTGGCAGCTACAGCGAGGTGTAGCATGCGATACGGACTGATCGGCGAAAAACTGGGCCACAGCTATTCGCCCAGGCTGCACGCCCTGCTGGGTGACGGGGGGTACGAGCTGCGGCCGCTTCCGCGGGAGGAGCTGAACGCCTTCCTGACCGCCGGGGACTTCCTCGGGCTGAATGTGACCATCCCCTACAAGCAGGCGGTGGCGACCTGCTGCGCGGCGCTCAGCGACACGGCGCGGAGCACCGGCAGCGTCAACACCGTCGTGCGGCGGGCGGACGGCACCCTGTACGGGGATAACACCGACGCGTTCGGCTTTTCCAAAATGGCGGAGGAGGCGGGCATCGGGTTTGCGGGGCGCAAGGCGCTGGTGCTGGGCAGCGGCGGCACGGGGAAGACCGCGTGCCATGTGATCCGCGAAGCGGGCGGCGAGCCGGTGCTCATTTCGCGCGGCGGGCAGCAGACCTACGCCGACATCGACCGGCATGCGGACGCGGAAATCCTCGTCAACGCGACGCCGGTGGGCATGTTTCCGCAGGTGGAGGGCGTGGCGCTCCACCCGGAGCGCTTGCCGCGCCTGCAAAGCGCCCTGGATGTGATCTACAACCCCCTGCGCACAAGGTTCTTGCAGGAGGCGGAAGCCATGGGCGCGCGGTGCGCGGGCGGGCTCTCGATGCTGGTGTGGCAGGCGGCGCGCGCACGGGAGCTGTTCGACGGCCGGGCTGTCGACCCGGAAACGGTGCGGGCCGCGGAAAGCACGCTGCGCCGCGAGATCACCAATCTGGTGATCGTAGGCATGCCCGGCAGCGGCAAAACCTCGGTGGGCAAACGATGCGCCGCGGCGATGAATCGGCCGTTCTTCGATACGGACGACGAGATTGAGCGGCGCGCGGGCAAGCCGATCCCCCGGATCTTCGCGGAGGACGGCGAGGCGGTGTTCCGCGCGCTGGAGACGGAGGTGATCGCCGCGCTCGGGCTTGGCCGCGGGCAGGTGATCGCGACCGGCGGGGGCGCGGTGCTACGCCCGGAGAACCGGCTGAACCTGCGCATGAACGGGCGGGTCGTGTACCTGACGCGCCCGCTGGAACGGCTGGCGACGCACGGGCGTCCGCTTTCTTCCGGCCCGGAAGCCCTGCGGCGGATGGAGCAGGAGCGCGCGAGCCTCTACCGGGCCTGCGCCGACGCGACCGTAGCCAATGAAAGCACGCTGGACGACTGCGTGCGGGAAGTGATGAGGCAACTGTCATGAAACTGCTGGTGATCAACGGGCCTAACCTGAATATGCTGGGCATCCGCGAACCGGGCGTGTACGGCGCGCAAACCTATGACCAGCTGGTGGAATACATCCACGGCGTGTGTGCGCGGGAAGGCGTCGCGGTGGAATGCTTTCAGAGCAACCATGAAGGCGCGATCGTGGACCGCATCCAAAACGCCTACGGCCGGGAGGACGGGATCGTGATCAACCCCGCGGCGTACACGCATACCAGCGTCGCCATTCTGGACGCGCTGAAGGCCGTTCACCTGCCCGCGGTGGAAGTGCACCTGAGCGACGTGCGCAAGCGGGAAGACTTCCGTCAGATCAGCTACGCCGGGATGGCGTGCGAAAAAACCGTCATCGGCCTTGGGTTTCAGGGATACGAGGAAGCCATCCTCTACCTGAAGGCGCGGCTGGAACGGTAAAGCGCCGGAACCGCGCAACAGGCCGTGCGCGACAGGTAATTAAAAACGCGCGCCGGGGTTGCCGGAAGGCCGAGAGCGGCACGCGGACGACGGCGAACGGAACGCGGCAGGTGGAACGCGGCACGCGGACCATGTCCGGCAGCGCAGGACCTGCGGTACCCGACCTGCGGGATGCGGCATGCGAAAGGGAAACCGGCGTATCCCTTGCGCGTCCGCGACCGCCGATCATGGATGAACATGGGGGAATGGTGTGGAACTGTTTGTGACCAGGCATGGGGAAACGGAATGGAACGCGGGCGGGCGGCTGTGCGGGCGCACCGATCTGCCGCTCAACGAAACCGGCCGCGCGCAGTCGGGGGCGCTGGCCCGGGAACTGGCGGCCCTGCAAGCGCCGATCGATCTGGTGATCGCCTCGCCGATGATCCGCGCCCGACAGACGGCGGCGATCCTTGCGCAAGCGTTGGGCGTGCCGGTGGAAACGGACGAACGGCTGATAGAGCAGCACTACGGCGAGTTTGAGGGCGGCAGCTCGGCGGCCCCCGCTTTTCTTCACAACAAGCGTCAGTTCGCGGTGCGCTACCCGGGCGGCGAATCCATGATGCAGGTAGCCTGCCGCGTGTACGCTTTTCTGGACGAGCTGCGGACACGGGAAGGCCTGCGCGGCGTGCTGCTGGTAAGCCACGGCGGCACGTGCCGGGTGCTCAACACATATTTTGAGGATATCGCCAACGACGATTTCTGCCAGTGGCGGATGCAGAACGCGGAATGCAGGCGGTATACCCTGTAAAAACCGGGAGCCCGGCCGACAATCGGCAGGCTCCCGGTTTTTTGTCACGCTTCGGCGGGGAGGGCGACGCGCCGATTCCAAGCCTGGTTTCATATCAGAGGCGGAGCCGCGAGGGCCGCCACGGAAGCCGCCGGAAAGGCGCCGTTGCCGTCAGGCGGATCGGGCGGCGCAGGCCGCCGCAGGCAGGCGCTCATCCTCGCGGGGCATATTCCGCTGGATCACGGCATAAGTGACGATCTGGAACAGGAACGTAATCAGCCACGATACCGAGTAGCTCCACGAGAGTGTGACCAGCGTGGGGAAGAGCGGGAATACCGTATACACCCACAGGATGCGAAAACCGCAGACGCCGGTGAGGGTGGAGACCATCGGCAGCATGCTGTAGCCCAGCCCGCGCAGCTGGCCGACCGATACCTCCATCAGGCCGCAGAGGAAGTAGGTGGAACAGATCACCGTCATGCGCAAGGCGCCCTGACGGATGACCTCCGGATTGGTGTTGTAAATGCTGATGAGTTGGGGCGCGAACAGCGTAAACAGCCCGCCCATCGCCACGCCCACCCCGAACACCACGCCAAGGCAAACCCACAGCGTCCGGCGCACCCGCCGGAACTGGCGCGCGCCCCGGTTCTGCCCCACAAAGGTCAGGCAGGCCTGATAGATGCTGTTCATGGAGGTGTATACAAAGCCTTCCAGATTGGCGGAGGCCGCCGCGCCCGCCATGACCACCGAACCCAGCGAGTTGATGGAGGACTGGATGAGCACGTTGCTGATGGAAAACAGCGAACCCTGCAGGCCTGCCGGAAGCCCGACGCGGAAAATCTGCTTCAGGGCGGCGCGCTCCATGCGCGTCCGGCGCGGCTCGTAGCGGATGCTCGTGGGGCGCTGCATCAGGCTGCGGACGACCAGCACGGCGGAGATCGCCTGCGCGATGATGGTCGCCAGCGCCACGCCCGCCACGCCCATATGGAACACGATCACAAACACCAGGTTCAGCACGACATTGACAACCCCCGCGACGCTGAGAAAAATCAGCGGGCGGCGGGTGTCCCCCACGGCGCGGAGAATGGCGCTGCCGAAGGTATAGAGCATGTTGACGGGCATCCCGACGAAATAAATGCGCATGTACAGGGCGGAAGGGGCCAGCACTTCCCGGGGCGAGCCCATCCAGCTGAGCAGCGGTTCCGCCAGCAGGACGCCGATCAGGCCCACGCCCACGCCGCAAACCAGCGCCAGCGCTATGGAGGTGTGCACGGTGTCGCCCACCGCCCTGTGGTCGCCCGCGCCGTACTGCTGGGCAACCGCCACGCTGGTGCCCACGGAAAGCCCCATGAACACGTTGATCAGCAGGTTGATCAGCGACGCTGTGGAGCCTACGGCCGCCAGCGCTTCCTTGCCGGTATACTGCCCCACGACGATGATGTCCGCGGCGTTGTAGAGCAGCTGCAGCACACCGGTGAGCATCAGCGGCACGGAGAAGACGATCACCTTTTTCAGGATCGGGCCGGTACACATATCCATTTCGCCGTTTGTTTTCATGCTACCCTCCGGAAGGCGCCATTGCCTCCTGCTTGAACCGATATCATACCACATTTTCACCCGCCTGACTATCGCCGGTCTGGTTGAGCCGCGGCCACGCGCGACAAGGTAGGGCCAGCAGGGAGCGGGCGCGTGCAGATGGGCGGGGCCCGCAGGCGGCCTCGCGCCGTCCGCCGGACGAACCCTCAGGGTCGGAGCGGACGGCATCTGCCGGATCGTCCCCGGTTCGGCTTGTGTCAGTCTGCAGACCGGGTTTGCCCGTTGCCGTTCTTCTCGCCGGGTATGTTTCCGGATCTGTATAACCATTGCCGGGCAACCGCCGTTCCGGCTGCTGCCATCGGCCGGGACGGTTTGCCGCATTGGGCGTGAAAGTTTATGAAATTTTCACTACGCGAAGCGGACAATTTCGTGAATAGTAGCTTGACAACGTTTGCACAACGTGCTATGATAGCCGCAGACAAAAGGAGTGGGGATTCGGGAAATCATCTCCTTTGCCTCATTGTGCAAACGATTACGCAACCGCCCCGGTTTTCTGTCCGCACGTTCGGGCCTATCTTTGATGCAAAGCGGACTGCCGCTTTACATAGACCATCAAAAAAGGAGATTTTCACCATGAAAAAACTCTTGGCTCTGGTTCTGGTGATGGCCCTGTCGCTGACGATGGTAGCGTTCACGGCCAATGCCCAAGGCGCGGGTTCCGTCTATTACCTGAACTTCAAGCCCGAGCAGGATCAGCAGTGGCAGGATCTTGCCAAGCTCTACACCGAAAAGACCGGCGTGCCCGTAACCGTGGTGACCGCCGCTTCCGGCACCTATGAGGATACCATGCGCTCCGAGATCGAGAAAGCGGACGCGCCCACCCTGTTCCAGGTCAACGGCCCCGTCGGCCTCAAGACCTGGGAGAGCTACTGCCTGGACCTGAAAGACACGGCGCTCTACCAGAACCTCAAGAGCGACGACTTCGCCCTGATCAAGGACGGCGCCGTGATGGGCGTCGCGTACGTGATCGAGACCTACGGCATCATCTACAATAAGACCCTGCTGGCCAAGTATTGCGCCATGGACAACGCCGTGATCAAGGACGCCTCCGAGATCACCAACTTCGCGACCCTCAAGGCCGTCGCGGACGATATCCAGGCCCGCAAGGCCGACTTGGGCGTGATGGGCGCCTTCACCTCCGCCGGCATGGATTCCAGCTCCGACTGGCGCTTCAAGACCCATCTGGCGAACCTGCCCATCTACTACGAGTACAAGGCGGACGGCATCACCTCCACCGCCGCCATCAAGGGCAGCTATCTGGACAACTACAAGATGATCTGGGACCTCTACATCACCGACGCGACCTGTGAGCCCGCCATGATCGGCGCCAAGACCGGCGAGGACGCGCTGGCCGATTTCACCCTGGGCGACGCGGTGTTCTACCAGAACGGCACTTGGGCCTACGGCGACTGCATCGCCGCCGGCATGACCGACGATGATCTGGGCATGCTGCCGATCTACATCGGCGCGCAGGGCGAAGAGAATCAGGGCCTGTGCACGGGTTCGGAGAACTACTGGTGCATTAACAACAAAGCCCCGCAGGAGAACATCGACGCCACCAAGGCGTTCCTGGAGTGGGTCATCACCAGCGACGAGGGCCGCGACGCGCTGGCTAACAAGATGGGCTTCGTGACCCCGTTCAAGACCTTTGACGAGGGTTACTCCGCAAACAACGCGCTCATCAAGGCCGCCAACGAGTACATCGCCGCCGGCAAGACCGCCGTGGCGTGGACCTTCACCACCATGCCCTCCGAGAACTGGAAAAACGGCGTGGGCAACGCGCTGCTGGAGTACGCGCAGGGCACCGGCGATTGGAACGGCGTTGTGACCGCGTTTGTGGACGGCTGGGCCACCGAATACGCCGCCGCCAACCCGTAACCGTCTACCCTTATCATGCAGGAGCGCGGCAGGGAATTTCCCTGCCGCGTCAGCCTGTTGAAAAACCCGTCGCGGCGGACCCGGGCTCAGGGCGTCGAAGGGCAGCGAGGAGCCTGTGGCTGCTTGCGGGAAGCTGAAAGCACCCGGAGACGGGCGGCTTCACAGAAGCGGGGCACGGCAGTGCCCCGCGGGCCGAAGAGCCTCCGGGAACGACCCTTGCGTGGGTTGCGGCACCGGAGGCGAGCGTGCGGCCGGCGGCCGAACGGGCAAAGCCGTAGCGAACCAAAGGCGAGAGGTAACACAACCGCGGGGCACGGCAGTGCCCCGCTGGCCGATGACACAGACCGGAAACGCTCCATAGCCTGATGCCGAAGCATTGTACGAAGGCGAGCGAACAGCACGAGGGGCTGGGATGCGAGCGGCACAACGCGTTGCGTGGTCTTTGACGGTCTGGCGCGGCAGGGGATTTTCCCTGCCGCGCCTCGGCAATTCCGGGTGAAAGAGGAAAACGGCCCGCGGGTGCATGGAAAGCGCGTTGGGCAGTCCGGCAGGGCTCCCGGCGTCAGGGCGGCACGCCCGGCCGCCTTTCCTGCGGCCGAGACCCGGCGGATCGCCGGATTGGAAGGGTAGCGACCGTCGGCGCAGATGCCGGCACACGCCGCGCGACGCAATCCCGCCGCCGGGCCACGGCCTACCCGGGCAGGCATGCCGTTTTCGCCGTTTTCTGGACTACCAACCTTCGTAAGGGGATGATCGGGTGGAAAAGACAATCCGGAAATACTGGCCGATCTTTGTTGTGCCGACGATGGCCGCGTTCTCCATCGGTTTTCTGATACCGTTTATTACGGGGCTTTACCTCTCGTTTTGCGATTTCACGACCGTATCCAACGCGACGTTTACCGGCCTGACCAACTACATTCGGGCCTTTTCGGACACCTCGAGCAACTTTGTGCACTCGCTGTGGTACACGGCGCTGTTCTCGGGCCTGTCCACGGTGCTCATCAACTTCTTTGGCCTGCTGGTCGCCCTGTTGCTGGTGCGCGGTTTCCGTGGCACCAACCTGTTCAGGACGGTTTTCTTCATGCCCAACCTGATCGGCGGCATCGTGCTGGGCTGGCTGTGGCAGGTGATCCTCAACGGCGTGCTCGCCAATTACGGGGTGACGATCGTCACCAGCGAGTGGTACGGCTTCTGGGGCCTCATTGTGGTGATGTGCTGGCAGCAGGCCGGCTACATGATGATCATCTACATTTCCGGGCTGCAGGCGATCCCCGGGGAGCTGACCGAGGCCGCCGCCATTGACGGCGCGAGCGCCTGGCAGACGCTCACCCGCGTGAAGCTGCCCATGCTGATGCCCTCCATCACCATTTGCACCTTCCTGACCATCACCAACGGGTTCAAGCTGTTCGACCAGAACCTGGCGCTGACCAACGGCATGCCCTCCAACCGCTCGCAGATGCTCGCGCTGAACATCTTCGACACGTTCTACGGGCGCACGGGCTGGGCGGGTGCCGGCCAGGCCAAAGCGGTGGTGTTCTGCCTGCTGGTGGTGGGCATCGCGATGATCCAGCTTCGGCTGACCCATTCGCGGGAGGTGCAGCAATGATGAACCCAACCGGAACGGGCGGCAGGCTCATGGCGGGGAAAAGGCTGCTCAACGCCTTTCTCACGGTTCTGTTTTCGGCGGTGTCGATCCTCTACCTGTATCCGCTGCTGGTGATCCTGATTAACAGCTTCAAGGTGAAGGCCTACATCAGCCGCGCGCCTTTCGCGCTGCCACTGGATAAGATGTTCGCCGCCGACGCCAACTACGCAAACGGCATAGCGAAAACCAACTTCTTTGACGCCCTCAAGTGGAGCTTTGTGATCACCGTGCTTTCGGTGTTCGTGATCCTGCTTTGCACCTCGATGTGCGCGTGGTTCATCAGCCGTGTGCATAACCGCTGGAGCCGGGCGATCTATTTCCTGTGCATCTTTTCCATGGTGGTGCCGTTCCAGATGGTGATGTTCACGCTGAGCAAAACCGCCAACACGCTGGGGTTGACCACGCCCATCGGGATCGTGGTGGTGTACCTTGGCTTCGGGGCGGGGCTCGCGGTGTTCATGTTCAGCGGCTTCATGCGCTCCAGCCCGATTTCCATTGAAGAAAGCGCCATGATCGACGGCTGCGAGCCGGTGCGCACGTTTTTCAGCATCGTGCTGCCGATTCTCCAGCCCACCTACATTTCAACCGGCATTCTTGAAACCATGTGGATCTGGAACGATTACCTGCTGCCCTATCTGGTGCTGGATATCAAGCGGTACAAGACCATCCCCATCGCTGTCCAGTACTTAAAGGGCGGGTACGGTTCGGTGGATATGGGCGCGATGATGGCCACGCTGGTGATGGCGATTGTCCCGATCATCCTGTTTTACCTGTTCAGCCAGAAGTACATCGTCAGCGGCGTGATGGCGGGCGCGGTCAAGGGTTGAAAACCGGCAGGGCCGCAGTCGTTTCGCATGAGCGATGCCAAAAACTGTAACCGGAGGGGTTCAGCCTTCTCCCCCGACAGATGGAGCGGATCCGTGTTTCACGGATCCGCTTGCGCGTGTATACTCAACATGATCGCGCGCCCAGCGTCCGCGGGGAAAAACGCCCGACGCGGCAGGGAAACGGCCGCCGCTGACGAAACCTAATCCATGACGCCGGACACGCGACAGAAAGAAGGGATCGCTTGAAGGTCTCACCCTCCAACCGTAAACCGCTGATTTTTTATTACCTGATCGCAATGGTCGCGCTGATGCTGCTCAACGCGCTCGTTTTTCCCATGATCAACACCGTGCAGGTGAACGAGGTCGGTTATAACGAGTTCCTCAAGATGATTGAGGAAAGGCAAATCGTCGAGGTTTCGATGAGCGATACGGAGATCACCTTCACCACCAAAGACGCGGACGGCCAGACCCTTTATTACCGAACGGGCCGCTGGCCGGACGAAACGCTGGTGGATCGCCTGTACGCAAGCGGCGCGACCTTCTCCTCGCAGATACCCACGCAGGCTTCCCCGCTGATGGATTTCCTGATGTCGTGGGTGTTGCCCATCGTGTTCTTCGTGGGCATGGGACAGCTGCTGACCCGGTACATGACCAAGCGCATGGGCGGGAACAACGCGCTTTCCTTTGGCAAGAGCAACGCGAAAATCTACATCGAATCCCAGACCGGCAAGACCTTTGAGGACGTGGCCGGCGAGGACGAAGCCAAGGACGCGCTGCGGGAAATCGTGGATTTCCTGCACCAGCCGGAGCGCTACGCGGCCATCGGCGCGAAACTCCCCAAAGGCGCGCTGCTGGTGGGCCCTCCGGGCACGGGCAAAACGCTGCTGGCCAAGGCGGTGGCGGGCGAGGCCAAGGTGCCGTTTTTCTCCATCGCAGGCAGTGAGTTTGTGGAGATGTTCGTCGGCATGGGCGCCGCCAAGGTGCGCGATCTGTTCAAGCAGGCGACGGAGAAGGCCCCCTGCATCGTGTTCATCGATGAGATCGACACCATCGGCAAGAAGCGCGACGGCGCCAACGGCTTTGGCGGCAACGACGAGCGCGAGCAGACCTTAAACCAGCTGCTGACCGAGATGGACGGCTTTGACGCCACCAAGGGCGTGGTGATCCTCGCAGCCACCAACCGGCCCGACAGCCTGGATAAGGCGTTGCTGCGCCCCGGCCGCTTTGACCGTCGCATTCCCGTGGAGCTCCCGGATCTGGCGGGACGCGTGGCGATCCTCAAGGTTCACTCCAAGGACGTGAAGATGGAGGACAACATCGATTTTACCACCATCGGACACGCCACCAGCGGCGCCAGCGGCGCGGAATTGGCCAACATCATCAACGAAGCCGCCCTGCGCGCCGTGCGCATGGGGCGCGAGAAGGTTTCGCAGACCGACCTGGAGGAGAGCGTGGAACTGGTGATCGCAGGGTACCAGCGCAAGGGCGCGGTCATCAGCGAGAAGGACAAGAAGATCATCGCCTACCATGAGATCGGCCACGCGCTGGTCACGGCGAGGCTCAAGGACGCCGCGCCCGTGCACAAGATCACCATCATCCCCCGGACGTCCGGCGCGCTGGGCTACACCATGCAGGTGGAGGAAGAGGAGCGCGTGCTCATGAGCAGGAACGACGCCCTCAACCAGCTGACGACGCTCACGGCCGGCCGCGCGGCCGAAGAGGTGGTGTTCGATTCCATCACGTCCGGCGCGAGCAACGATATCGAGAAGGCGACCGCCATCGCGCGCGCGATGGTCACCCGCTACGGCATGAGCGAACAGTTCGACATGGTCGCGCTGGAGCAGGTGACCAACCCGTACCTGGGCACGGACGGTTCCATGGTGTGCAGCTCCGAAACCGCCGCGCGCGTGGACGCCGAGGTGGGGGACATCATCCGCAAGGCGCACGCGAAGGCCAAAGAGATCCTCGGGCAGAACCGCGGGCTGATGGATCGGCTGGCCAAACACCTGCTGGATCGGGAAACGATCACCGGCGAGGAGTTCCAGAGAATTGTGCGGGAGTATGATCAGGAAGAAGCCAAAACCGTGGATGAGGCGTGACGCCGGATCCGAACCGTTCCGAACTGGGGTAGGCGGCGCGGCGATCCGTGACCGTCGCGCGTTGAACATAACTGCATCAAAACGCGGGCCTGCATGCACATGCGGCCCGCGTCTGCCTGACGAAGCCCCCCGCCGCAGCGGAACCGGGTCAAGGGTGAAACCCTTGCGGGGATTGGGGCGGAGCCCCAAAGCCTGATGCCGAAGCACTTTACCAAAGCGAGCGAACAGCCCGAAGGGCTATGAGGCGAGCGGCACTCCGCACTGTATGGGTTCTTTAACAGTCTGACGCGGGCCTGCATGCACATGCGGCCCGCGTTTCAGTGGCACGGAAGCAATCGCGTGAAGGTATGGTCCGGCGGTTCATCGCCGGTTGACTGTGAAAACCCATCCGCATCGTTTCGCGCTACGCCGAACCGTTGCCGGCATGGCGCCTGATCCGCGGAGTCAGCCTTTGCCCAGCCGTTGCAGCGTTTCGCCGGCGATGCGGTAGACCGTCCAATCCGACAGGGGCTGCGCGCCCAGGGAAAGGTAGAAATCAACGCTGGGCCGGTTCCAGTCCAGGCAGGCCCATTCCAGCCGCCCGCAGCCCCGTTCCAGCGCGATACGCGCAAGCTCCCCCAACAGCGCCTTGCCCGCGCCGCGTCCCCGGTGGTCAGGCAGCACGAACAGATCCTCCAGATAGAGCCCAGCCTTGCCCAAAAACGTCGAAAAGTTGTGAAAAAACAGCGCGAAACCGACCTCTGCGCCATTCTCCATGGCGAAGATCGCCTCGGCTCTGCGCTGCTCAAACATCCACTCCGCCAGCAGCGCCTCGGTAGCCGTAACCTGATCCAGCATCCGCTCGTATTGCGCGAGCCCCCGGATCAACCGCATCAGGAGGCCCGTATCTTCCTTTGTGGCAAACCGGAAGGAAAACGCCATCCCCGCTCCTCCAACCCTGCGAACAATTCCCGCGCGCCTTGCGTCGGGTACCGTCGGATATTCGAGGGACGCGCCCGGTTGTCCTGCCCGCTTTCAAACGGATACAGCGGAAGTACGAGGGGTGGACGGCGGAAAGGGGAGGCTGCCGGGCAACGGGATGGCATGGTAGCGGAGATGCGGGGATGAGAGCAGACGGGAGCGTTGAGAAGGAAGAGGCTATGGCATGGCAGCGGGGCCGTAGACGTCCAAGGGGGGCCGTTCAGGATGCACGGCCGTTCAGAGAGCGCGGCTATATATCGATCGGTCATACAGTGGGGCCGTAAACGTCAGGGGGGCCGTTCAGGATGCACGGCCGTTCAGAGAGCGCGGCCATTTATAAAGTGCGGCCATTCATAAAGCGCGGCCATTCATAAAGCGCGGCTGTTGGAAAAACGCGGACGTTCAGAAAGCGTGGCTGTTGGGAAAACTCGGCCGTTCAGAGAGCGTGGCTGTTCAGAAAGCACGGCCGTTCAGAGAGCGCGGCCATTCATAAAGTGCGGCCATTCATAAAGCGCGGTTGTTGGGAAAACGCGGCCGTTCGGAAAGCTTGGCTGTTCGGAAGCACGGACGCTCGGGAGGCGCGGCCATTCATATAGCACGGAAGTTCGGAGAGAATGGCTGTTTTGAAAACATGGCCGCTCTACAACACGGCCGTTCAGGAAGCGTGGCTGTTCAGAGAGCGTGGCCATTCAGAGAGCGCGGCCATTCATAAAGCGCGGCCATTCATATAGAGCGGTGATTCGGAAAGCGTGGCTGTTGGGAAAACGCGGCCGTTCGGAAAGCTTGGCTGTTCAGAAAGCGCGGCCATTCATAAAGCGCGGCCACTCATATAGAGCGGTGATTCGGAAAGCGTGGCTGTTGGGAAAACGCGGCCGTTCGGAAAGCTTGGCGGTTCGGAAGCACGGATGCTCAGGAGTCGCGGCCATTCATGTAGCACGGCAGTTCGGAGAAAACGGCTGTTTTGATAGCACGGCCGCTCTACAACACGGCCGTTCAGAAACGAAAGCATGCAGAACGCGCGACCATTCCGACCGGGCGGGCATTCCGAAATTTTGTGAAGAGTAATCGATTACCCACGAAAACCGGAATCGAACATGGGAAAAAGGAGAAGATTCCCACTGAACAACCGGATGGGAATTGACAAACGCAAAAAATCGATATATACTTCTCCCAAAAGGCATGGTATTATTCCCGTAACGGAGGAGCAAAACAGCCCTTGAGTAATCGATTTCCCTAAGCGCGCACCTGGTGAGTAATCGATTACTCAAACGGATGTCGGACTCCTTCCAAGCAGCCGCGCAAGGCGGATAGAGTAGTAAGGAGGATTCCCATGAAAAAACTGATTTCCCTGGTTCTGGCTGTCGCGATGTGTCTGAGCCTGGTGAGCTTCGCCAGCGCCGAGAGTGGCGACGCGGAAATCGCCATCGTGCTCAAAACCCTTGGCAATCCCTTCTGGGAGACCATGAAGACCGGCATCGAAGCCAAAGCTGCCGAGATGGGCGTGAAGGTGGACGTCTTCGCCGCCACCAGCGAGGACGACGTGGAAGGCCAGCTGACCATCCTGGAGAACGCCGTATCCAAGGGCTACAAGGCGATCGGCGTCGCGCCGCTGAGCCCCACCAACCTCAACAACGTGATCGCGCAGGCCATGAAGGAAGGCATCTATGTCGTCAACATCGACGAGAAGGTTGACATTGACGCCCTCAAGGCCTTAGGCGGCAACGTGATGGGCTTTGTGACCACCGATAACGTGGCCGTCGGCAAGCTCGCCGGCGCCGACATCTGCAAGAAGCTGCCCGACGGCGGCGAAGTCGCCATCATCGAAGGCAAAGCCGGCAACGCGTCCGGCCTGGATCGCCGCAACGGCGCCGAGGCCGCCTTCAAAGAGCAGAGCAACATCACCCTGGTGGATAGCCAGCCCGCCGACTGGGACCGCACCAAGGCGTACGACGTGGCCACCAACTACATCACCAAGCATCCCGACCTTAAGGCCATCTACTGCTGCAACGATACCATGGCCATGGGCGCTCTGGAAGCGGTGAAGGCTGCCGGGGCGAGCATCATGGTGTACGGCACCGACGGTAACGACGACGCGGTCGCTTCCGTGAAGGCCGGCGAACTGGCCGGCACCGTGGCGCAGGATCCCGCCGGCATCGGCGCGCGCGCGTTTGAGATGCTGGTCAACATGGTCAAGGAGCAGACCCCCATTGATCTGGCGGCGGATGTGCCCGTGGAATACGTGTCCGCTCAGCTGATTCTCAAGGACTGACCGCTGCGACCCACAGGGGAGGCTTGCCGCGCAAGCAGCCTCCCCTTTCTTTCAGGGTTTTGGGACCCGCACGGCATCCTCTGTCCGCCGTGCCCAGCACCGGCGTTCCAACCGACCGCCTACCGCGCCGCCGAGGGTTTGCCGGTAGCCTCGAAACGTCGGGCGGCGGTGCTGCGCACGGCGGACCCTGCAAACACATCTGCCAAGGACGCGCCCAGGGCGCACGCAAACGGCTTCAAGGCGAGAAGGCTGGTGGAATGAATGGAATCCAACCTTGTGGAAATGCATCACATCGAAAAGAAGTTTCCGGGCGTTACGGCGCTTAGGGATGTGAACTTTACCCTTCGGCCCGGCGAGGTGCACGTGCTGCTGGGTGAAAACGGCGCGGGCAAGAGCACGTTGATGAAGATCCTCTCCGGCGCGTACGAACCTACGGCGGGGGAAATCGTCGTCAACGGAGAGCGGTTTGAGCGGCTTTCGCCGAAACTCTCCCAGCAGTTGGGCATCAGCATTATTTATCAGGAACTGTCGGTGGTCAACGAACTGAGCGTGCAGGAGAATATCTTCCTGGGACGGCTGCTGACCGTGCGAAAACTGGGCGTCACCGTGGTCGACAAGGTGCGCATGAACCGTGAAACCGAACGGCTGCTGGGCGAAATCGGCCTGCACTGCGGCCCGCAGACCCAGGTGGACGCGCTGCGCATCAGCGAAAAGCAAATGGTCGAGATCGCCAAGGCCGTGGCGTTCAATTCCAACGTGATCATTATGGACGAGCCGACGTCCTCCCTGACGGAAGAGGAGATCGAGCAGCTGTTTACGATCATCCGAAAACTGAAAGCGGCGGGCAAGGGTATCATCTATATTTCGCATAAGCTCAAGGAGATCAAGGAAATCGGCGACCGCGTGACCGTGCTCAAGGATGGGGAATACGTGGGCACCCACAACGTAAGCGACGTGACCATCGATCACCTGATCACCATGATGGTGGGCCGCGAGCTGCAAAACAAGTATCAGTCGGCGACCCGCGAGCACGGGGGGCAGACGGAGGTCGTGCTGGAGGTGCGCAACCTGACCCGGCGGGACGGGTATGTGCGCGATATCAGCTTCCGGCTGCACCGGGGCGAAATCCTGGGCTTCTCCGGGCTGGTGGCCAGCGGGCGCACCGAAACCATGGAGGCGATTTACGGCGCGGTGCCCGTCAGCCATGGCGAGGTATTGCTCAACGGGCGCAAGCTGCGCATCCGCAACACCTACGACGCGCTCAACAGCGGCATCGCGCTGGTTACGGAAAACCGCCGTGAAACCGGGTTTTTCCACAACTTCAACATTAGGCGCAATCTGGCGATTGCCCGGCAACTGAAGGACAGCAAGCAGGGCGGGCTGTACGGGCTGGTGTCCCCCCGGCAGGAGAAGGCGATTTCCGCCGAACAGGTGCGCGCGATGCAAATCAAGTGCGCAAGCCTCGAGCAGTCCATCACCGAGCTGTCCGGCGGCAACCAGCAGAAGGTGATCCTCGGCAAATGGCTGGCGGCCGGCAGTCAGGTGATCATTTTTGACGAGCCGACCAAGGGCATCGACGTGGGTACCAAGAGCGAAATCTACAAGCTGATGCGCCGCCTGTGCGAGCAGGGCGTCGGGGTGATCCTGGTATCCAGCGAGATGCCGGAATTGCTTTCCGTGTGCGACCGCATTCTGGTTTATTTTGAAGGGCGCATCAACGGGGAGTACGCCATCGAGGACGCCACTGAGGAGAAGCTCGTCTATTCCGCCACCGTAGCCAAAGAAGACGCGCAGGCGACCGCCTGACCGAAGGAGGATATTCCCCGTGAGCGACAAAAACACGCTGCCTGGCGAGAAGCTCAAGCCCAAGAAAACCTTCAGCGACTATTGGTCCAAATACTCCACGGTGCTGATCATGGCGCTGATGATCGTTGTGTTTGGCATCCTCCAGCCGCAGGCGTTCATGACCGGGAAAAACCTGATCAAGATCATCGAGCAGAGCTCGATCACCATCCTGCTGGCGTGCGGCGAGTTCTTCGCCATTTTGCTGGCCGGCATCGACCTTTCGGTCGGCAGCACCATGGCGCTGTCCGGCGTGGTCAGCAGCCGCCTGCTGGGCCTGGGTTGGAACACCTGGGCGGCGATGCTGGTGGGCATCATCGGCGTGGGCATGCTGCTGGGGGCGATCAACGGCGGGCTGATCAACCTGACCAACCTGCATCCCTTCATTATTACGCTGGGCACGCAGAGCATCTTCCGCGGGCTGACGGTGATCCTGGCGGACAGCCGCCCCGTGCAGGCGACCGGCTTTGCGCAGGTGTTCGGCGGCAAGTTGTTCGGCGCTATCCCGATCCCGATTCTGGTTGCGCTGCTGGTGGCCTCGCTGCTCACGTTTTTTACGCTCAAGAGCAAAGCGGGCCGAAACCTGTACGCCATCGGCGGCAGCAAGCAGGCGGCGTGGTTTGCGGGCATCAACGTCAAGCGCCACACCATGCTGGCCTTCATGATCTCGGGCGTATGCGCCTCGCTGGCCGGCATGGTTAACATCGCGCGCCTGGCTTCGGCGGAACCCGCGGCCGGCACCGGCTACGAGACGTTCGCCATTGCCTCGGCGATCATCGGGGGCACCAGCTTCTTCGGCGGCATCGGCATGATCCCCAAAGTGGTGCTGGGCGGCCTGATCATCGGCATTATCAACAACGGCATCAATATGGTGGGGCTGAGCAGCTATTACCAGCAAATCTGCATGGGCGCGCTGATCATCCTGGCCGTGACGCTGGACCGTTTCTTTGGCGCCAGCAGCAAGAAACGCTGAACCGGCGGCGTACCCAAACCCCGGCAACCGGAGCTGGAAAAAGAGAGGGATGACCATGAACAAACCCCAATTTGCCGTTTCCCTGATGTGCATGGATTTTCTGCGCATGCGGGAACAGCTGGAAACCCTGAACCGGCGGGCGGACCTGTACCATGTGGATATCATGGACGGTCATTTCTGCAAGAACATCACCCTGTCGCCCGACCTGATCCGCACGTTCGCGCGGGTGGCGACCCTGCCCATGGACGTGCACTTCATGACCACAACGCCCTCGGACTGGCTGGAGGTCTGCGCGCAGGCGGGCGCGAAGATCCTGAGCCCGCACGCGGAGACGATCAACGCGGACGCGTTCCGCACCTTGAACCTGATTGAAAAACTGGGCTGCCAGGCCGGCCTGACGCTCAACCCGGCTACCCCGCTGGATACCGTGCGCCACTACGTCGAGCGGATCGATCTACTGACGCTCATGACGGTGGACGTAGGCTTCGCGGGTCAGCCGTTTATCGAGCAGATGCTGCCCAAAATTGAGGAAGCCGCCGAGTGGAAAGCCCGCAATGGGTATCGCTACCTGATCCAGATCGACGGCAGCTGCAACCGGCGCACCTTCAAACGGCTGATGAATGCCGGCGCGGAAGTGCTGGTGGTGGGCACGTCCGGACTGTTCTCGCTGGATGCCGACCTGAATACGGCGTACGACAGAATGCTCGCATCGTTTGATGAGGCAATCGCCGAATAAAGGAGTCTTGACCATGGCCGTCACCATTCTTGGTATGGACATCGGCGGGACAAACCTGCGCAGCGGCTTTGTCAACGACCGCTTTGAGCTCTCGGAGTTCCGAATCTCCTCCAGTCAGGCGATCTGCGGGGAAAAAGCGCCGGAGAACATCGCCGCCTATATCGAGCGGCTGATGGCGGAAACCGGCATCCGGCCGGATGCGATCTCCATCGGGTTTCCCTCGACGCTGGACAAAGCCCGCAAGCGCTTGCTGTCCACGCCCAATCTGGAGGGGCTGGACGACATGAACATGGTGGAGCGCCTGGAAAACGCGCTGCACATCCCCGTCTACATCGACCGCGACGTAAACCTGCTGTTCCTGTGCGACTGCCACGCCAATCACCTGACCGCCGACGTGATCATCGGCTGCTATGTGGGCACCGGCTTTGGCAACGTGATTGCCATCGGCGGGGAAATCCTTGTGGGCAAGAACGGCGTCGCCGCCGAACTGGGGCATATTCCGGTTCGGGGTCTCACGTTGGATTGCCCCTGCGGAAACGTCGGTTGCGTGGAGATGATCGCTTCCGGCAAGGCGCTTAAAACCCTGCAGGAAACCTGGTACCCCGAGGAAGCCATTGGGACGCTGTTCACCCTGCACGCATCCGATGAACCGGTGCGCGGGTTCATTAACGATCTCGCGCTGCCCATCGCCACGGAGATCAACATACTCGACCCGGATGAGATCATCCTGGGCGGCGGGGTGTTGCAGATGGACGGTTTCCCCAAGGGCGCGCTGGAGGACGCAATCCGCCTGCACGCGCGCAAACCCTATCCCGAGCAGGCGCTGCGGTTCCATTATTCCGGGGAGAAGCAGGAAAACGGCGTAATCGGCGCCGCGATTCTGGCTTTCCGTCACATGAAAAGAGAAAAGGGGCAACCGGTATGATAGCGCTGGCGAGCGATCACGTAGGGCTCAGCCTGAAAAACGAGATTAAAACCCTGCTGGACGAAATGGGCCTGGCCTACTGCGACTACGGCGCCGATTCGGCCGAACGCGTCGATTACCCTATCTACGGCGCGCGCGCGGCGCGGGCGGTGGCCTCGGGCAGGTGTGAGCGCGGCATCATCTGCTGCGGCACGGGCGTGGGCATTTCACTGGCCGCCAACAAGGTGCGCGGCATCCGCTGCGTGGTGTGCTCGGATTGTTACAGCGCGATGCTCAGCCGGCAGCATAACGATACCAACATGCTCTCGATGGGCTCGCGCGTGGTAGGCACGGAACTGGGCAGGATGATCGCGCGCATCTGGCTGACGACGGAATTTGAAGGCGGCCGCCATCAGCGCAGGGTCGACCAGATTGCCGCGCTGGAGCGCGGAGAAGCGATCGAGTGACGGAGCCGTTGCGGTTTCGCCATGCGGGGCGGGGGCCGAGCGCCCCGTCCCGCTTTTTGTATCCGCCGGTTTGGGCGCGTATGGACGTCCGGAAGGGAGGCATGAGGCATGGATCAGCAGGAGATGCTGCGCTGCCTGCATAAGCATTATGTGGCGTGGCTGGCGCAGGGGCAGTGGCAGCCGGAACTGGCCATGCCGGCCGGCTGCTACCCGGAAACGGGCGAGTGGATGCTGCTGGAATGGCGGTTTTCCGATTCGATTCCTGCGCACCGGTGGGAAGCGGCGGAACGGACGGTGGAAGCCTGTTTCTCGGACATCTGCGAGGTTTGGGCGATTTGCCGCGATCGGAAGGTGTCGGCGCTGGCCATGGCGAACCCATTATCCACCCCCGCCAGACTGGCGGGGGTTTGGGTGGCCGCCACGGATGCTGCGGAAGAGATCCAGCGCGCCAATGAAACGGCCGTTGCCTGTTTGGCCGGCGCCCCGGTTGGCAGTTATCACGCGCTAACGGACGCGTCGCCCGCCGATCTGAGCACGTGGTGGACGGCGCATTGCGCCCTGCCGCCGCAGGAAAGGCGCGAGCACCGCAAACGGATCCAGAACTACCTGAAAAAAGGCCAGTACGGGCATATCGGCGGCTATGTGGCACGCTGCCTGAAACGCGAGCCACAAACGCGGGACGGCTTCTGGTTCTGGATTCCCCTGCTGATGGAAAGCCTCTGGCTACAGCAAAGCCCGCCCATGGCGGTGCTGACGCGCCACCTGGACATGCAGGCGCTGGAAAGGGAAGGCGTGGACGCCGTGGTCACCTGGGTGCGGAAAACCTGCGCGGAGCTCAAGACAACCGCGGAACCGGAGGATCCGATCCGGCGCGTGACCGAAAGCATCCGCAAGGATTGTTCGCTGCCCTACTCACAGGCGAACCTCGCGGAAGGGCTGGGGCTGACGCCGGCCTACTTTTCCCGGCTGTTTGAGAAGCGCACCGGTATCCGGTTTTCCGCCTACCTTACGCAGGAGCGCATCCGCCGCGCCAAGGCGTTGCTCCGGGAAGGCGCTTCGCTTACGGAGGCGGCGCAGGCCAGCGGGTTTCAGCGAAAGAGCTATTTCTGCGAAGTGTTTCGCAAGCACACGGGCATCACCGCGGGCCGTTACCGCACGCAGTACGGAAAGGGGGAAATCGGATGACGCCCAAGGAACTGTCCATCAAGCAGATTTCGGAACTGTCGGGCGTTTCGACGGCCACCGTATCGCGCGTGATCAACCACAACGGACGCTTCAGCAAGGAAACGGAAGAGCGCGTGCTGTCGGTGATCGAGCAGTACCAGTATGTGCCCAACATGGTGGCCCGCGGGCTGCGGCGCAACGCTTCGCAGATCGTGGGCATCATCGTGCCGGATATCACCAACGAGTTCTTTGCGCGCATTGTGCTTCGGCTCCAGATCAACCTGTTTGAGAAGAACTTTTCCGCCGTGATCTGCAACACCAACGAAAACGAGCAGCTGGAAGTCAGCCATCTGCAGTTTCTGCGGGCGCAGAACGTGAGCGGGCTGGTGTTCATCTCGGGGAATCCCAGCCATACGCAGCCCAACCCCAACTATCCCACGGTGTTCATCGACCGCCGCCCCAAGGACGTGATGGCGAAGGATACGATCATCATCGAGAGCGACAACGTGCGCGGCGGCTATCTGGCGGGCAAGGCGCTCGCGGAAGGCGGAGCGCGGAGAATCGCAACCATCATGGACAGCCGCATGCATACGGCGGGAGAAACGCGCTACCAGGGCTGGAAGAAGGCGATGGAGGAAGCCGGCATCCCGATCCTGCCCGAGCTGCAGCTCAAGGTGCCGCTGGTCGGCTTCAATGCTGCGTACGAAAGCGTCAGCCATCTTCTGAAAAGCCGGCAGTCGTTTGACGGCCTGTTCTGCGGCACGGACTGGTTGGCCATGGGCGCGTTGGCCACGCTGCACGAGCACGGCGTGCACGTGCCTTCAGATGTAAGCGTAATCGGCTTTGATGACGTGTCCATCGCAACGTTCAGCAGCAAGCCGATCACGACCATCCGCCAGGATGCGGAGCGCATGGGAGACCTTGCGGTGGAGCTGCTGTTGCGGCGCATGGAGGGGGAGAAGATAGACAGACCGCACCGTGTGCTGGGGGTGGAGCTGGTACGCCGTTCCACCACCGGATGATAGATGAATGAAAACATGAAGGCAATGGATCAATGTCCGTGATGGATCGAACATAAATCAGAACTATTTCGAATTCGTGTGGAGTCCGTTGTGAATTAAAAATAACGAGGCGAGATTTGATTTTTCCTGTTGACATGCCCCCCGGATCATGGTATTATAGTAAAGCTCGCTTGAGGGCGACGAACCTTGAAAATGATACAGAGGAAAGCGAAACGCAAAGCGCAGTCAATAATTTGAGTAGATGTGCTTGACCGTTCCCGGGAGCCGAGAGGCGAGCGGGGACGGAGGA
>JAAYUF010000081.1 GCA_012517815.1 Clostridiales bacterium
GCCGGGCAGGAATCCCCGGCGGGCCGCCCTGCGGATGCCGTGCAGGAATCCCCGGCGGGCCAGCCCTGCGGATGCCGGGCAGGAATCCCCGGCGCGCCGCCCTGCGGATGCCGGGACGAGATTCCCCGGCGGGCCGCCCTGCGGATACCGGGCGAGATTCCCCCGGCGGGCCTTTCTTCAAGGCCGGTCCCAACCGCGACAGTCCAAATAGGCAATCCCATCCATGGAAAGGAGAATCCACCATGCAGTACCTACGGCACAAGGGGCGCACCGTCGCCCTCGTGGAGCCGACCGAGTCGGTTGCCACCGCGCAGGACGCGCTGGATCGAATGGTCACCGCGCGTTACGAGGGCGGCGCGGACGCGCTGGTCATCCGCCGCGAAAACCTCGCGGAAGCCTTTTTCGACCTCAGAACGGGCCTGGCGGGGGAAATCTTGCAAAAGTTTTCCAACTACCAAATGCGGCTGGCCATCGTCGGGGATTTCAGCGGCTACGGGAGCAAAGCCCTGCGCGATTTCATCGGCGAGTGCAACCGCGGCCGGCAGGTCTGCTGGGTGCCCGGTCTGCAAGCCGCGCTGGACGCGCTGGCATCCTGACCGGCAAGGCGGCGTCGCGTCCGGGGAAGGGATAACAACCGGCATGCCGGTGCGAAAGCGCGTGCGGGGCCTTTGCCCTAGGCCCTCAGCCTGTCGACAAACCCCCGCCACAGCGGAACCGGCTCAAGGGTGAAACCCTTGCGGGGTTTGGGGCACCGGAGGCGCGCGCGCGGCCAGTGGCCGCTTCGGCCAAGCCGAAAGCGAACCGAAGGTGAGAGGTTTCACGAGGGCCGGGCACGGCAGTGCCCAGCCCGACGATGAAACCGACCGGAGGAGCCCCAAAGCCTTATGCCGAAGCATTTTGCCAAAGCAAGCGAACAGCCCGAAGGGCTATGAGGCGAGCGGCGATAACAGCCCGTATGGGTTTGTCAACGGTATGAGGGCCCGGGGCAACCGCCCCGGGCCCTCCCTGACATCTCTGCGCCTGCAAGCCCTTACCCCGCGTGTTCCCAGCCGTACAGGCCCGCGCCGCGCACCCCGCGCAGGGGGTCCTCCGGCAGGCGCACCACGCGCAGGGTATCCGCCGGATAGGGCTTGCGGGTGTGCTTACGGATCAGCCCGAGCAGCTCCTCATAGGGATAGTTGGCGATGGACAGCACCCCGCCGCCCAGCAGCACGCAATCCGGGTCCAGAATGTTCACTTCCGCCGCAACCGTACACGCCACGCAATCCAGGTAGCGGTCGATCTCCGGGTGGCGTTCCGGGGCGGCGAACATCGCGGCGAAATCCTTCGCCTCGGGGTAGTATTGCTCCCGGATGGCTTCCAGCCGCTTGCCGGAAGCGTACAGCTCCACGCAGCCCACGTTGCCGCAGGGGCAGGGGGCGTTGTCCCACGGGATGGGCAAATGCCCCAGCTCCCCGGACACGCCGTTTTTCCCTTCCAACAGGCGGCCGTGGATGTACATGGCGTTGCCGATGCCCGTGCCCAGGTACACCGCCATCACGATGTCCAGATTTCGCAGGTTTTGCGCCCGCATGTCGTTGGTCAAAAGCAGCAGCACCTCGTGCACCACCAGCGCCGGCGCGCACACGCCCTGTTCCAGCGCCGCGCGCAGGTTCACGCCGTCCAGCACCGGCAGGTTGGGCACCGAAAGCACGGTCGACCGGTCGCCGCCGATCACCCCGGGGATGCCGATGCATACGCCGCGGGGCTCGCCCGGGGTATCCCGGCGGAACGCCGCGATGTCCCGCACCAGCGCGTCCGCCGGGTTGGACATGCTCAGGTACTGCCGGCTGGAGAGGATGCGGTGCCCGAGGATTTCGCCGGACTCGTCCACCGCGCCGATGCGCACGTGGGTGCCGCCGATGTCGATGCCGATCATGTAGGGGGAAGGAGCCATAGTCGTTCTCCTTTCAGGATGCCCTGCCGGGCGGGAATCCGGCGGCGGTAAAGGCGGCGGAAGATCTGCGTCCGCCGCCGGCCCGCGCAGGACAGACCCCGCCGTGCCGCCCGTGGGGGGCTCGGGCGCACGGCGGGGTTCGCCCGTTCCGGCGGAAACCGATGGATCACGTTGCGGGAACCGATACGGGGAAGGGGATATGGCCGGATGCCGACTGAGCGACGGGGAATAATCGACGGACGCCGACTGAGCGGCAGCGCGGCGGGGGTTGATCGCCAGGCGCCGCTGAGCGGCAGCGCGGCGGGAGTGGGTCGCCGTGCACCGATACTATGGCGGCGCGGCGGGAGTGGGTCGCCGTGCACCGATACGATGGCGGCGCGGCGGGAGTGGGTCGACGGATGCCGACTGAACGGCGGCGCGGCGGGGGTTGATCGGCGGGCACCGATGAGGCGTTGTCCGTTTGCGGCATTGCGGCGCGGAGGGGCGGGGTATCGCCCGAATCCCGCCGGGAGCGTTGTCCGGTCGGTTTCACGGTCGCGTTTCGGCGCTGCCGTGCCCCGCGATTGCGACATGTCCCGTCTCCGGTTCGCTTTTGGCTGCGCCGAAGCGTCCGCCGGCCGCGCGCCCGCCTCAGGCGCTCCCAACCTGCTTTCCTCTACCCCAAGATGCTGCGCACGGCGTCCGCGATGGCCAGCCCCAGCGCGTGGTGCCACTCCGGCTCCATGTGGATGCAATCCCGTGCGGACGGTTCCGCGTGCCGCGCCGCGTCCAGAAAATGCGTGCCCTGCACGCGCGCCACCTCCGCGTACAACTCCCCCAGCAGCAGCGATTGCCGGTAGCCGTGGCGCAGCGTCGTCTGGCCTTCGCTCACGCCCTCGCCCAGCCGGATGGGCGCAACCAGCAGGATTTCCGGCCCCGCCGCAAACACCGGGGAGGAATCCTCCTTATGGCTGAGCAGCCGGATCAGCTTTACCAGCGTCTCCGCGCCCTTGGCCGCGCCCGCCGCGTCGGTGAACTTCAAATCGTTGGTGCCCAGCATCAGCACAACCAGATCCAGCGGCTTGTGCGTCGTCAGGCAGACGTCCAGGTACGTTTTGCCGTTCTTGCCCTCGCTCCACGGGTCATCGTACACCGTGGTGCGGGCGTTGAGCCCCTCGTTGAGCACATCGTACTCCGGGCCGAGCGCAGCCTGCGTAACGCCCGTCCACCGGACGTCCCGCGCGTAGCGCGCGCCGGTCACGGGCGTATAGCCCCAGGTGTTGGAATCCCCGTAGCACAGTACGGTTTTCACGGTTGGGTTCCCCTCCAGTCAGGCATCGCGGGCGGGCGGCGGCCCGGCTCCGCGTCGGGTTGCGTTGGGCGGTTCTTGCGCGATTCCCGCCCGCCGGCGGCGGCGCGTCTGCTTCGGGCGGTTGGTGCAACGGAACCCGGCGCGGGTTCCGTCGGGTCAAGCCGGGCGGCATGGTCGGCTCGCCGGTTGAAACGGTCGGCTTGCCGGTCAATGGCCGGTGTGTCGCCTTGCGCTTCGCCTTGCTGCTCGCAGGCAATCCGATCGGTAGCGCGCCGCCGGGCCGTCCAATATCGGGCGGCAGGCGGGGCGGTACGTCCGGTTCTTCGTCGGGCCGTTTGGTCCGCGTTTCGCCGGACCGTTCCCATGGCGATGGGCCGGGCGGGCGGCGGTCCCGCTCCGCGTCGGGTTCGATTCATATGGGCGGGCGGTTCAGCGGTCTGTTCATCCGGCGGCGTATGGGCGGTACGTCCGGCTCTTCGTCGGGCCGTTTGGTCCGCGTTTTGCCGGACCGTTCCCATGGCGATGGGCCGGGCGAGCGGCGGTCCCGCTCCGCGTCGGGTTCGATTCATATGGGCGGGCGGTTCAGCGGTCTGTTCATCCGGCGGCGTATGGGCGGTACGTCCGGCTTTTCGTCGGGCCGTTTGGTCCGCGTTTCGCCGGACCGTTCCCATGACGATGGGCCGGGCGAGCCGATGCGCGGTTCGCCGGGCGCCGGGCCGGGCGCTTCGGCGACACCCCGCCCGCGGGCGATCCCGCGCGGCCGCGCCACTCTGCCCGCGGGCAGGCCCGTCCGCCGCCTGCAGGATCGTAACAAGGCGCACGGGTTTTCCTCCCGGTACAAGGAGGCGGAAGCGAAGGCCTGGCGCGGCTGCGTCGCGCTTTTACGACGCAGCCGCGCTAGAAATGCGCCGCGTGAGGGAGGCGCGCATCCTTTGAAACCGGTTTACAGCAAGCCCTGCAAAAAGCGCTCGCTGTGGGGCACCTGCGCCTCGGAAAGCCCGTGCATCACCAGCGGGCCGTCGTACCGGTAGCGCTTGAGCAGCTCGATGTACCACGCGAAATCCAGCACGCCTTCCCCGGCAGCCACAAAGGCCAGCTCCGCCGAAGACGCCAGGTCCTTGGCGTGGGCGAGCACGATATCCCGCCCGACCAGCTCGAAAGCCTCCTCCAGCGTTTCCCGCATGCGCCCGAAGCGCTCCGGGGTGAACAGGTTGGCCCCGTCCATGAGAATCTTCAGGCGGCTGCCCGCAAACGCGTCCAGGTAGCGGCGCGCGCGCGCCGGAGTGTTTACGATGTTGCTGGCCTCGATCTCCACGCCCAGGTCCACGCCGTATTTCTCCGCGCTCCCCAGGATCGTTTCCGTGGTGCGCAGCAGGTCGGCCCACGCGGCGGGGGAATCGTTATCGTCATGCCATTCCCACTTGCTTTTCGAGTTTTTACTGCCCGTGCACAGCGCGATCACGGGGATGTTCAGCCGGGCGGCGATTTCGCACAGCGTGTCGAACCGGGCGCAGCCCTCCAGGCGGGCCGCCTCGTCCGGGTCGATCATGTTGAACGTGCCGGAAAGCCCGCATACGTGAATCCCGTACTGCCGGGCCAGCGCGCCGATCTCGTCGATGCGCGCCCAGTCTGCTTGGGCGGGCATGGTTTCCATGCCGTGGGAGAGGAGGTTCAGCTGCGCCTCCCAAAGCCCGTCCGCCGCCATCGCCTGAAACACGTCCCCAAGCGTTTTGCGGTTGTAGGTCTTGGTCATGGTGCCCAAGCGCATGTCACATGCTCCCTTCCACGTCCTTGAGGTCAATGCGGCAGCCCTGCCGGTGTACTGAGCGGTAGGTGGCGATCATGGCCTTAACGGAGGCGATGCCGTCCTCCACCGTGGCGGCGTCGCTGGGGATGCCGTGCAGCACCGTATCGGCGAAGGCTTCCAGCTGGCGGCGGTAGAACTGGCCGTCCGCCACGTAGGGCTTGTCGATCATGCCGGTTTCGCGGTGGAAGCATTCCACCGTGGAGGTGCGAAACTCCCAGGGGTTGTGTAGCCGGGCGAACACCGTGCCGCCGGTGCCGTAGATATCCGCGCCCTCGTGCCAGTCCGCCGCGATGGATACCGCCAGGTCCAGCGTACCGATGGCGCCGCTTGCAAACTCGCAGCCGATCAGCCAGGAGTGCAGGCCGCCCTTTTCCACGTACTTCGCTTCCAGGCTTGTGATTTCCCCCGCGAGGAAGCGGGCGGTATCAAAAAGGTGGCTGCCGTGCGCCATCAGGTTGTAGCGCTCCCGCACGGCGCGGGCGTCCACCGGGGGCATCTTCATGCTGCTGCTGGAATACAGGATGGGCATCACGTTGGCGGTCACGGCCTTGCGGCCCAGGTTGTCGCAATACCAGCCCTTGTAGGTGGTCATCTCGCCCATGGCCTCGCGCAGGAAGGTTTTGGCGTACTGCAGCCCGCCGTCGAAACGCTTCATGAAACCCACCTGCAAGGTGAGCCCGCTCCGGTCCACCAAATCCTTAAGCTCCAGGCACTCCTCCACCGACACGCCCAGCGGCTTTTCCACAAACACATGCTTGCCGGCCCGGATGGCGGCCTTGGCGCAGCTGACGTGGAACTCGTCGCTGATGCCGATGACCACCGCCTGAATCTCCGGATCCTCCAGCATACGGTTATAATCCTTGTATTCGCGGCGAGGGTCGTAGACGGCGGCCATCTTGCCGCGGAGATCGTCCGCGACATCGCAGATGGCGGTCAGCTCGATGTTACGCGCCTTGGCGCAGGATTCCAGATGGGCGGCCTGCCCGATGCTGCCGCAGCCCAGCACGCCGACCTTCAGGAGGGTTTCTTCCTTGGTAACGTTGCTTCGCATGGTACGCTCTCCATTTCTACCAATTCCTCTGGTTGGATCTGTCCGTTCTCAGCCCCGGACCGGCAGCGGCAGGGCCAGCGTGGCGGCCCCCAGCAGGGCGGCCTCGTATCCCAGCGCGGTTTTGAGGATTTCAACACCCCGCAGGTTCTCGATCACGTCCCGATTTACCGTTTCCACCAATTCCGGGAGCAGCAGGTCGAAGGAACCGGTCACGCCGCCGCCCAGAATCGCGGCCTGGGGGTTCAGGACGTTCACGGCCGCGGCGATGCCCCGGCCCAGATACCGCGCTGCCCGGCGGTACACCGCGAGCGCCGTGTCGTCGCCCTGCCGCGCCAGCGCCGCGCACCCCACGGCATCCGCGGGCTGGCCGGCCTGCGCAAGCCGCGCGGCGAAAGCCGCGTCGGCCGCGGCCGC
>JAAYUF010000012.1 GCA_012517815.1 Clostridiales bacterium
CACGGTGCTCGCGACCTACCGGGAACGCCCGGAGGGGATCGTGCGCGCGGCGTACCGGGGCCGGGAAGGCAATCCGGCGCTGTTTGCGCCGCCGCTGTACGGCGAGCTTCTGTCGCTTGGCGAAGGCGAGGCGGGCGTCACGGTGATCCACCGCCACGCGGATCAGGTGCGCACGGTGGAGGCCGCTTTCGCCGAGGAACTGACCGATGTGGATACCCCCGAAACCCTGCGGGCGCTGGAAGCGTTCCAACGCACCATGAAAAAGGAGTGAACGCCCATGCTGCTGATGGGAAACGGGCGCCTGATCACGCGCGACGCGGCAAACCCCTTCCTTGCGGACGGCTGCGTCGCCATGGACGGAAACCGCATCGCGGCTGTGGGAACCACCGCGGAGATGAAGGCCCGCTACCCGCGGGCGGAATTTGTGGACGCGCGGGGCGGCGTGATCATGCCGGGGCTGATCAACGCGCACGGGCACCTCTACTCGGCCTTCGCGCGGGGCATGGCGATCCGCGGGTATAACCCCAGGGGTTTTCTGGACATTCTGAAGGGCCTGTGGTGGACGCTGGACAGCCACCTGCTGCTGGGCGACACCCGGCTGAGCGCGGACCTGACGATGATGGACTGCATCGAAAACGGCGTGACCACGATGTTTGACCATCACGCGAGCTATGGGCACATCGAGGGGAGCCTTTTCGCCATCGCGGACAGCGCTAAGGAGTACGGCCTGCGCGTGAGCCTGTGCTATGAGGTGAGCGACCGCAACGGCCCGGAAAAGATGCGCGCCGCCGTGCGGGAAAACGTGGACATGCTCCGCGCGGCGCGGGCGGACGGGAGCGGGATGCTCTCGGCGCTGTTTGGCCTGCACGCGCAGTTCACCCTGTCGGACGCCACGCTTGCCTACTGCCGCGAGCAGGCGCCGGAGGGCGCGGGCTTCCACATCCACGTGGCGGAGGGCATCGAGGACGTGTACGCCTGCCTCAAAGAGCACGGCAAGCGGCCGGTGTTCCGCCTGCAGGATTTTGGGATTCTGGGCGAAAACACGCTCTGCGGCCACTGCACGCACGTGAGCGACGCGGAGATGGACATGCTGAAGGATACCGGCTCCAGCGTCGTGCACAACCCGGAAAGCAACATGGGCAACGCCATCGGCTGCCCGCCCGCCCTCGCCATGATGCGCAAGGGCATCCGCGTGGGGCTGGGCACCGACGGCTACACCAACGATATGCTGGAAAGCCTGAAGGTCGCCAAACTCCTGCACCAGCACAACCTCCACGACGCGACCGCCGCCTGGGCGGAAGCGCCTCAGATGCTGTTTGACAACAACGCGAAGCTGGCGGGCAAGGCCTTCGGCCGCGAGCTGGGGGTGCTCAGGCCCGGCGCGGCGGCGGACGTGATCGCGCTGGACTACACCCCTCCCACGCCCATGAACGCGGACAACCTGAGCGGGCACGTGCTGTTCGGCATGAGCGGCCGTCAGGTGATCCATACCGTGATCGACGGCCGGGTGCGCATGAAGGACCGCGAGCTGCCCGGCGTGGACAAACAGTCTGTGCTCGCCCGCTGCCGCGAGGCGGCCGGGGCGGTGTGGAACCGCATCAACGCCTGAGGCCGACGCGCGCGTCAGCCGCCGGAGGAAGGCTGTCGGAAGCCGGGCCTCCGCCCGCGACTCAACCGGAAACGCCCGCGACGCGACGGGTCGCCACCGGAAACCACACGAAGGAGCGATGGCCCATGAGCGACCGCATGCGCCCGATTCCCTTTCCCGAGCTGATGGAACAGCTGCTGACCGAGTACCGCCGGGACGGCTCCGTGTTTGGCGTGCGCGCCCCGTACCGGCACGCCGGTGAGAAGCGGCTGTCCATTTTCGGCGAGAAGCCCGAGACGCCGTTTGGCCCCGCGGCCGGTCCCCACACGCAGCTGGCGCAGAACCTGATCGCGGCCTACGCGGGCGGCGCGCGCTTTTTCGAGCTGAAAACCGTGCAGAAGCTGGACGGCGAGGACCTGCCCGTAAGCAAGCCCTGCATTCTGGCGCAGGCCGAGGGCTACAACGTGGAATGGAGCACGGAGCTCACCGTGCCCGAGGCGATAGACGAGTACGTCAAGGCGTGGTTCGCGCTCAAGCTGGCGAGTGCGGCATTTGGGCTGGGCGCGCGGGACGGCTTTGTATTCAACATGAGCGTGGGGTACGATCTAGCCGGCATCCAAACGGAGAAGCTGGACCGGTTCATCCGCGGCCTATCGGACGCGAGCGATACGGCTGTGTGGGCGGATTGCGCGGCGTGGGCGAAAACGCACCTCTCCGCGCTGGAGGGGCTGACCGCCGGGGATGTGGACGCCTTCGACCCGCGCGTGTGCAAGAGCATCACCCTTTCGACCCTGCACGGCTGCCCGCCGGCGGAGATCGAGCGCATCGCCGCCTACCTGATCGCGGAAAAGGGCCTGCACACGTTCGTCAAGTGCAACCCGACGCTGCTGGGCTACCAGTTCGCCCGCGAGACCATGGACAGGCTGGGCTACGGCGAGCTGGTGTTTGACGACCATCATTTCAAGAACGATTTGCAGTTTGTCGACGCCGTGCCCATGTTCCAGCGCCTGCTGGCGCTGGCGGAGTCGCGCGGGCTGCGGTTCGGCCTCAAACTGAGCAACACCTTCCCCGTGATCGTTGCCCGCCACGAGTTGCCGGGAGAGGAAATGTATATGAGCGGCAAGGCGCTCTGGCCGCTGACCATCCACCTGGCGCACAAGCTGGAGCAAGCGTTTGACGGTAAGCTCTGGGTCAGCTTCTCGGGCGGCGCGGACGAGCATAACATCGCCGACCTGTACGATACCGGCATCTGGCCCATCACACTGGCGACGACGCTGCTCAAGCCCGGCGGGTACAACCGGCTGGTACCCATGGCCAAGAAGCTCGCCGCGAAGCCTTACCAGCCCTTTGCCGGCGTGGATCTGCCGGCGCTGGCGGCCCTCGCGGCCCGCAGCCTGACCGATCCGTACTACACCCGCCCGCTCAAGCCGCCGACGCCCGAGAAGAACGGGCAGGACGTTCCCCTGCTGGATTGCTTCCTCGCGCCCTGTTCGGACGGCTGTCCCATCCATCAGGACATTTCCGCCTACATGGAGCTTGTGGCTCAGGGCCGCTATACCGAGGCGCTGGGGGTCATCTGCGAGAAAAACGCGCTGCCTTCCATCACCGGCAACATCTGCAACCATCGCTGCACAAGCCGTTGCGCCCGCAACCAGTACGACGAGCCGCTGCGCATCCGCGAGGTGAAACGTGTGGCGGCGGAGAAGGGCTTTGCACCGTATCTGGACGCGCTGGCCCCCGCCGGCGAGCGGCCCGAGCGCGTCGCGGTGGTGGGCGGCGGCCCCGCCGGCATGGCGACGGCGTTCTTCCTGGCCCGCGCCGGGGCGAAAGTGACCATCTTTGAAGAAAAGGAGCGTCTGGGCGGCGTGGTGCGCCACGTGATCCCGGAATTCCGCATCGGGTGCGAGGCCATCGACCACGACGAGGCGATGCTCCACAAGCTGGGTGTGCACGTGGTGCGCAACACGCGCGCCGAAACCGCCCAGACCCTTCTGGAAAACGGCTTTACGCACGTGGTGCTCTGCTGCGGCGCGCAGGCCGCGGGGCGGCTGAACATCGAGGGGGAAGTCGGCGCGCTCACGTTTCTGGAGCAGGCGAAGAAATGGCCGGACCGGCTGACGGTGGGCGAGCATGTGGTGATCGCCGGGGCCGGCAATACCGCCATGGACGCCGCGCGCACCGCGCGCCGCCTGCCGGGCGTCCGCGAAGTGACCATCGTTTACCGCCGCACCAAGCGTGAAATGCCCGCCGAGGAAGAAGAATACATCCTTGCGCGGGAGGAGGGCGTGGCGTTTCGCGAGCTGCTCGCGCCCGTCAAGCTGGAAGCGGGCGTGCTGACCTGCGCCGTGATGCGCCTGGGCGCGATGGACGAAAGCGGCCGCCGAAGCCCCGAGCAGACCGGCGAGACCGTGACCCTGCCCTGCGATACGCTGGTTTCCGCCATTGGCGAAAAGCCGGACGCGGCGCTGCTCTTCGAAAACGGCGTGCGCCTGACGGCCGGCGGCCGCCCCACGGCGCGCAAGCAAAGCGAGCGCGTGTACGTTGCGGGCGACGCCTTGCGCGGCCCCGCGACCGTGGTGGAGGCCATCGCCGACGCGCAGGCCACCGCGGAGGATATTCTGGGCATCCAGCCCGAAGCCTGCCACTGCGTTACGGACAGCAAAACCCTGCTGGCCCGCCGCGGCGAAACGCGCCTGCCCGGCGACACCGAAGCGGAGTTCGGCCGGTGCCTGGGCTGCGACACGGTCTGCCTCAACTGCGTGGACGTTTGCCCCAACCGCGCCAACGAAATGGTGCTTTCGCAGGGCCGGATGCAGATCGTGCACATCGACGGCCGCTGCAACGAGTGCGGCAACTGCGCCACCTTCTGCCCCTACCGCAGCGCGCCGTATCTGGACAAGCTCACGTGGTTCACGGATGAAAAAGCCTTCCAGGACAGCCACAACCCCGGCTGGACGATGCTTACCGACGAACATGCGCTGATCCGGCTTTCCGGCCGCACGTTTACCGCGGCGCTTTCGGATGGGGACATCCCCGCCGATATCGCCGCGCTGATGCGCGATACGCTTCGCCAGATGCCCTGGCTTCGCAGAAGCTGATCCGCAGCCAACCTGCGCGTATGGGCCTTTCCTTGCGGAGCGGCTGGCCGGGTTGCCGACTGGCCGGCGTGGGCGAAACCATGCCAAACGCGGCAACAAAGGGCCGGAGTACGTTGCGCGTTACCCCGCACCGCTCCCGCCGACCGCATGGACCGCCGGTGGGCATGCACGAGCGCAACCGTTCGCGGACAGCCCGACGGAAGCGTCCTCTGCGGCGGGCGCGCGGGAGGCTCGCAGCCAGTCGCGCGCGATACAACCCGTTCCCGCATCCCCGAATCAGGCTCCCCGCGCGGACGAAACCGCGCCGATCACCCGGGAGGTGACCCTCATGTACACGCTATATGTCAACGGCAGGGCTGTGCAAACCGAGCGCGACATGCCGCTGATCGATTTTCTGCGGGATGAGCTGCGGCTGACCTCCGTCAAGGAAGGCTGCGGCGAAGGCGCCTGCGGCACCTGTACCGTGCTGGTGGACGGGCGCAAACAGCGGGCCTGTGTGTATACCACCGGCAAGGCCGGCGGAAAGGCCATCCTGACGGTGGAGGGCCTGTCGCCGCGGGAGCGGGAGGTGTATGCCTACTGTTTTGCCCAGTGCGGGGCGGTGCAGTGCGGCTTTTGCACCCCCGGCATGGTGATTTCCGCCAAGGCGCTTTTGGACCAGAACGTGAGCCCGACGCGCGCGGACGTGAAACAGGCCATTCGCGGCAACATCTGCCGCTGTACCGGGTATCAGAAAATTGAGGATGCCATTCTGCTGGCCGCGGATTTTTTCCGGGAGAACCGGCCCGTGCCCGCCGCTAAGGACGAGGGCCTGCTGGGCGCGGACCTGCAGCGCGTGGACGCCGCCGCCAAGGTGCTGGGTACCGGGCGCTTCACCGACGATATCGTGCTGCCGGGCATGGTGTATGCCAAAGCCCTGCGCAGCCGGTACCCGCGCGCGCGGGTGGTCCGAATCGACACCTCCCGCGCCGAGGCGCACCCGGACGTGGTGCGCGTGCTCACCGCGCGGGACGTGCCCTTCAATAAAACCGGCCACCTGATCCCGGATTGGGATGTGCTGATCGCTGAAGGCGAGATTACCCGCTACGTCGGGGACGCGATTGTGCTGGTGGCTACCCGGCGCCGGGAAACACTGGACGAAGCGCTTGCCCTGGTGGAGGTCACCTACGAGGAGCTGACCCCCGTGACCACGCCTGCCGAAGGGCTGGCCGAGGGCGCGCCGCTCTTGCACGAGAAGGGCAACCTGCTCTCCCGCCAGCAGCTCAGGCGCGGCGACGCGGACAAGGCCATCGCCGAGGCCGCCTACGTGGTCACCCGGCATTACGTGACCCCGCAGACCGATCACGCCTTTATGGAGCCGGAGTGCGCCATCGCCGAGCCGGACGGGCAGGGTGGCGTGATCCTCTACACCGGCTCGCAGTCCGTCTACGACGAGCAGCGCGAAATCGCGCGCATGCTCAAATTGCCCAACGAGCGCGTGCGCTCGGTTTCCTCGCTGGTGGGCGGCGGGTTTGGCGGCAAGGAGGATATGAGCGTGCAGCACCATGCCGCGCTGATGGCGTGGGCGACGGGCTTGCCGGTCAAAGTGCGGTTTTCTAGGCAGGAGAGCCTCAACATCCACACCAAGCGCCACGCGATGGACATCGACATCACCACCGCGTGCGACCGGGACGGCAACCTGACCGCGATGAAGGCCGTGCTCGTAAGCGACTGCGGAGCCTACGCGTCGCTTGGCGGGCCGGTGCTGCAACGCGCCTGCACGCATGCGGGCGGGCCGTATCATTTTCAGAACGTCGATATCACAGGCCTTTGCGTGTATACCAACAACGTGCCCGGCGGGGCGTTCAGGGGTTTTGGCGTCACCCAGAGCTGCTTTGCCGCCGAGCAGAACCTGAACCTCCTGGCGGAGAAGGTCGGCCTCTCCCCGTGGGAGATTCGCTACCGCAACGCCATCCGCCCCGGCGAGGTGCTGCCCAACGGGCAGATTGCCGGGCCGGATACGGCCTACGCCGAGTGCCTGCTGGCCGTGAAGGACGCCTATGAGAGCAGCCTCTACGCGGGCCTCGCGGGCGCCATGAAAAACAGCGGGCTGGGCGTGGGCGTGCCGGATGTGGGCCGCGTGGCGCTGGAAGTGCGCGGCGGCAAGGTGCATATTTATACCTCGGCGGCCTGCATGGGGCAGGGCGTGGCGACCGTCTGCATCCAGATGGTGTGCCAGACCGCCGGGTTGCGACCCGGCGAGGTGGTGCACGAAACGCCCGATACCGCGCAGACCCCCAACAGCGGCACCTCCACCGCGAGCCGGCAGACGCTGTTCACCGGCGAAGCCGCGCGCCGCGCCGCGTTGCAGCTGGCGGACGCCCGGCGCGAGGCTGGGACGCTCACGGCGCTGGAAGGAAAGCGTTTCTACGCCGAGTTTACCGAGCCGACCGACCCCATGGGCAGCGACAAACCCAACCCCGTAAGCCATGTGGCTTACGGTTACGCCGCGCATGTGGTGGTGCTGGACGAGCATAAGCGCGTGACCCGCGTGGTGGCCGCGCACGATATTGGCCGCGTGGTCAATCCCAAAAGCTGCGAAGGGCAAATCGAGGGTGGCGTGGTCATGGGCCTGGGGTTTGCCTTCACCGAGGATTTCCCCATGGATCACGGCTATCCGCTGGCGACCTACGGCAAGCTGGGCCTCTGGCGCGCGACCGACGCGCCGCCCATCGAAGTCAAGCTGATCGGCAAGGGAGATATGAGCCAGCACGCCTTTGGCGCCAAAGGCGTGGGGGAGATCGCGACCATCCCGACCGCGCCCGCGGCGGCGCTCGCCTGCCGGCGGGTGGACGGCGTTTTCCGTTCCAAACTGCCGCTGGAGGACACCGCCTACCGCAA